>VAYX01000013.1 GCA_005885325.1 Actinomycetota bacterium
CGAGCTGCACGGCGGCCCCACCGCGCTCGGCCTGGTGTTCGGCGCCGGCGGCCTCGGCTCGGTGGCCGCGGCCCTGTTCTTCGGGCAGCGAGGCACCTTGCCGCGACGGCCCGTGACGGCGCTCTACCTGGCCTGGGCGATCGCCATGTTCGGAACGGCGGGCTTCGGCCTGGTGACCGGGGTGTGGCAGGCCATGCTCGTGGCGCTTGCGACCGAGGCGTGCATCACCGTCCTGGTCGTCATCTGGTTCACCCTCGTCCAACGGCTGGTTCCCCGCGACCTGCTCGGCCGCGTGACCAGTCTGGACTGGATGATCTCGATCGCCGGCGTGCCGCTTTCCTTCGCCATCGTCGGCCCGGTGGCCTCGGCCATCGGCGCCCGGACCACGCTGGTCCTCGCCGGGATCCTGGGGGGTGGGATCACGCTCGCGGTGATGTTCCTCCCTGGGGCCCGCGACCCCGAGCGGGACGGCTCGCTCGATACGACTGCTCCCGCTCCATGAGCTCTTGGGGAGCTCTCAGCGTTCTCCCAGCTTCCGGTGTTTCATTGGTACCCCGAAGCACGGCAGGAGGTGGTCGGTCCATGGAATTCAGCCCAACGCGACCGAACCAGCCTTCGGCACCAGGCGATCCCGCCGGGGCCGACCCGCGGCGGGTGCTCGTGGTCGACGACGAGGCGAACATCACCGACCTCGTGGCGACGGCCCTTCGGTACGAGGGGTTCGAGGTTGCGGCGGCCGGGAACGGTCGCGACGCGCTGAAGCTCGTCGAGTCGTTCCGCCCGCACCTGGTCGTCCTTGACGTCATGCTCCCAGACCTCGACGGGTTCGAGGTGCAGAAGCGACTGATCGACCGGGGACGGCCGTCGCCGGTCCTGTTCCTCACGGCTCGCGACGCGACCGAGGACAAGGTCCGAGGCCTGACGATCGGTGGCGACGACTACGTCACGAAGCCGTTCAGCCTGGAGGAGCTGATCGCCCGGATCCGGGCAGTGCTCCGTCGAGCCCACGGCTCGGGGCCCCCGGCCGACCGGCTCGGCTTCGCCGACCTGGAGATGGACGAGGACACCCACGAGGTGTGGCGGAAGGGCCGCGTCATCGACCTCACCCCCACGGAGTTCAGCCTCCTCCGGTTCCTGCTCGCCAACCCCCGTCGGGTCCTGTCGAAGGATCAGATCCTGGATCACGTATGGCACTACGACTTCGGCGGCGACTCCTCGATCGTGGAGACCTACATCAGCTACCTGAGGAAGAAGGTCGATCCCGAGGAACCCCGGTTGATCCACACCGTGCGGGGCGTGGGATACGTCCTTCGCCTTCCCCCGGAGTGAGCCGTGTCCCTCCGGGCACGCCTGCTGATCACGTCGGTCGTCCTGGTGGCGGCGGGGTTGCTCGTCGCGAACGTCGCCACGTACCGGCTGCTGTCGAACTTCCTTCTGCACCGGACGGACGACCAGCTGGTGGCCGCGCAGGGCCCCGTGCTGGATGCCCTCCAATTCGGAAGTGAGGTGCCGGGCCATCAGACGCCGACGTTCCTGGTGCCGCCGGGAACCTACGCCGAGGTTCGCAACGGTTCCGGAGCTCCACTCGTCTGGAAGTTCTTCGGATACGAGACCAAGGCGGGCCAGCGTCCCGTTTGCCCCAAGGACCTCCCCGGGTCCAGCTCATCGTCGAAGGAGGGTCCGACGTTCTTCACCACCACCACCGGTGGCAGGGGTGCCCCGACGTACCGGGCCGTGGCCGCGGCGCTCAGCCCGGGGCCCGGAACGCTGATCGTGGCCATCCCGCTCACCGAGGTGTCCGCGACGCTGGATCGGCTGCTCGAAGTGGAGCTGGTGGTGAGCGGCATCGCGCTGCTCCTGGTGGCGGGGTTCGCGCTGTGGCTGGTGCGGTTGGGCCTTCGCCCGCTCGAGGGGATCGGGGCGACCGCCGGGGCCATCGCGGCCGGAGACCTCTCGCGCCGGGTCGAGCCGGCGACCGAACGGACGGAGGTGGGCCGCCTGGGTCTGGCCCTGAACGCGATGCTGGCCCAGATCGAGGCGGCCTTCGAGGAGCGCCGGGCCTCGGAGAATCGCCTGCGGCGCTTCGTGGCCGACGCCTCCCACGAGCTCCGCACCCCGCTCACCTCGATCAGGGGCTACGCGGAGCTGTTCCGGCGCGGCGCCGACTCGCGGCCCGAGGATCTGGCCAAGTCCATGCAGCGCATCGAGGCGGAAGCGGCGCGGATGGGCGTCCTGGTGGACGACCTGCTCCTGTTGGCCCGGCTGGACCAGGGCCGGCCGCTCGAGCGGGAGCCGCTCGACCTCGCTCGCATCGTCGAGGATGCCGTCGACAGCGCTCGGGCGGTGGAGCCCGACCGTCCCATCGACCTCGACGTCCAGGGCCCCGCCTCGGTGTTGGGCGACGCCGGGCGGATGCGCCAGACCGTGGACAACCTGTTGGACAACGCCCGGGTCCACACGCCGGCGAGCTCGCCGGTTCGGGTGACGGTCGGACCCGACGGCGAGGCCGTGCTGCTGACGGTCGCGGACGAGGGTCCGGGGCTCCCTTCGGAGGTCGTGACCCGAGCGTTCGAGCGGTTCTATCGAGGCGATCCGTCGCGTTCCCGGTCGATGGGGGGAGCCGGGCTGGGGCTCTCGATCGTCGCCGCCATCGTGGAGGCCCACGGGGGGACCGTCACCGTGCGATCGGAGGAAGGGGCGGGCGCGACGTTCGAGGTGCGGCTCCCGGCCTCCGGGGATCCCGCGCCTCCGTCCTGATCGATGAAGGAACGGGGGGCTGCCCCGCGGGCGGGGCAGCCCCCCTCCATGCCACCGGTCATCTCCTATCGGCCGTCCGTCAGGTCGATGTGGACGAGCCGTCCGACGTGCTGTCGTTCCCGTCGCCGTCACAGTGATGCGTGGCCGACGCGGAGGTCGTCGCCTTCGTCGACGCCGTGTTGGAGCTCGACGCGGCACTCGCATGGGTCAGGCCGGTGAAGCCGGCGAGGATCACGCCGCTCCCCACCGCCGCAGCCACGAGCGAGCGCCGTACCAGGGATCTCATCGATGATCACCTCCTTCGGTCATCTCGCCGACCACTCCACCATCGCCACCTCCGGCTCGGCTTGGTCCCGGCTGAGAGTCCGCTCAGAGACCCTCGGCTCGGGTGGGGAAGTGCATGGCGAGGCACGGGTCTCCTCGGTGAGGCGGGGTGGAAGACCTGGGTATGCTTAGCGGGAGCGCCCGTAGCTCAATGGACAGAGCGTCTGACTACGGACTAGCTGGGCTCGAACGGTGTACCTACCAGGGGAAACGCTGCTGGTAGACGAACGGAACGGGCAGAGTTATCCGTTGTGGTAACTGTCGGAACCGCTGGTACCATCCGCCTGGCAACCCCCGAGGGGCTCGCTTGCTGGGCGAGCTCTCCCTGTGAGAGCGAAAGCGTTCTGGGACTTCCGCCGTAGCTCAATCAGGCAGAGCACTAGGTCGTCAACCTAGCGGTTGTGGGTTCGATTCCCACCGGCGGAGTTTGGCTTCCTGAGGGGGTTGCCAACCATGTTAGCCTTGCGTTGGTTGACGACCTAGTGTTGAGAAGGCGGGCTCCCTCGGGGGTCCGCCTTCTTCGTTGCACATCATCTTTGACCTGCCACCTTTTGCCCCGTCAGACTCTCCTCGTGCCTGAGCCGCCCCGGCGATGCCCTCGTAGGCGGTGCGGCCCATGATGTGCGCGTACGCGCTCTGGAGAAAGTCGAGTCGCGCCGGGTCGTCGGGCTCACGGTTTTCGGGCAGGTCGAAGCAGAACTTCCAAAACTCGGTGCCCTCGTCGGCGAGAAGGCCGTCGAGCGAGTAGTTGAACACCGTCGCTATCAGCTTCCGCATGATCAGAACTCCATGGTCTCGGGTCGTCTGGGGATCGTGCTTCGCCTCCACACCTAGTGCCGCCTGCCGGCGGTAGCGACAGCTTAGATTGGCAGAGAGCCTCACGGCAGCGAGCCCATGTATTCAATAGGGGATATGAGGAGACTTCGGGGAATAGGACTCCTCGATGTCCCAGCGTGCGGGAATGTTCCTCGATGTGCTGTGCCGGACTGCGAGGGAGCGCATCATCCGGACCGACGCGACCGCCGGGCGGCATATGCGTCCCCGTACCCATCCGCCCAGACTCGGAGACCACGCGGCCTGGCCTGGACCCTACTCCTTCGAAAGAACGGAAACAACGTCCCCCGGCATGTGGCTCAGGGAACGGTCCTGCTCGAGGACTGCCAGCCCATGCTTGCTCGCTATGTCGGCGAACAGCTGGGCGGTAACGTGCGAGCGATAGCCCTTCGTATGCGCGTCTTCGTTGGCGTAGGTGCCCGGATGATGGATCACCCCCGTTCCGCCTGATCGAAGGACTCGCCGGATCTCACCGAGATACCGGTCGGTGTCCTCCGGGTTGATGTGCACGAAGACGTCGTAGGCCCAGACAACGTCGACCACATCATCGCCGACGAAGGATAAGGTGCCATCGTCGATGCGATGGAGTTCGACCCGCGGATCCTCACCAAACCGCTCGCGGCAGATCTCGACACATTTCGACGAGATGTCGGCGAGGATCAGGCGCCCCGCTCGCTGGAGGAGGAATTCCGACCAGCGGCCAGCTCCCGGCCCGATCTCCAGGACCACAGAGTCCTGCGGCACCCTTCCGACGATCAGTTCATCGACCAGCTGGCCCTTCCAGACCCCGGGATCGATCCCCCGATAGCGCCGGACGTCCTCCGTCCACTCCTCGCCGCGGGCCGACCAGTCCCACGTGTCCCAAATGGCGGTGTTCTCTTTTACCGTGTGGTATCTCGACGAGACGGTGTTGGGACCCGTTATGCGGCGCCGCTTCTCGATCCGCACCAGTCTCTTGTCCACCGTGGCGATGGCCCGCTCAGAAGCCTTCCTCACCGAGTACAGAAGAGCCCATCCCAATCCACGCTCGGAAGCGTACTTGCCGAACGCACCTAGTCGTCCCATTTTCGCGGAACGGTACCACTTCCCGCCTGCGCTGCTTGGCCCCGGCGCCGGCGGCGAGGAGCCTCTCCTCCAGAGTCCGGAAAGCCAGACTCAGGAGCTCCCTGCTGTCGGATATGACCCCTTTGAAGAACGTACCTCTCCAGCTCGGCCAGGGTGGACTGCTTGGGGCCAATTTGCTGCACGAAACCATTCGGCGAGCGCCAACCTTTGCTGGGCCGTGGCTGCTCGTGGATTCCCATGGCAGGCCGAGAAGAGTTATGGTTCGGCTTGGTACGTCTCTTTCGCATAAGCCTCCGCCCAATCCACGGGATTCGTGCTGCCGCCTGTGTGGAATCCCTGGGTCCACGAACTCCTTTGGCTCGAACGCAGAGCAGACCTCGTAGGAAGGCAGGAACGCCTTCGCAGCCGTGCCTGTGTATCCGCCTTTGGTTGCAAGCCACTTGCCAAGAGTTTCAAGGCAATCGAGGTTGTTGCGATCGCAGTCAGGTGGCCGGCGGATCGCGTGGGCTGACATTTCTGTGCGCGACAGTCCTCCGGCGATTCCCTGAAATCCTCAAGATTTCGACCCCCCTCCGCCTCATGGCTCGCGATCCCACTGAAGAGGTTCTCGACGCTAGAACGGCCGTAGTCATCCTCCCCCCACGGTCATACCGGCCTCAGCACCACGAGCATGAGGGCCTGTTGGTGACTGCAACGAAGGCGAGTAGGGCAGGTGCAGTACCAGTCGCCATCGGCATAGCCCACGTTGTAGATCTCAGCACTTGTCTCCCCTACAGGTTGCGGTGATGGTGCCGGCATGCAGCCGTCGGATCGTGAGGCGCCCTTCGGCTGAGTAGCGGAACGGCCTTGGTCCGGTAGTTCTTACGGGCCAGGCTCGATTCCCTCGGCCGGCATCGCGGCCTCAACTCGATCAGCGACCTCGGGCTCAATGCCCGAGCACGGTGTCCTCTTGGTGCCCGTACTAACTCCGAATCCTCGGACCCCACCTGGCATCGCCGCCGTCGTGGGTCCGCGCCCACCGGCGGACGTCAGCCGCGGCCCAGAGGTCGCCCCGGGCCCAGCGGCCAACCGGGGCTGGAAAGTCGGCGCGACGACGGAGCTGGTCGGCGCGTTGCTTGCTCACGCCCAGGAGCTCGGCGATCTCGACGAGGCGGAGCAGCGTCATTCAAGGGGACCCCGTGTGAAGCCGAAAACTTCAAACAATGCACTCAGGTTCAAGAATCCAACCGCATGAGGGTTTGGAGGGGGGGCAGCGCGTGTCGTTGTGGAGTGCGTGGAGCCTCCGGCGCCAACGCCGAAAGGCCGTCGGACGGGTTGTTGCATAGTGCCCCAACTACGCCTCCTCCATGGTGGTCCGGAAGGCTCGGAAGGGCCCCCATGCCGGGGAGTATTTCTTCGGTTGCAGCAGGTATCCCAGGTGCCGTGGCACTCGCCCCTTCGACGAGGATACGTTTGTGCCCCTCTCCGCGAACCGACCGCGATCCGAGCCGTACGTCTGGGCAACCTGGCTGGCCGAAGTCATGGCGGCGGATGTGAAGTGCCAGTGGAAGTCCTGGTTCCGAGCGCACTACCAGATTCAATCCAGCCGGGGCTCGAAGGACGAAGCGCTTGTGGAATGGAAGGTCGCACATACCCGCGCCGTTTCTGAGCTGACCCAGAGCCTTGCCTCACGTGGTCTCAAGCCGATCAACGAGTACGCGTTCAAAACGCTACTGCCCAGTGGCGGAACCCTCTCGGGGCAGGTAGATTGCATGGTCGAGGATGGCCACCGGGTCTTGGTCTACGAGTGCAAGACGGGTCTGCGACGAGCAAAAGATCAGCTGCAACTGATGTTGTACCTCTGGGCGCTTGGACGCGATCCGCGGTTCAGAGACAAGGAACTCACCGGATTCCTAATCTACGGTGACGATGAGTTCGAGGTGGTCCCATACGCCGAGTTCGAGGGTGACTTGGCGCATTTCGGAGCCGTAATTACGGGCCCCAACCCTGCGCCAAAGGTTCCGGGAGCGGATTGTCGCTTGCCCGATCACGAACAAGGACTGCCCCGAGCGGATCAGCGAGTAGCCCAGTGGAATCAGACGTTACCGACGAGAGGGCGTCAGGGGCCGCCGGTCGAGCTACCGACCGCTACGTTGCCAGCGGGTGTGGCCCGCAGTCGGCGAACTCCTCCTCGTCCGACTTGTTCGTGACTTGGACCAGGTTCGCGAAGTCAGCCCAGATGCACCGTTCCCGTACAATCGACGATGATCCTGCCAGTCCCGATGTCAATGGGAAGGGCTCCCCTACTCAATCTCGCAGTAGAAAGTGCCATTGCCCCCAAAGAGGAAGAGTTCGCCGTGGCTTGGACAGTTCCGGACGACCAAGATGCTTGTAGCGATCGGTGGTCTAGCTGTCTCTCCAGGGGGCCCTGGAGGTCCCACATCGCCTCGGGGACCGTTGACCCCCCGTGGCCCCCGGACCAGGCTCGCCTGCTTGCCCTGTCCGAGCCGCCAGATAGAATCCGCGGTCGAAGGCTGAATCGCCCCTCAACGGGCGCCTTGATTAGTACGCCACCGAGAAGACGTTGGCGTTCGCGATTGCCGACCAGAGACGGACCGACCGCCCCGCCAACTCCGACGCATTTCCGCCTCTCCAGACCACCCTCCGCGCGACCTCGTCCCCGTTCATGACGGGGGAGGCGTCGATCCCATAGCCCGAGAGCTCAGCGCTTGATTTGGCGTCGAGGATCGCCATGCGCAGAGAACCCCCGGTCAGCGCCTGGTAGTTCACCTCGATCCCCGCGCCCGAGAGTGTTAGCGGCCTTGTCGTCATCGTGCCCCCCGAGGAGCCGGCGTTGAGCGCGACGAACCCGTCGGTCCGTAGCGTGTAGCGGACGAATCGACCGGGCTGCTCGAGGAAGGTCGACATCTCGGCGGGCCCAGTCGGGATCCAACCAACCCCGAGACGCCCGGCCCAGACGGGCCAGTTCGACTGGTAGGGGAACTGGAAGGCCGAGTTATCGAGGCCTGAGTTGATCCACCGGACAGTGCTGAAGGTGCGGTCGTAGTGGGTCGGATTGTAGGGCCGAACCACCGTGCACCGCGACTCGCACCGGGTCGAGTGCCCGTCTTCGATGTCGTTCGGGAAGTCGGGGTCGGCGTAGTGCACGTAGTGAGACGGGCCGCCGATGTAGATCTGGGGGGCCCGGAAGTACGGCACGGTCGAGTGAAAGTACCATTCCTCCGGCGCAATTCCACCGAAGTCCATGTTGACTTCGTTCGTCCAGGTGAGCAGGTCGAGCGACGTGGACCGCGCCACCCAGCGGTACAGGTTGTCTCCCTGCGGACCGAGGACGTCGGTCTCGATGGTGTGGCGCTCGAGACAGACGTAACACTGCTCGGTCTCGGACCAGAAGATGATGTTGATCCCGTCGCGCCATGAGCCGATGTAAGTGCCGGTCGGGGTGACGCGCTCCTGGTCGGGGAGGAACTTCCCCGGCGGGTTGCGGGTGTTCCAGCGCAACCCGTCGGGGGAGTCGAACATCCACAGGCCGAGGTCCCACTGCGACTCGTTCGAAGCCGTGTACGTCACGTCGCCCCCGGTCGCCAAGTACTTGTCCGCAGCCACCGCACCGGGCCGCGTATTGAGCTGCGGGTAGGCAAAGTGCATCGGGTGGGTCGGATCGGTCTCCGGTTGGGCCATCACGTTGTTGTTCGTGTTCCCCTCCCAGAGGACCTGACCGAGATCCGGGCGGGTCCAGTTGATCCCGTCTGAGGAGAAATCGAGTAGTAGATCCGGTAGCCGCTCCCGTCCTTGATCGCGATCGGGCGGCTGCTCCACGAGGACCGGTCCCAGTCGATCGTGTTGATCGCGATCTCCGCGGGCTGAGGCGCCTGGAGCATTTGGGTGCACCCCAGCATCGTGTCGATGATGGTGTTATCGACGAAGAGTTCGCGCGTCGGGGTCGCCTCCGTGCGGCGGGTGGGTCCCTCCTTGCGCGTGCATCCAGCGACGAACGCACTGAGGCTCAGTGCACCTATGCCCGCGTGCCGTAGGAATTCACGACGCGAGAACCGCCGATCGGTGAGTCGGCGGAGCACAGCCAAATCGGACTCGAACGATTCATTCATCGCTTCGCTAGTCGTCTCCCCCGACTTCTCCGCGATCCTCCGCGGACCTTGGCCGACGGCTGCTCACGTGGATGAGCCAGATCACCCGATTGATCCATTTGGTGCCCATTTCTCCAGGCGCCCGCGTCTGGAGTGCCTCGAACTCGGCGTCGCCCATCGCGGAGAGCCACGATCTCCGATTGAGGACGGCGTCGGCGTGTGATGAGGCGAGGGACTCGTGTCCGGGCCAGAGACGGGTGAGGTCGTTCCCCGTGGCATCGGATTTCAGCCGCTTGCAGCCATCCACGAAAAGCAAGAGCAAGGAGCCCGTCCCACTTGAGCTCGTCAGCCATGTCAACGTCCGAGTGGTCCTCGAGGATCGGGGACGTTCGACCTGATGGTCAAGTCATCGGCATAGCCCACGTTGTAGATCTCAGCACTGTCTCCCCTACAGGTTACGGTGATGGTGCCGGCATGCAGCCGTCGGATCGTGAGGCGCACTTCGGCTAAGTAGCGGACGGCCTTGGTCCGGTAGTTCTCACGGGCCATGGCGCGCTCCTGGGCCGGGTCTGGTTGAACTACCCCAGCCCACGGAAGGAACTAGACCCGTCCCACCCCTCTTATAGAGGGGGTGGGTTTCACGGGTCTGGTTGTTCCTAGTGGACCCCGGGTCTAGTACGGGTCTGGTTGGGTCTAGTTGGGGATTGCCATCCATGGCCGCCCCTTCCGTTGCTTCCCGTCCGCACCACTGATCATGCCATCGACCTGTTGCACCCTCGGCGGGTCCTCCTCCCGGAGCTCGACGAAAGCCCGATCGGCCGTGCTGCCGCCGAAGCCCATCTCATACAGGGCCGTGCGAGCTGGTTCCGGCCAAGACCGCGATCGGATCCGGAAATCAGCTCGACCGCCGCGTCCATGCATTCGGCCACCCGGGCGTATATGTGCTTTTCCGATCACCTCGATGTCGAGTCCACCGTCGTCGGTGTCCACGACCTTGAACCGGACCCGGGGCTCCTTGTGACCTCCTGGGGTTCGGTTCTTGGCGTGGTCGATGGTGAACTCGTGGGACCCGACAGCCGAGAACACGAGCACGCAGTCCGCCTTCTGGCCCATCGCCGAGGCCCCCCGGCCAGCGGCCACGCCGCCTCGGTTGACGAACGCCTGGGGGTGCCCGGTGTGGTGGATCAGCACCACGGCCGCCTGAGTGAGCTTGACCAGCGGTGCCAGCACGTCCCGGTCCAGTCCGACGATGGCCCGGTTGTCGTTCTCGTCTCCGCTCCAGACCGCCGACATCGTGTCGATGACCACCAGGTCGGCCCCGGCGCAGGCCCGGGCGAGCACTACGAAGTGCTCCTGCTCGGCCAGGTCGAGGATCGGCATGTGGTAGTAGCGCAAGCGACTGAAGTCCGGGTGAAGGCGGGTCATCCGGTCAAGGTCAGTCGCCAGCGGATTCTCAGCAGAGACGAACGCGACCGTGCGGCCCTCTCGTGTCAGCTTCGCCGCGAGCCACTGGAAGAAGAGGGTCTTCGTGGACTCGGCCGGCCCGAACGCCCAGATGCGGGTTCCCCGCACCACGTACATGTGGAGCGTGTCGAGCTCCGGGATCCCCTCCCCCAAGAGCTTGGCGAAGTCCAACGGGACGAGCTCGACCCCTTCAGGCTCGGCCAGGATCTCGTCGGCCTCTTCGAGGAGAGCCTTGGGAGGCTCGCCGTTGGGAATGGTGGGGCCGATCGTGCTGCCTGGGAGAGCCACAGTTAGGCGCTCGAGCGCTTCGGCCTCTTCGGCCGTCAGGACATCTGTGTCAGCGATGCTAACTTGTAGACGGTGATGGTGTAGGTCCAGCGTCGGCCCGGGTGCCCAGCCCGGGCTTTCGCTTTCTCCGGGAGTCATGGCACTCCCCTCCCAGATGCGCTCAAGGCCGGCGTGGTGCTGAATGCGGCTGGATGTCTGAACGCCGATGCAGCGGATGCGGCGAGCAGGGCTCGCTCGTAGGAACACGGCGCCCACGCATGCACTGTTCGTGGGATCTCCCACCTGTCGCCGGAGATCAGAGGCCGTGAATGTCCCGCCGCCGGCCGCTAGTTCCTCGAGGGCCGCATTTGCTCGATCCTGCCAGTCGCGGCTCTCAGGATCGACCAGGGTGCACCGGGCGCCGTGGTCGCGGGCGAGCCCGGACCACAAGGTGAGCTCTTCGGCGGGGCTCACGGCCCCACCTCACAGACGGGATTGGCTTCATCCCACCGCTGCCATTCTGCGATGCTGTACAACACGCCGGACCCACCACACCAATGGGGCTTCCCATACCGGAAGCCAGCCGCGTCAAGGGCGTCAACTCTCATTTGCCGTCGGCGCTTGTAGTAGCGCGACTTCGATTTGGTGGGATCGTTCGCCCACGCCGCGTCCAGTTCGGCTTCGTCCTCGTCCGTGGTATCCAGAAAGACGGCACCGGCCTCGACCCGGACGTTCACGATGCCGCCTTCCGGCGAGCCTTGGCCGACAACATCGCCAATCGGAGCATGTGGGCCTTGAGGGCAGCCTCAGCCCGACGATGCTTCTCCGCATCGGGAAGGGACGGGTCTATGTCGACGTAGAACCGCTCGAGGAAGCGGCGCCGGGCCTTGGCGGTGTAGACCTTCGGATCGTTGCGGGATTGCTGGACCAGCGCCCCGAGACGCCCGACAGCGGAACGGTCCGGAGAAACAGACAAGACGACCTCCGGGGCCCTGCGATCCGCTCCGCGACCCGCAGTACCCGCTCGGCCGTCTAGTTGTAGTTCCCACCGAGGTTGTTGACAGACGAGAGCCTCCGTTCACGGTTGGGGCTGTCCGAGTCCCTGACCGGAAGGAGGCTCTCGTGGTCCATGCTAGGGCCAGGCTGACGCCGTTCGGCCGTCTGCTGCTCGTCTCTCGCGTTCTCGAGCACGGCTGGTCGGTCCCTGCTGCGGCCGAGTCGCTCGGGGTGTCGCGCGCTACGGCTCACAAGTGGTTGGGACGCTTCCGAGAGGAGGGAATAGGCGGCCTGCAGGACCGCTCGAGCGCACCTGTCCGCCGTCCCCGCGCGCTTCCCCCCCGGGAGGTGCAACGGATCCTCCGGGCTCGCCGGCGCCTCAAGGTCGGCCCGCACCGACTGGGACCTGAACTCGGGCACCCACGATCCACCGTGTACGCGGTCCTTCGTCGCAACGGCTGTCTCGTCTCGCGCACCTGGACCGCCCGACCGCCTCACCAGTTCGGTACGAGCGGGCTCGCCCGGGTGAGCTCGTCCCACGTCGACGTGAGGAAGCTCGGCAGGGTCCGCCCCGGCGGGGGGTGGGAGATCCTGGGACGGACCTCGGCAACCAAGGCACCCAAGCGTCGGGGGGCCGGCTACGACTACCTGCACGTCGCGATCGACGATCACTCCCGCTACGCCTACGTGGAGGTGCTCCCCGACGAGCGGGGCCGCACGTGCGCCGGCTTTGTCCTCCGCGCGGCCTCGCACTTCGCGGAGCTCGGCGTCGCGGTCGAACGAGTCATGACCGATCGGGCGATGAACTACCTGTCCTCGCCGGACTTCGCCGACGCCCTCGAGGCGATCGGAGCCATGCACCGCACCACGCAGCCGTACCGCCCGCAGACCAACGGCAAGGCTGAGCGCTTCAACCGAACGATGCTCGACGAGTGGGCTTACGCCAAGCTCTACCGCTCGAACGAGGCCAGGCTCTCTTCGCTCCCGCGCTGGCTCGAGACCTACAATTGGCGACGCCCCCACACCGCGATCGGAGGACTCCCGCCGATCTCCCGGCTCTCAACAACGTGAGTGGGAACTACATCTAGTCGGCTCTAAGCTATTCGCTTGGCATCAGAGTAATACACCGCTGTTCCGTGGGCTCCCACTGCGTCGAAATGCTTCAGGGATTCGGATCAGGTAGGGGTCGGTCACATCAGTGGCCGGAGTCCAGAGGCCCGGTTCCTCGGCAGCCAGGTCGGGAACACGCAGGGGCCCAGCCTCAAGCCTCTGTGTCAGGCCACAGATGCAGCGAACCCAGGCTGGAAGCACCCGTGCAACCGTTACGACTTCGCCTTGGCTCGTTCGGTTGGCCGGGTTCGTACTGCGGCGAGGTTCACGGCGAGCTCGTCTATGTACCCAGAGGGGCAGCTCGCCCTCGCCGATAGTGGCTCTCCACCCGCGCCCGAACACGACGCGACGCTCGCCCGCGTGCACCGTCACCCTTGCGAGTTCGGTCCCGCAGTCGGTGCGAACACAGAGGACCCGACTCCCAGTCTTGTCTAGGCGGGCGTTCACAGCCGGTCCCCCGGGGACAGCCGGCGGTGGGCTGCGCGGGCTCGCTCGTCCGCAGCCGATGCGCCGTACCTGCCCAACATCTCCCGGGTCCTCCACCCGGTGATCCGCATGAGATCGCCCTCCAGGCCGCCCTGGGCCAACCAGGAGTGCGCGAAGGTATGCCGGAACAGGTGCGGGTGAACCTCGCCGATCCCGGCCTCCTTGGCCCGGCGACGGATCATCTGTGCGATGCCGGATTCCGTGAGGCGTCCCTTCGAGCCCAGCCATATCCACGGCGAGTCGGCCTCCGAGTGCTGTCCCCGCCGACGCTGGTAGCGGTCGATGGCCTTGATGGTCTTGGCCCCGATGGGTAGGTGCCGCACCCTCGACCCCTTGCCCATGACCTCGATAACCCCGGCGTCCAGGTCGAGGTCGTCCGACTTGAGGCCGGCGATCTCGGCCAGGCGAGCACCCGTGTCGATGAACGTGCGGAGCAGGGCCGTATCCCGCCGGTCCTCCAACTCGCTTCCTTCGCAAGCCTCTAGGAGCGCCCGGAGCTGGGCGTCGGTGAGCACCGGCGGGGGATTCTCAGTCACCTTCGGAGCCTTCATCCGCACCATCGGGCTCTCGGTGATCTCGCCTTCCTCGTGCAGCCACTTGAACAGCTGCTGCAACGAGCGGAACCGGACAGCCGCCGTGGTGGGCTTGTAGTGGTCGAGTACGTCTTGGATATACGCCTCGACGTGCTCTCGTCGGATGCTCGCGGCCTGAGTCGGCATCCCGCGTTCGGCCAGGAACCCGGCCAGTTGCTCGGCCGCCTCCTGGTAGCTCTGGATCGTCCTGGGGCTCTTGTTCGAGGCCCGCAGGTGCCGGACCCACGATGACACCAGGGGCCGGACATCCCCTACACTGGCAGCCATGACCGTGGTGCGCTCCATCCTCGACACCTCCCGTTATCCGCTGCGGGATTATCCGCTCTCGGAGCGGTGGCGTCAAGGGTTAGGAGCGTTTCCGCAGGTCACAAGCGCCCGTAGCTCAATGGACAGAGCGTCTGACTACGGATCAGAAGGTTGGGGGTTCGACTCCCTCCGGGCGCGCATCAGGCGGTCCTTGCGGACCCTACCCGCTTCCGCTCACGCTTAGCGTCGCGCACAGATCCTCCTGCTGCCCCGTCTGGCTGATGATCTTGCGGGGCGTGCCCAGGAACTCGACGACCCGTCCGCGGTTGATGAACATCGACCCCGGCGTTCCCGGGCCGAGCTCGTCGGGGAAGAAGAAGAAGAGTTGGGATCCTCTCCCCACGAACAGCATGTCCGCATAGGTGATCGTCCCCGGCCCGGACACGTTCCTGGTCACCGAGGTCCCGGTCGCCGTGTTCGTGATCTCCAGGACCACCTGTCCCTGGATGATCGTGCGGATCGGGTTGCCCTCGGCGTCGGACCAGGTGATGGTGTGCTCGTTGTTCGTCACCACGTGGAAGAAGACGGGGAACGGGCACGCGCCGGCGGGGATGGAAAGGTCCTCCGTGGGGATCGGCAGACGCTCGGGCTTGTCGGCCCACGCCCGACCCGGCCACAAGGCAAGGCTCACCATCACGACCAGCACGAATGCTTGGCGGCGCCTCGTCGTGTCCTCCGATCGGCCCGGGGGTGTCCTACGGCAACGGTAGGAGAGACCGGGGCCCTCGGTCAACGCGTCGTTCGTCGGTAATCGGGGGTTGGGCATCCGTTTCCGACCTACGCCTTTCGACCGAGAATCTGTTCAAATCGTGCAGACCGACGGGAGGCACCATGGAGTACACGCACCTCGGGCGGCTGGGGCTCCTGGTCAGCCGGCTCTGCCTGGGGACCATGAACTTCGGGCCGGAGACCTCCGAGGAGGACTCCCACGCCATCATGGACCGGGCCCTCGAGCACGGCATCAACTTCTTCGACACGGCCAACGTCTACGGCAGGAGCAAGGGCGTGGGCACGACCGAGCAGATCCTCGGCCGCTGGTTTGCCCAGGGGGGTGGGCGGCGCGAGAAGGTCGTCCTGGCGACCAAGGTCTACGGGAGGATGGGCGACCGGCCGAACGAGTCCCGCCTGTCGGCGCTGAACATCCGGCGAACCTGCGACGACAGCCTCCGCCGCCTCCAGACCGATCACATCGACCTGTACCAGATGCATCACGTCGATCGCGACACTCCGTGGGAGGAGATCTGGCAAGCCATGGGGAACCTGGTGCAGCAGGGGAAGGCGCTGTACGTGGGAAGCAGCAACTTCGCCGGGTGGCACATCGCGCAGGCCAACGACATCGCGACAAGCCGGAACCTCCTCGGCCTGGCATCCGAGCAGTGCCTGTACAACCTGAACGCCAGGATGAGCGAGCTCGAGGTGCTTCCCGCATGCCGGGGCTACGGGATGGGCGTCATCCCGTGGAGCCCGCTCGCGGGTGGCCTGCTCGGCGGCGTGCTGCAGAAGATCGCGGAGGGACGCCGGGCCTCGAAGGACGTGCAGAGGGAGATCGAGCGCAAGCGGGACACCCTCGATGCGTACGAGAAGCTGGCCGCCGATCTCGGTGAGCAACCCGCCGACGTGGCCCTGGCCTGGCTGCTGGCCAACCCCGCGGTCACGGCGCCGATCATCGGCCCTCGCACGCTCCAGCAGCTCGACGGCGCGCTCCGGGCCCTGGAGGTCGAGCTCGACGAGGGGACCATGCGTCGGCTGGATCGCCTCTTCCCCGGCCCGGGCGGGCCGGCACCCGAGGCCTACGCCTGGTAGCAGGGAAGGCAAACCGCCCGGCCGGACGGCCCGAGCGATGCGGTATCGTCGCCCCGAGATGGCCTCGCCAGACGCACCGCGGGAGTTCGAGCCGCTGACCCAGGAGGAGCAGGAAGTGATCCTCGAGGTGGTCCGCCTGCTCCGCAAGCTCCGGTTCGGCACGGTCCTGCTGGTCGTGCAGGACGGGAAGGTCGTCCAGATCGAGATGGCGGAGAAGATCCGACTACGCTGAAAGCGGGTTGACAGCCCGCCGGACCCTTGATACTCGTGTACGCCTCCGATCGACCGGACCACCGGAGATCGGCGACTCCCTCGGATCCACGACGTCGCGCCAGTTTGTCGCGTCGTCCGGATCCATCGCGAACCTCGTTCGGTTGACCGGACACCCGGAGACCGCATCGGCGTGAAGTCCCATCCGGTCATCGAAAGGGGTCGGTCATGCACTCTCGGCGCCTCGGGGCGCGATCCCTCGGCCTGGTCGCGGCCGTCGCGGTCCTGGCGTCCGCCTGCGCCACCAACAGCGGCGGGAGTGCGGACGGATCCTGTACCCCGCAGGAGAGCCCGGTCATCACGCTGGCGGCCTACAGCAACGTCTACGACGTGTACGGCAAGCTCATCTCGAACTTCCAGACGGAGTGGAAGGACAGCCACGATGGCCAGCAGGTCATCTTCCAGACCTCGTTCGGCGGCAGCACCACGCAGGCCCAGAACGTCGTGAACGGCTTCCCCGCCGACATCGTGGCCCTGTCGCTCGCTCCCGACGTGCAGATGATCGAGGACGCCGGGCTCATCACCCATGACTGGACGCAGGTGGCGGACGCTGGGATCGTCGCCACCTCTGTCGTCGTGTTCGACGTCCGGCCCGGCAACCCCAAGCACATCGAGAACTGGGACGACCTGACCCAGCCCGGCTTGGAGATCCTGACGCCCGACCCGGCACAGAGCGGTGGAGCCCGCTGGAACATCGTGGCCGCGTACGGAGCCGCGATGCGGGGGGACGTCCCGGGCTACGCCGCCGACGATCCGGTCGCGGCGGAGAAGCTGCTCGAGGGGATCTTCACGAACGTCACCGTGATGGACAAGAGCGCGAACGACTCGATCAAGAACTTCGAGTCCGGCAATGGTGACGTGGCGATCACGTACGAGTATGCGGTGCTGGCCGCCCAGAAGGCCGGGCTCCCCGACGAGGCGGTTATGCCGCCGTCGACGGTCTCGATCCAGACCCCCGTGGCGGTCGTCGACGTGAACGCGGAGAAGCACTGCGTCGAGGACATCGCGAACGAGTTCGTGAAGTACCTCCACTCCAAGGAGGCGAAGGACGTCTTCACGAGCGTGGGATACGAGCGGTCCGTGAACCTGAAGAAGGCGAAGGCCGGCGACGGCGGTACGTATCCAGCCGTGAAGGACCTGTTCACGACCGACGACCTCGGCGGATGGGACCAGCTGCAGAGCGACACCGTGTTCGGCCCGGACGGCGCGTTCACCAAGGCCCAGGCGACGGTCACGGGATAGCGTGAGCGCGCAGACCCTCGAGCGGCCGTCGGTCCCGCGCCCCGGCGGGGGCGCGGGACCGAGGCCGTGGGTCACGGTCCGGACCGCGATGGCCCGATGGGGCCTTCGCGGGACCGCCCTGCTGTACCTGGGGCTGATGATCGTGCTTCCCACGGTGGTGGTCGTGGCCCGAGGGTTCGGCAGCGGCGTCTCGGCGTTCCGCGACGCGCTCACCACACCGGGCGCGCAGGAAGCCATCGTCCTCACGGTCGTCCTGGCCGCCGTCACGGCTCTCATCAACGTCGTCTTCGGCACGGAGCTCGCCTACGTGCTCGTCCGGTACCGCTTCCCCGGACGGAGGCTCCTGTCGACCATCGTGGACATCCCGTTCGCCATCCCTACCCTGGTGACCGGAGTGATGCTGCGGGCGCTGTACGGCCCCATCTCCCCGGTCGGGGCGTTCCTGGGCCGGCACGGGATCCAGGTGATCTTCGCTCAGCTGGGGATCCTCCTGGCGCTCCTGTTCGTGACGCTCCCGCTCGTCGTGCGAGCCGTGCAGCCGGTCCTCCTCGAGCTCGACGAGACGGAGGAGGAGGCGGCACGGGTGCTCGGCGCGAGCCGATGGCTGACGTTCCGGCGCGTCGTGTTCCCCAAACTACGCCCCGGGATCGTCGCCGGGGGGCTGTTGGCCTTCGCTCGTGCGCTCGGCGAGTTCGGCGCCGTCGTCATCGTCTCCGGGAACATCATCGGCAAGACGCTCACGGCCCCGGTGCTGATCACCCAGCTGATCAACGGAGGCAAGCCCGAAGACGCTGCGGCGGTGGCCACGCTCCTGTTCGGGCTGTCCTTCGTGCTGGTCCTGGTGACCGAACGGCTGCTGGCCACCGGTCGGAAGGAGACGTCGTGAGCACCGAGCTGCGGACGCCCCGCCTCTCCGGATCGGCCCGCCGGCTCCTCGTCCACGGAGGGTTCACCGCGATCGCCATCCTGTACGTCGGGGTGCTCGTGGTCGCTCCGCTCATCGGCATCGCCTGGGCCGCGCTGCGCGGAGGCCTGTCCACGTGGACGGCGACCCTCTCGCAACCGGACGTCGTACATGCGTACGTGCTCACCGGGATCATCACCGCGATCACCGTCGTCGTCTCGAGCGTGCTCGGCGTGGTGGTCGCGCTGGTGGTCGCCCGAGACCGGTTCCCCGGCCGTTCCCTGATGAGCGCGTTCGTCGACCTTCCCCTCGCCGTATCCCCCGTCATCGTCGGCGTGATGGCGGTCCTGCTGTTCGGCCGGGGCGGGTGGTTCGAGCCGTGGTTCTCGGCCCGCGGGATCCAGATCCTGTTCGCCCTCCCATCGATGGTGCTGGTCACGATGTTCATCTGCATCCCGTTCGTCATCCGCGAGGTCGTCCCGGTGCTGCAGGAGCTGGGGGTCTCGGAGGAGGAGGCGGCCAGCACGCTCGGCGCGTCCTCTTGGCAGACGTTCCTCCGCGTGACGCTGAAGAACATCCGGTGGGGGCTGCTGTACGGCATCGCGCTCACAACGGCGCGCGCCATCGGCGAGATCGGCGCCGTGCTGATCGTCAGTGGATCCATCACCGGCAAGACCGAAACGGCGACCCTGTACATCCTACGGGCCTTCGACCAGAATCATCGCCCTGGTCTCGATCGCCCTGCTCGTGGGTATCGAGGTGTTCAAGCGGCGGGAGGAGAGGAAGCTGCGGACATGACCTGCGGAGGCATCCGGTGAGCACGCCGATCAGGGTCGAGGGCCTGAGCAAGCGCTTCGGCGAATTCGAGGCGGTCAAAGGGGTCACGTTCACGGCGGAGGCGGGCAGCATCACCGCGCTCCTGGGTCCGAGCGGTTCGGGCAAGAGCACCGTCCTTCGAGTGATCGCGGGGCTCGACGCGCCGACGTCGGGTCGGATCTGGATGGGGGACGAGGAGCAGACGTTCAAGACCGTGCAGGAACGGCGGGTCGGGTTCGTGTTCCAGCACTACTCGCTGTTCCGGCACATGAACGTGGCCCAGAACATCGCCTTCGGACTCTCCGTCCGCAAGGTGCCGAAGCACGACCAACGCAAGCGTGTCGACGAGCTGCTCGAGCTCGTGCAGCTCTCGGGGTTCCGGGACCGGTACCCCGACCAGCTGTCGGGCGGACAGCGGCAGCGGGTGGCGCTGGCCCGGGCCCTCGCCCCGCGCCCGAAGGTGCTGCTCCTGGACGAGCCGTTCGGCGCGCTCGACGCGCGGGTCCGCCAGGACCTCCGGCGGTGGCTCGACGACCTCCATCGGGAGCTCGGCGTGACGAGCCTGCTCGTCACGCACGACCAGGACGAGGCGCTCGAGCTGGCCAACCGGGTCGTCGTGATGCACGAGGGGTCGATCGAGCAGGTGGGTTCGCCGAACGAGATCTACAACGACCCGGCCACCGCGTTCGTCGCCGGGTTCGTCGGAAGTGCCAGCGTGCTCCACGGCCACGTGGTGGAGGGCCACGTGCAGTTCGGCGAGCATCGGGTGGGCGGCGCGGGCCATCTGGAGGAGGGGACGGAGGCCCGAGCCTTCGTCCGGCCGCACGACGTGCGGGTCTTCGCCGGCGATCGCACGGGCGGGTCGCTGGAGGCCACGGTGGAACGCATCACGACGCTCGGGTGGCTCTCTCGGGTCATGTTGCGGTTGCCCGACGGCCAGGTCCTCACGGCCGAGCTTCCGAACGACGAGCTGGAAGGGGTCGAGCTCGGCGCCAGGGTCTGGGTGGACCTGCGCCGGGCTCGGGCCTTTCAAGCGAGGGACGCCGTGACGGCGGCGATCGTGGCCGACGGATGAGCGCAACCGGAAGCTCGGCTCGTTCCCTCCGGCTGATCCCGGGCTCCAGCCGGGCCTCGGCCAAGCTCTCGCTCCGCGGCGTGAGCAAGACCTATCGCCAGGAGAGCGGGGAGCTCGTCCAGGCCATCGACGACGTGAGCCTGGACGTCGAGCCCGGCGAGTTCGTCTGCCTCATCGGCCCCACGGGCAGCGGGAAGTCGACCCTCCTGAACCTGGTCGCAGGCCTCGACCGCCCCGACCGGGGCGAAGTGCTGATGGACGGGCACCGCATCGAACACCCCGGACCCGATCGAGCCGTGCTGTTCCAGGAGCCCGCGTTGTTCCCGTGGATGAGCGTGAGGGCCAACGTGGAGTTCGCGCTCGAGCTCTCGGGCGTGTCGAAGGCCGAGCGCCGCGAGCAGGCGATGCACTGGCTCTCCAAGGTCCACCTGGCCGATTTCCCGAACGCCCAGCCCCACGAGATCTCACCGGGGATGCGCCAACGGGCCGCCCTGGCCCGGGCGCTCGCGTGCCAGCCCGACGTGCTGCTCGCCGACGAGCCGTTCGGCGCGCTGGACGCCCAGTCCCGGGAGATCCTCCAACACGAGCTCCAGACGGTGTGGCTGGAGACCCGCAACACGTTCGTGTTCGTCACCCACAACGTCCGGGAGGCCGTCTTTCTGGCCGACCGCGTCGTGCTGATGTCCGCGCGACCGGGGACGCTCGTGGCCGAGCACCGTATCTCCTCGCCCCGCCCGCGCGCGTTCGAGGACGTCCTGCTGGCGAAGGTGGTCGTCGACATCCACGACCACCTGCTGAAGGAGGTGGACCGAACTGTCTCGGCTGAATCGAACGCTCAGCCAGATCTGGCCTAGGGTCGCCATCGTCGCGGCCATCGTCTTGGTGTGGTGGGCCGCGTCCGCGACCGGCCACTGGGACCGGGTCCTCCTCCCATCGCCGGCGAGCGTGTGGGACGCGCTAACCTCCCACCTGCGCGGCCCCGACGGCCTGATCGCGGTGGCCTACCGGAGCGTGTTCCGGCTGTTCGTCGGCCTGACGGTGGCCATCGCCATCGGGACGCCAACCGGCCTGGCCATGGCCGCGTCGAAGCTCGTGCAGCGAAGCGTGGGCAGCCTGATGGTTGGCCTCCAGGCGCTGCCGTCGATCGCCTGGCTGCCCCTGGCCATCCTGTGGTTCGGGCTGAACGAGCGGGCGGTCCTGTTCGTCGTGGTGATCGGTGCGGTCCCCGCGGTATCCATCGCCACCGCCGCCAGCGTGCGGCTGGTCCCGCCGAACCTGGTCCGCGCCGCCCGGACGCTCGGCGCGAGAGGGTCGGTGCTCTACGGCAACGTGATCCTTCCTGCGGCGGTGCCCGGGTACATCGCCGGCCTCCAGCAGGCCTGGGCCATCGCCTGGCGCGCGCTGCTCGCGGCGGAGCTGGTCGTCCAGGGCGCGCGAGGGCTCGGCCACCTGATCTCCCAGTCGGGCGCGGACCTCGACACCCCCCTCGTCCTGGCCGCCATGATCGTGATCATGCTGGTCGGGATCGCTGTCGACTTCCTGTTCACGCTGGTCGACCGGCGAGTCCGGCGGCGGCGAGGCCTCCTGGTCACGAGCTGACGTTGCCCAGCAAGTAACTCAGGCTCGCCCGACGTGTTCCCCACACCACGCGTAAAGCGCGTCGTAGACGAACTTCCCCTTGGCGAGGAGCTCGTCGTCCTCGTCCTCGGCCAGGAGGCCGCCTTCGCCGATGGCCTCGAGGCAGCCACCGAACGGGTCCGAGTCCCGATCCTCGGTAACGTCGGCGGCGTGGACGATTCCTGAAAGCCGACGAAGCGCGGGATCTGTTGTCAGCCCGAATTCCTCAATGAGCACCTCGAACGAACACATCCCGTCACGGTGCGTGAACTCTGCCCCCGGAGCGTCGAAGGAACGCGCGGCTTCCCGTTGTGCGACCTCGAGGACACGCTCGGGCGGCACATACAGGACCTCCGCTTCGGGGTCGATGAATCGTTGGATCAGCCACGGACATGCGATCCGGTCCGTCTTCGGCCGCGCACGGGTCACCCACTTCACGCGAGAGAATCTCCTGCATGTCCGTGCCGCGCGCAAGTCCGCAAGCTGGCGGCCTCCGGCGACTGGTCCGCTACTTCGTTGGCCTGGGGACATGGGGCTTCGGGGGACCGATCGCCACTGTCGGCTATATGCAGCGCGACCTCGTCGAGCGGCGCGGCTGGCTCAAGAGGGACGACTTCCTGGACGGCGTGGCGCTGGGCCAGACCATGCCCGGACCGCTCGCGGCCCAAGTGGTGATGTGGTGCGGGTATCTCGAGGCGGGAGCCCTCGGCGCCCTGGCCACCGCGCTCCCCTTCATCGCCCCCTCGTTCGCCCTCGTGCTCGCAGTTGCCTTCTTCTATGTGCGCTATCAGGGACTCGAGGTGGTGCAAGCTCTCTTCTACGGCATCGCGCCCGCCGTCATGGCCGTGATCGCAGTCGCGGCGGTCAACCTGGCGCGGCTGACGAATGAACGGGACATCCGGCTCTGGGTGATCTCCGCGATCACCCTTGCCGTCACCGCGCTCACCGGGACGGAGATCGCGATCCTGTTCGTCGTGGCCGGGCTCGTGATCATGTTGTGGGAGGCGCCGCCTTTTCGAGGGAAGGTAGCGAACATCCCCCTGGTCGTGCCACTCCGGCTCGCGACCGCAGGAGTGCTGCTAGGCGGCGCGGACTCAGCGAGTCTCGTTCTCCTCGGCCTCTTCTTCCTGAAGGCGGGGGCCTTCATCTTCGGGAGCGGGCTCGCGATCGTGCCTTTCCTCCGCGAAGGCGTGGTCGAGCAACACCACTGGCTCACGGAGCGCCAGTTCCTCGACGCCGTCGCCATGGGGCTGATCACCCCGGGTCCCGTCGTGATCACGGCAGCCTTCATCGGCTACCTCGTCAGGGGCCTCGTGGGAGCGCTCGTCGCGACGGTCGCGATCTTCTTGCCGATCTACCTCGGGGTCGCGATTCCGGGTCGCTGGTTCGTGCGGCACCGAGCGCACCCGGCCCTTCGAGGCTTCGTCAAGGGCGCGACGGCTGCCGCTGCAGGTGCGATCGGGGGCGCGACGATCGTGCTCACGCGAGGGGCGGTCGTGGACTGGAAGACCGGCTTCATCGCGGCAGTGGCTCTCGCCTTCGTTTTGCGCTTCAAGAACCGTGAACCGGTTCTCGTCCTGCTTGCGGCAGCCGCAGGGTTGCTTCTTCATCGATAGTCGCTCGACTCAGCTAGGGAGCACCCGCTCTTCGGAGGGCCTCCGCCCGGGTCTCCTCGGTCAGTCGCTTCAGTGCGTCGGAGAACGCCGCCTCCAGCGGCTCGGGGTTCGCGATCCGCCTGGCCGGCTCGGGAAGGCGCGCGAGGTCGGCCTCGAACAGGCGCCGTGCGGTGTCCAGGGTCCGCGGTGGTCCGGCGCGCTTGCCTCCCAGCATGACCGGGACGAGCAGCGGCTCGGTGCCTGGCGGCGCCGGCTCGTCCCGAAGCGCGACGACGTCGCCGCTCTCACCTCGGAACACCTGCTTGCGACCCGGCTCGGTGGACTTCTCCGCCGAGAGCTTCAGCACCGGCCGGCCGTCGTACTCGACCAGCTTGTACACCGAGTCCAGGTACGGCGCGTCCGCGGACACGCCGACCCTGGTCCCCACCCCGAACGCGTCGATGGGAGCCCCCGCGGTGACCAGTCGGTCCACGTCGGCCTCGTCCAGGCCGCCGCTGGCGAAGATCCGGACCTGCGTGAGGCCGGCTCCGTCCAGGATGGTGCGGGCCTCCCGAGACAATGCGTCGAGGTCGCCGCTGTCCAGCCGCACCGCGAGCGGTTCGGTCAGGCCGAGCTCCCCGATCACCTCGATCGCGTTGCGCACCCCGTTCGCCGTGTCGTAGGTGTCCACGAGGAAGGTGGTGCGGGTCGGGAAGTCCTGAGCGAAGGCCCGGAATGCGTCGGCCTCGGTGGGGAAGGCCTCGACGTATGAATGAGCCATGGTCCCGGCGGCTCGCAAGCCGTACCGGCGCGCAGCCTCGACGTTGCTGGTCGCGGCGAACCCCACCATCGCGGTGGTACGGGCCACGGCCATTGCGGCGTCGATCCCTTGCGTCCTGCGGAAGGCGAAATCCACGACGTCCCGGTCCCGCGCGGCGATCCGGCACCGCGCGGCCTTGGACGCGATCGTGGTTTGAAACGTGATCTGGTTCAGCAGGAAGGTCTCGACGAGCTGGGCCACGGGGATCGGCGCGGTCACCTCGAGCAGCGGCTCGTCGGCGAAGACGATCCTCCCCTCCGGCACCGCCCAGACGTCGCGAGGTACCGCAGGTCGTCGTCGTCGAAGCCGAAACCCTCCAGGAAGGCGAGGCACGGTTCGAGCCCCGCCGACACGAGGAAGCCACGGTTCGGCGGGAGATGGCGGACGAACAGGCTGAAGGTCGCCTCCTGGTCCATGCCGCGGCGGAGATAGCTCGCCGCCATGTTGAGCTCATAGAGGTCGGTGAGCAGCGCCCCGCCCATGGTGGCTACAGGCTACGCGAACCGCCGGGCCGCCCGGAGCTCGTCGCAGGTCGCGGTCGTAGGCTTGGGACATGGTCAGCCCCGCCCGGTTCGATGAGCTCGTTGCCGAGGCCATGGACTCGCTCCCCGATTGGGTGCTGCACCGCCTGGAGAACGTGGAGATCCTGGTGGAGGACCGTCCGCCGGGGCGCGAACCGAACCTCCTCGGCCTGTATCACGGCATCCCCCTCACCAAGCGCGGCGGGGGATACGCGGGAGTGCTCCCCGACACGATCACCCTGTACCGCAGCACGATCGAGCGCGTGGCCCGCGACGAGGACCACCTGCGAGGCATCATCGCCCACACCGTGGAGCACGAGGTGGCGCACTTCTTCGGGATCTCGGACGAGCGGCTGCGCGACATGGACGCCTACTGATGAGCATCGGGCTGGACGAGGAGATGATGGCCCTCGCTCTGGACGAGGCTCGCAGGGCCTCGAGCTGGGGCGACGTGCCGATCGGGGCGGTGGTCAGCAGGGACGGCGAGGTCCTGGCACGTGCGGGTAACGCGCGCGAGCACGACGGTGATCCGACGGCTCACGCCGAGATCCTCGCGCTTCGGGCAGCCGCCGCGCGCGTGTCGACCTGGCGATGTGCGCGGGCGCGCTCGTGCTCGCTCGGGTGGACCGGTTGGTGTTCGGGGCGAAGGACGACAAGGCGGGGTTCGCCGGCTCGCTCGGCGACCTCGTCCGGGATCCTCGACTGAACCACGCGGTCGAGGTCGAGTCGGGGGTCCTGGCCGAGGAGTGCGGCGCGCTCCTCCGCGCGTTCTTCCGCGAACGCCGGTAGGGCGACTTCAGCGGTCGGCCAACCGCCTCCGCATCTCCTCGTGGATCTGCTCGGCGACCTCCGGCATCGTCCGCTGCATTGAGCTGAAGTCCCGCGCGTGCATGACGATGCACCGAAGCGGCGCGGTGGCGACCACCGATGCGGTGCGCCGTTCCGTCTCGAGCAGCGCGATCTCGCCGAAGAAGTCGCCCGGGCCGAGCGCATCGACCGGGTTCCCGTCGACGGTGACCTCGGCCGTCCCTTCTTGGATCACGAAGAACTCGTGCGCGAATTCGCCCTGCTCGACCAGGTGCCTGCCCGGCTCGAGGTCGACCTCGTCGGCCCACGTCGACACCTGCTCCCGCTGGTGCTTCGACAGGCCCTGGAACAGCGGGATCGCCTTCAGCCGATCGGCGTCCATGCCTACCCTCCCTGTGTCTCCTACGACGTCGTGGTCACAGACCCGGTGGGAATGTGTAGCTCGACGGGATGGGGTCGGGGAGCTGGGCCTGCGTCCCGTACGTGACGACGATCTCCTCGTGGGCGAACAGCTTGAGCCATGTCGGGTTCCCCGTCGTCAGCTGGCCGTCAACGTACACCCGCAGGGTCTTGTCGCCCTGGTTGCAGTAGCCGCCCAGGCACGTCGGCGTGAACCGAACCCCCCACACGTCGAAGAACTCACCGAGCGTGAACGATCGTACGGTCGGCGACTCCACGTGGATGATGCCGCTCGTGTCGTGGGTGTGGAGGGGGGAGAACACCACCTGCGGGCTCGTGAGGATGCCGATCTGCGCCGGAACGACCTGCCTCGTGCCGTTCACGTACAGGTCGAGATGCTGGTGGATATGGAGGGCGGTGCCTTCCGCGGACAGCGCGGGCAGGCCGAGCGCGGAGAGGCGCGCCCTCAGCTGGTCGGTGTTGGCCGGCCACGGAGCCGGGCCCGACAGGACGCCGGGCAGGGTCGCCGGATCGACCGACGGGGTGCCGGAGACGTAGACCGGGCCGGTCTTGGGGGAGCTGGATCGGGTGAGGATCAGGACGCCCGCCGCTGCGCCGAGCACCGCGAGGACGATCACGACCCGAGTCGTCAGGCGGCCGAGGCGTCGCCGTCGCTCCATCTTCCGCTGGAGGGCGTGGCGCTCCTGCCGAGCCTGGTCCCTCCGCTCGGCCTTCGTCGCCGTCCGCTCGGCTGCGGCTCCAGATCCCGTGGGCGTCGGCCTGG
>VAYX01000066.1 GCA_005885325.1 Actinomycetota bacterium
AGATGTGGCCCATGGACTCCCTTGGGCGCAATAAGGCCGTTTTCGACCATCGGGACTGACTCCGCGTTCGCGTCACACCGCCGGAACTGGGCTCAACGATAGGAACCGTCACCGATCGCGGCACGCGTGTCAGGGCGTATCTGTCCTACGTCGATTGCATGACTCGCCCTTCCACCAGGGGGCGGTCGGTTCGAGGAGCGAGAGATCTTCTCGGCTCCCCTTTGGGGGCCTTCTGGGCGGTCATGATTGGACCGCGGACGCAGCCGAGTTGGCGAAGAAATTCTTCCGGGGAAGCCAGACCCGCTTGGCCGGAAGGACATCTCCGTCCTTGTAGACGTCCAATCCGAAGATTTCCAGGATCCTCATGGCACGAACTTCCTCGCGCTTGCTAACCTTCTTCCGCCACTTCTCGACCAGGTACGGACGCTTGTCAGAGTCACCACCGGTCAACAGCCGGCGAGTCTCCAGAGTCGACTTGAACTGGACGTTCACGGAGGGAACGCCGAGTCGATCCTGCATCCGCTCCGGGTTCGGTAACGCGAGCTTGGCCGTCAGCTCCTGGATCACATGATGCGGTTCCAGGACCAGTTGCTCGTAGGAGACGATCGCCCAGTCGTCCGTTGCGGCCCCGAGCGGAACCGAGTTCTGCAGACACCAGGACAGGACACCACGCTCGAGTTCCGTGCCGCCCGTGAGGATACGCTCGGCGTCCACCAGCTGCTCGTCACTGAAATGACGGCGGTAGTCGCTCGCCAAGAAGGCAGGAAGCGTGGGCCACCGCTCGGACGAGATCGACACCGCTATGGGGTGGCGGATCAGGTAGACAACGCGAGCATTGAATGTATCGCGCAACCAGTTGATTCGGTCGCCGCAGCCGTGGATCTCCTTGAACACGATGCGGTGTGTGACCGGCCGGTAGGGCGCTCTGAATGGGTTGGGGTTCGTAAAGCCGAGCCTTCCATCGCAGAGTCGCCCGAAGTAGCTCTGGAGCTTCGCAGTTGCGTCGATGCTGTAGAGCTCGTTCCAGTCGCTGATACCAAGGTGCTTACGGACGACGGGGCTCTCGAGGTAGAGCGGCTGATTGCATGTCTTGAAGCCGGGCTGACTCCAGATCAGCTCCATGAGCCACGTACTTCCGCTCCTCGGCGTGGAATACAGGAAGACGTTCGGACGACCGTCTGGGCGATGAACGTTCGATGCCGACTTCAGCGTGCGTTTGATGGCCTTGATCATTCGTGTGACCTCTCCGATCGGGACCATGCCTCAGCCGATCCAAGCGCGGTCAGCACTTCGTCGGCCATCTCGGTGAGGGAAGACTGGTCCGAACGCAGACGGATGACCCGTGGCTCATTGCCAGTTCCCATTTCGAAGGTCTCCGTGAAGGCTCCGCGATAGCGGGCCAGGAACTCGCGCTTGTCTTCGTTCGGACGATCGGCACTCAGGAACCAGTGTCCCCGGTCCTCGACTCGTCTCAGCAGGACCGCATCGGGTGCGTCGAGCCATACGACGATATCCAAGGCGTTCAGCCACCCCTCAAGCGACGCGCGCCACCATCGTTGGAACGGTTCACTTCGTACGATCGCAGGGCCGAACTCTCGTAGGCGGGCCAACCGGTAGATGGGACCGTGGTCAATCACGGTCGCCAATGCATCCGGGAACGTCTGTCTTTGTGACGCCCGGTACCATGCATCCAAGAACGCGATCGACTTCAGTTCATTCCAGGTGAACCACCTATCACGCCGGTACCTGAGAACCCAAACTGGAAGCAGGGTCGCCACCTTGCCCGCGAGAAGGGGGAACCATCTTGTCCTCGGAACGTCGAGGCCCGCGCGTATCCGATCATCCTTCGAACAAAGCCTCCGGACGAGGGAGGTCTTGCCGACGGCGGCCGGACCCATGACTTCGATGAGGAGCGGCCGTCGCTCAGCCGTCTCGTGCGGCTCGGGGTCCTGTTGATCCGCGTTCATTCGCCAATCCGTCTCGCCGTGAGTGACCATCAGGTGCCTGGCGAATACGGTAGGAGGGTGAGAACAGGCTGGCACGCAGCCTCGAGCGTATGTCTCGTACGTCAACTGAACGGTGAACCAAGGGGGTCAACAGTACGTGGGATGCTGGCCCAGACCGGGCCATCGGTCGCTTCAGCGTCCACCTCCCCGACGCTCGTGATCAACGGACGAACGTGCGATAGGCCGTCTCTGCTCTGGCCCGTAGATCGGCTAGAGCTGGGTCTTGATACCGTTGCACGACCTCGCCCTTCGCGGCCTCGCGCTTCGCCGAGGGGCGCTGGATCCGTAACTCCGGGACGGGAGGGCCATGCCTCTCGAGCGCCTGGCGATGTGGTCGGGTGGCCGCCACTGGTTGAACAGGGGCTGCCACGGGGGCCCTTCCGCTCGCTCCTCGATCAGAGCGAATACGGCCTCGACGTTCTGCGTGGTGTGATCGAACTCCCTGAAGCGCGTGGCGAACCGTTCGTTCAGGCGCCGGGTGACGGCCCCGAAGTCAGAGGTCACCTCCTCGAACTTCGCAACCACGACATCGAACCGAACGGGTAGGATCCGCTCGTAGAAGGCGGCATAGGTCTTCAGCCATTGTTTCGGGGCGACGCGTGGCTCGCGCATCAATGCGGACAGGATCGTGGGCTCCGGCTCCCGAACCGTGATCAGGGTCGGTACCCCCCGCCGTGCTGCTGCGATCAATGGCGCAGCCGCGTGCATGTGATGCGCCATCCGGACGTGGTCGTTCTGTGCGATTTGGAAGGCGATTGCCGCGAAGGTTCCGGCGGAACGAGTGAATCCGTCAAGAACGAGCTCGGTGTGAGCCCTAAGCACCGAATGCGCGTTCTTCCAGCGGGCCAGCGGAAGGTACAACCACGGGTATCCGGAGACCCAGCGGCGCAGCGCATGGCGGGGTGACCCCAGCGGAACCCGCCTTCCTGCCGGATCTCCAATGCGGATGATCGTCGCCCCCATGCCCACGTCACGCGTTGATCAGGCGTCGGTACACATCGGAGAGTTGCCGATAGAACGACTCAGAGGTAAAGGCGGTGGTCACTCGGCCAACGGCTGCCCGTCCGAGGGAGGCGCGCTTGGTCGGATCCTCCAAAAGCGAGAGGATCGCGTCGGCGAGGGCAACGGGGTCCCCCGGAGGGACAAGCACGCCTGAGACACCGTCGTCGATCTGTTCCCTGGCTCCGCCGATGTTGGTGGCTATGACTGCCTTCCCCAAAGACATGCCTTGCAGCACGACACCAGGGAAGGGATCTGGATGGGTCGAACAGTGCGTGATCACATCGGCCGCGGCCATGACCTGTGGGATATCGTCGCGGAAACCGGTGAAGATCACGCCATCCTGGACGTTCAGTTCGGCAGGCAAGCGCCGGAGCCGCTCCGCGTATCGCCGATGGTGAGCACCTTCCAGCTCTCCGCCCACGATGGCGAATCGCGTCTTCGGATACGCGCGGAGAATCCGAGGGATGGCTCGGATGAGGAACTCGTGACCCTTGGGCTCGACCAACTTCGAGACCAACACGACGAGGAACGCGTCCGCTTCGACCCCGAGCTCCGCACGAACCGAGGTGCCGTCCAAGCCATCGTGGAAAGTGCTGGGGTCCGGACCCGCATCGTGGATCACGGACAACTTCGACGTCTCGACGCCCTGCTGTCGAAACACCTGCTCACGTACCGAGTCGGACACGGCAACGATCTCGCTCGAGAGAGCGGCCACGATGCGTGGGAGCGCCATCCTGAGTGGTGACGGCCACGACGACACATCTGCTCTGATGTGCCACACACATGGAACCCGCGCCATTCGCGCCGCGATCCCACCGTAGACATCGAGGATCTCGTTGACGTGAACGAGGGCAACCCGTTCGCGGCGGATGATGCGCGCCAGTCGAAAGGCGCTGCGCGCGCTCTGGACGACGTCTCGCCCGTACTGGCCAGCGGAACGCCCCCGCCGTGGGCGCGGGAGTGGCAAAACGTAGCTCGGAATTGGGGCGACACCGCCGGGGAGGGACAAGCCCGTGGGGGCCTCCGACAGGACGAGGACGGACCTATATCCCCAGTTGTGGATCTCACCGCCCATGTCGAGCAGGCACCGGAACGCCCCGCTCTGAGGAGAAGCGTCTGCCGACGTGTAGAGGATCTTCGGCGTCATCGGAGCGCTCATCCGACGCTGGTGATGTATTCAACCGGCGTCATGGGCGGCGCCGATGAGGCCTTCTGCGCATCGTGGGGGGAACGTCGAGCCGGCGAGGAGGAACCGATCGACTCCGCATGCGTGTGCGGACGGTGTACTCGGCAGGCTCGTCGAACCCATCCATCCCATAGAGAGACCGATACGCATCGACCGCCTTGCGCAAAGGGAACGGCGTCTCGGCGAATCGCTTCTGCGCACCAGCTCGATCCTTGGGCATTTGGAGTGCTAGCCGGACGTGTTCGACGTGCTTGCCAACGTCATCTGGGGAGGCGATCAGGATCGAGCCCGGAAAGTATGGAGCGATCTCGCGGATCGGAGGGATGTCGCTGGCCACAATGGGGAGGCCGGCGGCGAGCGCTTCGATAGGGGCGCCGGGCAAACCTTCCCACAACGAGGGGAAGAAGAAGACGTTCGAGGCGAGAAGCAACCTCGGAACATCCGCCCGGTTGTTCGTCACAGCACAGACATGGCGGAGTTTCAAGCTGTCGATGAGGTCACCGATTTCGCGATCGAGCTTACCGCCGCCGACGAGCAGCAATCGCACGGTGCTGTCCTCCTCGTGCACGAGTCGGATCGCCTCAAGGATTACCCGCTGATTCTTCTGCGCCGACAGACGTCCCACGTTCACCACGATCTGGCTGTCGGCGGGCCAGCCGAACTCCTCTCGGACGCCCAATAGATCCTCCGGCTGCCGGAAGGCCGCGATGTCCGTTCCGTTGTAGATCACCTTGCAATCGCACGCGGACTGCCAACGAGACGGCAGGACGCTATCGAGGGCACTTCGCGATACAGCGACGATGCTTGAGGCGTATCGCGACATGAGCGATCGCATCGCCCACATGAACACGCGGCTCGAGAGCACCGATCGAACGATTGGGTTGCTTGCTGTCTGTCCAGCCTCGCCGATCGAATTGTGAATCGCAACGATCCTGACGGGCACACGCTGTAACGCGGCTAACCAGACGACGATGCCGCTGAGAAACTGAGGCTCGCTGTGGACGATATCGTACCGGCCACGTCGCAGGAGGCGCGAGAACTCGACCACGAAGCGCGGAGAGCGGATGGAGACGCAATGCGTCGCGCCTCCCAATCTCTGGACGTCCTCGCGAAGCTCGTTCCCACTCGGACCGAGATCGAGGCAACAGAAATCAAAATCGATCGACTGCCCTCGGCGCAGCTCACGGCAGACCTCGAGCGTGCGCAACTGCGCACCAGCGCGCTCCAGGCTCCCAAATACGAACAGCACCTTCTTTGGATGCGGAACTCCCGATTGAGACGCGTCAGCCTCCACCTGGCTGATCCGAACCGAGCTCCGCCCGCCCGACTCACCCATCGGCTCTCTGATAGAGCATCGCGGTCCGCTCGGCCCGTCGCGGTCTTGCAGATCGTTTCCGCCTAGCGAGCATCGCGGGAACCACATAGACCAAGAGCCATCCCCATGCAAGGGCTCGTACGAGGAGACTTGAGGAGTTTCTCACCCATAACAACGTCTCCATCATGACGATCAGAGTGAAGGCCAGCACACGGGGATCCGCTGCTCTCGTAGACATCAACCTCCACAGCCGAGTCAATCCCCATCCAAGGATCAGGTAGAGGCCGACCACTCCGATGGCGCCGAATTCCAGGTACGCCTCGGCCACCTGCAGGTATCCGGGGCCTGCATTCCGTCCCGGGTGCAAAACCAGCAGGACCCACTGACTTGGCGGAAGCCGCTGGATCTGATCCCCGAGGGACGAGAGGAGGACCGAGCGAAAGGGAACTGCGACTATGAGAGAGCTGAAGTAATCGCTCCCGTAATGGAAGCCCTCTTCTTGAGGTACCACCATCACCGTCGCCATCAATGTTTGATAGGAGCTCGACATCGAGACCAGGAACCCTTCGATAGGACCTTCTCGGAATGTGTGCGTGGCTTCCACCTGGTTGGTCGCAGCGTTTGCGATCGCAGTCCTCGACAGCTGTGAGATCGGCAGCTGCCGCAGGTTGAGGATGGTTGGTATGAGGAAAGCGATCAAAGCAACGACAACGAGAGAACGCAACCAGCCGATCCGGGCGCCCACGAGGTACAGTCCCGAAGTGATGACGGCCATCGTCGCGATCGGACCTCCTCGATCCCCGACCGCGAGCATGATCACGAGGAAAGGGAGCGAGAGCAGCACGACCCGAACTCGAGAACGTCGATCCCTGCTGGTCGCGGCCATGATCAGCAGCGACCACGGCAGCAGGTGGGCCATGGACACCCCGATGAACTGGGTGAACTGGCCGGCCCTCTTGGCGCCGTGATATGCGCCGTAGCCACCCTCGAACGCATAGGTCAATGCATTTCCAGTGAGCGTGGACGCCACAATGAGCATGACTGAGATCACATAGATCGCGAAGCCCACTTTCCGAAGTACACGAGCCTCAACGGTGAGGCCCGTGCCACTCGCTACCATGCGAACGTTCGTGACTCGTGTTGGAAGAAGGAGCGCCCCAACCAGGAACGACGAGAACGCCAGCATGACCACGGGCATCGCGACGAGGACGCTTGGTGTGTCGACCCACTCCCACAATCGAAACGCGTTGGTGCCTTGCAGCTCGTACAGGATGAGCGGGCTGCACGTGAACAGGAAAGTGACACCGAGGAACAAAGACGGGAACGAAAGCAGCGGCAGACCGTGAGCAGACAGCAGCGCCACGATCACGAGGCCGCAGTAGATGACAGTCACCAACGCCGCCGTTCCCATATCGGCGAAGGGCAGCGGTTCCCGGTGGAGGACGAGCCAAGTCAGCCACAAGGTGGGGGGGAGGGCAAAGAGTACAAGCGTGAAGCGGACGTACTCACGGTCGATCCATGCCTTCATCGGAACACGCCCGAACCGCGTCATGAGGTCGGTCGGAGTTGTTTCGACCGACCGCGTCGCGCGAATATCTTCCTCTGGGGTGGACCAGCCCATCGTCCCTCGCTCTTCCCTGCCGAACACGATCCGCCTCGTCCTTACGGCTAGCGCGCGGACAAGTCCGTTCGCCCCTCCGTCCCCTCGACGCTGAAGTCCCTCGTCAGTCCGTCACGCGAGGGAGACGACGAGCTGAGGAGCGAATCCCGATGTCCCCTCCTTAGTCGAGTAGTCGGCGCCGTTGCTCGATACGGATGTGACCCTGAGGCTGTAGGTGCCATCGCCGGTCACGAGCGAGCTCACGTCAACCTCGAACCACGCGCCGACGGTCACGGGTCCAAGGGACGCGATCGTGGCGGCATCTGCCGTCGGCGCCGTGTTCCAGGTGACGGTTTCCTCCTGCCACGAATTGTCCCCCACCCGATGGAAGTCTCCGCCCAGCGTCGCACCGTCCAGGCAATAGAGCCGGACCTTCGCACTGATGATCGAGCTCGCACCGACACCGGAGACGGTGAACTTGAGCAGGAGGTCTTTCAGAGGGGAGCCGTCAACCGACATGCTGATCTTGGAGCCTGGGTGGGCGTTCGGCGAGTCGGCTCGGACGAACGTGTCCTCGTCGGGAGTGAAGGTGAGGACCCCGCTCGGGACCGTCACCGTGAAGTCACCGGAGCTCGTGGCGGTGCCACCCGGTGCGGTGATCGAGATGGGACCCGTGCTGGCGCCCGACGGGACGGTGGCCGTGATCTGTGTGTCGGAGTCGATCGTGAAGTTGCCCGACCCCACGCTCGTCCCGCTGAACTGCACATCGGTCGCTCCTGCAAAGCCCGAGCCGTCGATCGTGACGGACGACCCCACCTCCCCCGAGGTCGGTGAGAAGCCCGTGATGGAGGGGGCCGGAGGCGCCGAGCCCCCACAGGCCCGAGTTCCGGTGTGGAGGGCGCTGCCGTTTGTGTTCCTGTAAGCCCAGGAGAGGCTGGTGGGCGTTCCGCCGTTCCCCGCACCGTTCGGGGTGATGTAGATGGCTCCGGCCGTCTTCCCCTGAGACCACTCGACACGGGGGTCGCCCGTGAACGCGTTGCCCAGGGCGTGACCTCCGGCACCGTTGATCAGCTGTACCATCGTCGACTGCCCGGCAGACGGCAGCTGGAGCTGATCGTTCAGCGGCTTGTACTGGGTCATGCTATGCATGTTCCCGTTCAGGACCAGGTCACCGCCGTTGTCGGTTAGGAGTTTCCACATCGCCAATCGACTCGTCTTGATCGTGTCCTTGGTTAGAGCAGGGTTGTGCCAAAAGGCGACGATGCAGGGTGGGGGCGGATTCGTGCCACTCGTGAGGATGTCGTTCACGTAGTTGTACTGCGCGCTCCCCTGCGCCATCGATTCCACTTGCGAAGCCAGATCGAGGAACAGCACGTTCGCGAACACGAACGAGGTGTACAGCGGCCGTCCATGGAAGTGGTCCTGCCAGGCCACCCTGTTCGGCTTCTCGTGGTCGGCGATCGTGGGCTGGGTGATGGTGCCCATCTGACCCCACAGGGTCCCGCCGCCGCCGTCCATCGAGTTCTGCCCGTAATGGTTCAGGTTCTCGGTGAACGTGCCGTTCTCGTATATGTCCCCGAGGTAGAGGAACAGGTTTGGATTTGAGAGTGCGATGCTCTGTGCGTTGTCGTTCGCGGCGGGCTCGTCGCTTGCCCCGTCGCCGGCCGCGGCGATCACCGGATCACTCGACAGGGTCCAGGGCCCGGGAAGGTAGTTCGCCCAGTCGTTCGGCGAGTGCTGGAAGTCGCTGACGTTCCCATTGGACAGGGTCGTCGGGACGTCGACCGATGTGCTCCCGGTGGAACCGGCCTGAAGCCGCAACACCCCGGAGGCGTCCAGGTATTTCTGGGTCGGCCAGACGAACGTGTAATCGTTCGTCTGAGGCGAGGGCGCGAAGTCCTGGATGAGGCTGACGATGGGCTTGCCGGAGGCGATCCAGCTGGCGATCACCGTGCCGCTATTCGGGCTGTTCGTGACCGTGATTGGGGTGGGACCCGAAAGCGGAATGTCGGGCACGGTTACGCATAGGGTGTGCCCACTCGAGGTCCCACAGGTCGTGCCCGCCTCCGCCACGCCTGGAGCCACGAGTAACGACGCTGGAACAACTACGATGATCAAGATCCGGGGAAGTAGGCGAACGGTCGCAGGCTTTCGCATCTGGTCACCTACCTAGTTCGATGTGAGGGTGAAACGCAGCCGGTTACATTCGTAGGCGTTCCCAAGACCTTGGCCCAACCCCTTCCCGCCCGGATACGTTTGCTTATCAATCCCCATGCGTCTCCAGCGATTCTGCGGAGGCGAAGGGAAAGGGTCCTCCCCCACCCGCTGGATTATCCGTACGGCACCAGGACGATGCGTACCGCAGCTGCCGTACACCTAGGGGAAGAACGCCTATCGCGGACTCGGCCCCTCAGCGAGAGGAGGAACCTCCTTCATTCTCCAGCGGCGGCGCCGGCCCCAATCGGCTCTTCTACCGCGGTGCCCCTGCCGGTCAGCATGTGACTGAACGTAGCGGACACCGCGAACGGAACATTCGGCTCCCATCCGAGGAGTTCCTCGGCCAGCGACCTGTCGGCTACCCGGTTCATCGGACCGGTGGGCATTTCAGGCTGGAGGACGATCTGGGGACTGTAGCCGGCCAGCTCGCACACCATGCTCACGGCGTCGAGGACCCGAACGCGTTCCGTGGTGCCGAGGTTCACAGCTGTGCCGTCGTCGATCCGTTCCGCGGCAAGGATCGTTCCCCGGACGATGTCGTCGACGTAAGTCCAGTTGCGGATCTGTTCTCCGTTCCCCCAGACGTAGAAGGGATCCTGGCGTAGGAACGCCCGTGCGATCATTGCGATCACAGCATGGTTCTCGACGCCTCTCGGCCCGTAAACGGTGAAGTATCGACAGGAGGCCGTCTTCAACCCGAGTTCCGCGTGCAGAGCGCGAAGCGTCAGCTCCCCGGCGAGCTTGGCAAGCCCGTAAAGCCCATCGGGCTGGTAACCGGGAGCGGCCAACATATCTTCCGTTAGGTACAGGATCTGGTCCGGGTCAGCTTGTAAGTAGAGCGGATACACACAGCCAGACGATGCGTAGACGATCTTTTCCACCCCGGCCTGGAGAGCCGCGTGGAACAGAAGCGAATCGAGAGCAAGGTTCGTCGAGCAAGCGTATTGGTGTAGGTCGACGTACCCTCGACCCCCATGGTCGGCGGCTAGATGGAAGACGACATCCATCCCCTCGACAGACTGGGCTGCTATCTCAGGGTCTCGCAGATCGCCTCGAAGAACCTGCACCGAGCCGTTCGCGGTCGCGTGTTCGATGTTCCGCATCCCCCCGCTTGAGAAGTCGTCGACGATACGGACGGAAGCTGTCCGGTCGAGAAGCGCATCGACGAGCGTCGAGCCGATGAATGAAGCGCCACCGGTGACCAGTACCCGTTTGGATGACCATGGATACGTCGGATACGTCACGCTCGCTCTCTCCTTCTGGCTGCCCTCCATTGCGTTCCGGCTCCCTTCGCGCTAGTAGATCTTCAATCCGCGGATGATTGAACCCCCGCCGGTTGATGCCTGTGGTTGGCATTCTCAAAGCGGCTCGGGAGCACCGTCTTCCCGCAATTGCATGATTCGGGGTACATCGAATGCACGACGAGAAGAGCAGACGGACTCCCTAGGATCGCTGGGGTGAAGATCAGGATCCTCTGTACGCTTGGGCCGGCATCACTGGTCCGAAGCGTTATCGAAGGCCTGGATCGGCATCAGGTCGATCTCTTCCGGATCAATCTGTCGCACACACCACTTGAGGCCGTGGCCAGCACGATCGAGTTCGTTCAGCAGCACTCCGCCACTCCGATCTGTCTGGACAGCGAAGGCCCACAGATCCGATGCGGCCTGGTGGACGGCGAAGTCGTCCTCGATAGAGGGCATCGCATCAGGTTGACCAGCGGAGATGCGCCCGGCACGTCCCGGGAGCTGACCCTATGGCCGGCAACGGTGTTCCCTGCTCTACGGGTTGGCGATGTCATGGGCGTCGACTTCGATGGAGCCGTTCTTCAGATCATCGAAGTGGACAAGCAGAGTGCCACCGCCGTCGTCGTCGGCTCCGGGCGTGTCCGGTCCAACAAGGCCGTATCCATCGATCGAAAGCCTGATCTGCCGGCCCTCAGCGAGAAGGACCTAGCCGCAATCGAGATCGGCGCGCAGCTGGGGATCGAGCACTATGCAATGTCGTTCACAGGATCAGCCGACGACCTGGCCCTGCTCCGCGCCCTGGCGCCTTCGGGTTGCCACATCATCGCGAAGATCGAGAACAGACAGGGGGTCCGGAACATGGACGAGATCGTCGAAGCCGCCGATTCGGTCCTCGTCGACCGTGGCGATCTGTCACGAGAGATTCCGCTCGAGTTCGTTCCCTACTATCAGAAAGCTATCGTGCGGAGGGCGAACCGCTGGAACCGACCCGTCTACGTGGCAACGAACCTGCTCGAATCCATGGTCACGAGCCGTGTGCCCACGATCGCCGAAGCGAACGACATCGCCAACACCCTGCTCGACGGCGTGCACGGACTTGTCTTGGCTGCTGAGACCGCAGTGGGGATGGATCCCGTCGGCGCGGTCGAGATGGTCGTCCGGGCCGTGAGAGCGTTCGAGCGCATGAACGACAGCCAGCTTCTGGATGAGGATCGGCTACCAGCCGAGACCTCGGCCTGATGGTGTTCCCACAGCCACGGTCTCGGGCGATGAGCAACGTCATCGAGATCCGTCTTTCCAGTGAGCCGGTTCCATCCCCCCGGCTCACCCCCGGGGGGTGGACCATGATGCGATGGTCCTGTAGACAGGCGGACCGTGCAACGCGCAAGGGACAGCGCGCGCGGGATGGCAAACGACAGGGGTGAACACAATGATGCGAAGAGAGGATGCTCGCCTTGAAGGCCCCTTGGACATGCGGGATTTCACCACGATCCTACTGCGGAGGAAATGGCTCATTCTTGCGATCGCCCTTCCGGTGATCGGCGCAGCGGCCCTCTACTCCTACTCGCGCACTCCCGTCTACACGGCGACGGCGAGGATTCTCGTGCGACCTGCGCTGAGCAACATTACCGACGTCATCCGTCCTTCCGACATCAGCGCCCAGACCGAGACCAACCTTGCTACGTCGGTGGCCGTTGCGGAGGTGGCGAGAGGACTGATGAACCCAGCCCCCGCGCTCCCGCAAATGCTCAAGAATGTGTTCGCCGCCATGTCGCAGGGCACTCAGGTCCTCTCGGTTTCGTACTCGGATCCGAATCCGGTCCGGGCACAGCAAGGGACGAAGGCATTCGCCGATGCGTATCTGAACTACCGGCAGCAGCAGGCCCTGGACATGATCCAGCGACGTACCGATACCATCCTTACCCAACTTCAGACGGTTCGCCAGCAGATCCGGACGGTCTCGGCACAGATCCAGGAGCTGCCAAAGGGTTCTCCTGAAATTGCCAACCGGAGGACAAGGCTCGCCTTCCTCAATAGCAGGAGCCTGCAGCTGCAAACCCAACTGGTCTCGCAGCAAACGATCACTACCGACCCCGGCGAGGTGATCGATCCGGCGAACCTCCCGACATCTCCTGCCAGCCCTCGACACGAGTTCGACATAGCGATCGGGATCCTGCTCGGTCTGGGGCTGGGTGTCGGCGTCGCGCTGGTCAGGGAACGAAGCAGCGATGTCGTCCGAACCCCGGTAGAGCTCGAGGAGAGCTTGGGGGCTCCTGTGCTCGCCTCCATCCCCACGGCAGGATGGCATAGACGGGAGCGGACAAGGCTCGTGGTTGCCGGCGAACGGCGAACTCCCGCGGCCGACGGATATAGGAGACTCCGCACGGGGCTGCTCAATACCGTGTCATCCGAGACGAAGACTGTTCTCATCACGAGTGCTGGTAGTGGTGAGGGTAAGACGGCCACGGTCGTGAACCTCGGCGCCGGATTGGCCGAGATCGGGAGACGGGTGATCATCGTTGCGGCCGATCTGCGTCGACCCGCCCTCCACCGGTTTTTTGCGACGAGCGATTCGCTCGGGCTGAGTCAGGTTCTCAGCAACGGGGTTTCGGCGTCGAAGGTGATCCAAGCGACCGCAATCCCGAACATGCACTTGATCCCTACCGGCTCACTGTCGATCCAACTCGAGCCCGTTAACCTCCTTCAGAGCGAGCGGATGCGAGATCTGTTGGGTGAATGCGGCCGCAACGCCGACTTCGTGCTGCTGGACAGCCCCGCGGTCCTAGGTGTGCCCGACACACTCGTGCTCGCACGCTTGGTCGATGCCGTGGTCTTCGTCGCGGATGCTCGGAAGACCCGATGGGAGGAGGTGACCCTAGCCCGCGAGCAACTCGAGAGAGCTGGCGGAGTCCCAGCCGCAGGTGTACTGAACGGGGTCGAAGTCTCTCGACGCTACCGCCGCACCTGGGGAATCACCGGACAGATGTTGGGTGTGCACGAACGCTTGTTTTCTGGCCGCGAGAGGGTGCAGTTGACCGGCGAGGAGGAGCGTCCCACCCACGACACGTCCGTTCCGCAGTCCACGGGGGGGGAAGAGCGTGCCGTCGACGTCACGACGGCTCCACAGCCCAGCGGCGCGGAAGGCGACGGGTCTTATCCGAGTCCAGAACACGATCCCGACCTTCCGGTCGAAGCCCTGCACGGGCTTGATGGCGAAGTCGAGCACGTTCCCCGGGCCGGCCGGAGAGCGAAGCGGCGCCGATCTTCCGGCCGCGGGAAGGCACAGCCAGCCGGCGAGGAGGAGCTCCCGGTCGAGGAGGCGAGCGCTCCATCGCCCAGCGGCGAGGACGAGCTCCCGGTCGAGGAGGCGAGCGCTCCATCGCCCAGCGGCGAGGCCCAGCACGGTCCTGATGGCGAAGTCGAGCGCGTTCCCCGGGCCGGTCGGCGAGCGAAGCGGCGGCGATCTTCCGGCCGTGGGAAGGCACAGCCATCCGGCGAGGAGGAGCATCCCGATGAGGAGACGGCGGCTCCACAGTCCGATTCAGAGGGGAGCGACAGCGCACATCGGGTTCCGGCACAGCTTGAGGGTTACCGCCAGGGCTCAAGCCACGGTAATGAAGCCGACCGGCCCAAGTCAGCTGGAGAGGTAGGTAAGTTCGCTCGCACGGCCCCGTAGATCCGCGAACTCATCCAGGATCCCGCCGCGAACGAAGGCAACCGCCTCAAGTCGTGAGTGTGCTTCCAACTTTCCGAGGATGTTTTGGATGTGGGTCCTCGCCGTCTGGGGGCTGATGACGAGCGCCTGCGAGATTGCCTCATTGTCGGCGCCTCCTGCGAGGAGAGCAAGAACCTCCCGTTCTCGTGGCGTGAGCCGCGAGATCCGCTGGTACCTATGGTCGAGATCGTTCTTGCGCCGGAGCAGGGAAGTAAGAAGCGGCCCCAACATTCTGGGTGGAACGAGGGTCTCCCCTCGATAGACGGCGCGGGTTGCATGGATCAGCTCGGCCAGCGGAGCATCTTTCGTCAGATACCCGTTAGCCCCAGCGTCGAGCACCTCGATAAGCTTACGAAAGTCCTCTTGAGGGCTCAAGACGAGAACCCGGCAGTCCGGGATCCGTTCCCTGATCAGCGAAGTGGTGCGAGACCCGTCTTTGACCGGCAAGTCGACGTCGAGGACCGCCACATGGGGAAGTGCTCGCTCCGCTCGATCGATGGCCTCGACCCCGTTGCTCGCTTCAGCCACAACCTCGAGATCAGACTCCCGGTCGAAAACCGTTCGCACAGCCTCCCTGAACAGGGCGTGTTGATCTGCCAGCAGTACACGGATGGATTCCCGGCCCTCGCCCCTCATCCTTTCCCCGCTCTTCCCTACTGCAGATGGCTTCTCAGGGAACGCTACCCAGAGGCCGTAGTCAGCACACGCGCCTGATGACGTATGCCGACTACGACGACCAGACGAGGAACGGGAGAAGCTCCCGATGGCGTGCGATGAGACCACACCAGATCATGACACTTGTCGTATTCGACCTACAGTCCTTGCGACGCTTCCGCCCCTGAAGACCGAAAAAGACCTACATGCCGACGTGGTGACGAGCGGCGAACGTCGCTGCCTCAAGACGCGAATGGACCTGCAGCTTGGTCAAGATGCTTTGGACGTGAGTCCTTACGGTGTTTCGGCTGATACTCAATTCCGCCGCGATCTCGAGCCCGCTCGCGCCCCTTACCAAGAGGCCGAGCACCTCCCGCTCCCGAGCCGTGAGCTGAGCCGCAAGCAGCCCCACGTCCTCGTCGCCCGCTGCGTAGCGGTTCACCGATGCCAACCGATGCGGCATAATGAGTTGTCCGTCGAGGATGGCGCGGACGGAATTCACAAATTGCGCGACAGGCGTGTGCTTAGTCAGATACCCTCTGAACCCGATTCGGAGCGCCTCTTCGGCAACGTGACGCTCGCCCAGAGCGGTCACCGCGAGAATCTTCGCCTCAGGCCATTCCTGTAGGATTCGCCTTCCGGCGAGCAGTCCGCTCTGGTCGGGAAGAGCGACATCCATCAGGACCAGGTCCGGACGCTTCTGCAACACGCTCGTCACCGCGTCTTCAGCTGTCGCCGATATGCCGGCAACGACCACGCCTGTAGACTCCAGCGCCGACTTGATGGCCTCGGCGAACAGCATGTGGTCGTCGACGATCAGGACGCGGAGCGCCGAGCCCTCGCCATCTCGATCGGCACTTGTAAATGAAACGTTGTCCGCGTTGGATCCGAATCGACCCATATCCTCCCTCCGTGGGCTTCCAGCACACGCCGAGCGATGAACAAGCCCAAGCCGCCGACCCCTGACCGAGAAGCAGCCGCCGATCCACGTACGAAAGGATCGAAGATCCCGTCCCGCTCCGCCTCAGGGATGCCTGGGCCCTGGTCCCGCACGCTCACGGTGATCACGGCGTCCCCCTCATCCACCGACACCCCGACCTCCGAGTCCCGATCCGAGCAAGCCAATGCGTTGCGGAGGATGTTCTCGATCGCACGCCGCAGCTGAACCGGGTCGATGCGGGCCATCGCGCGTGTCGGTCCGGATAGGCGCATACGCCCTTCGCCCCATCCCAGTTCGCACGCGTGGATCGCCTGTGAAATGACTTGAATGACGTCCGCCATGCGGCGCCGAAGCGGGCGTGCGCCTACTGCCCACCCCAAGAGTCCCTCTGTCGTCCCAACGAGCTCTTCGAGCTCGAGGAGTGATCGTCGCAACATCGCGACGCCGATCGGGCTCCCAGCATCCTCCGCCAACAGGAACTCGAGAACCGCCTTCACGTCGATCAGCGGTGCTCGAAGCTCATGAGCGGTCCACGCGATTCCCATGTCGAGCTGCTCGTTGCGCCGCTGAGCGTTGGCCGTGATGGCGAGTTGCAAGAGGACCGCCGCGAGCAACGACCCCAGGGCGTCGAACGTCTGATGGAGCGAGGCCGGTGCATTCGCCACAAGAAGAAGGGCGTCACCCGCCTCGACGATGCCGGCCGTCGACCCACCGAGAACCTCTCGGAACTGGCGAACCATCGCATCCCGTTGCGACGACGGCAACGAGCTCCATCTGGGGAATGCCCCCATGACGGCCTTCAGCTGCTTGCGCTTGCGCGATCCGAGACCTCGTACAGACGTGAGCACCATGCGCTGCGAATTCGGGGTCGCGACCCAACCCGCAACCGGGAGCTCGAAGCGTTCGGCCACGAATCGGACTGCCAGCTGCGCCGCTTCTTCTGGGTCGTGGGCTCGCACGAGATCCCGCCCAAGCGCGGTCGCCCCCTCCAGCGTCTCGACCTGACGTCTCAGGCTGCGCTGCTCGTACAGGTTGTGAAGCGTGATGGCGGCCTGGCTGGCAATAGCCTCGAGGAGCTCCCATCCGTCGTTGATGGCTCCCCGGGGGGCCATGATCTCCAGCACGCCGAACGGCGTACCTCGACTGACGAGGGGGAAGAGCGCCAAAGCGGCGTCTTCACCAGCTTCCACCCGAACAGCCTGCTTGGTTCGAAAAGCCGTGCGACGCCGGACCGAGCGCTTCCTGCCCCCACTCGCACCGGCCCCGTCCCTCCAGGCAACGCGAAGGCGTCCAGCCGAGTCGGGTAGGGCGAAGCTCACGTGCGTGGGGTCGCATCCGGTCACCGACCGGGCCCAGCGGGCCGTCGAAGTGACGAGCTCGTCGAAGCTGGGAGCTGATGCGAACGCATGACAAAGACCCTGCAAGACGTCGCGGTGCGCTACTCCCCTCAACGTAGCTCCCCCGGGCATCGTCCGTTGCACGTACTGTCAACGCCGTAAGGAGTCTAGAACGCACAGCGCGTCCTTCGCAAGGCTTCAGGACCGGGAGCGTGTTCTTGTCATCCTTTTTCTGTGGGGCGGCTATGACCTGGGGGTTTTCGAGAGGTCAACACCCTTGCCGCCTGGGGCAATCGACCGGCCAGCGTAGGAAAGTTACGATGCTGTGAAGGAGATTGGCCCTAGAAGGCCTGTCCTCCAGGTCCTAGACTACGTGGGCTTCCCCGCCGGCGATCGAATGCGGCAGTTGGGGAATTGAGCGATGGACCGTCTTGCCCTCGAGATTGGCCGAGCCCTTCGCCGGGCTCGCCGCGCACGTGGACTGACGTTGCGAGAGCTTACGCAACGATCGGCTGGCCAGTTCAAGGCTACTTCGGTAGCAGGGTATGAACGCGGCGAGCGGAACATCTCACTCGAGCGGTTCTGCGAATTGGCCTCGTTCTACGATGTCTCCCCGGCCCGCCTCCTGGCCCACGCCCTGAGGGCGGCAAAGGGGATCCCACCGATCGTGATCGACCTTACGCGCGTCGACGCCCTTCCGGGCAAGGAAAGCGAGCTCCTCGCCGGGTTCGCCCGGGATGTGGTGGAGCTTCGTGGTGAGCAGGGGACGAACGCGATCTCGCTCCGCTCCGGCGATCTGGAGGTTCTCGCCACCATCAGCGGACAGAGGCCGGCGGAATTCGTCCAACGTATCCGGCCTGCACTCCAGTTCACGCCCGAGCCTCAGACACCCTTCAAGTAGGCAACGGTCTCTGATAAGCCGTCGATCAAGTGGGTCCAGGGATGCCATCCCAGGACCTCCGAGGCGAGCGCCACGTCGAGCGCGATCCGGCGCACCTCGCCTGGCGGCAGCGGCCCGCTCGCCGGCTGACCGGCGAACCCGATGATCTCGGCGAGCATCCTGTACAGCCCGTTCACGGAGGTCTCGAGCCCCGTGCCGACGTTGACGAGACGCCCGCTCCCCCGATCGGCGGCGAGCGCGAGGGCATGCACGGCGTCGTCGATGAACACGTAGTCTCGCGTCTGGTTGCCGTCACCAAAGATCGTGGGCGTCTCGCCGGCCAGCATCTTGGAGGCGAAGATGGAGACCACCCCGGCTTCCCCCAACGGGTCCTGGCGAGGGCCGTACACGTTGGCCAAGGCAAGCGCGGTGAAGTCGATCCCGCGGAACTTCTCGTAGTACTCCAGATAGTCGACGGCAACCTTCTTGCTGATCCCGTACGGGGATCCGGGGCGCGACCCCGCGGCGGACGACTCCTTCGCGGGGAGCCGGCGGGCGTCGCCGTAGATGGTTCCGCCCGATGCCGCGTACACGAGCTTTCGCACGCCGATCTTGACCGAGCACTCCATCACGTTCAGCAGGCCCATGATGTTCACGCTCGCATCGAACGCCGGATCATCGAGCGAGCGGCGGACACCGGACTGGGCCCCGAGGTGCATCACGACCTCGGGCTGATGCCGCTCGAACAGCTGGAGCAGGCCGTCGGACCGCAGATCCATGTTGAAGAACGTGAACTCCGGTCCATAGCTGCGGGCTTCCACGAGGTTGGCGATCTTCCCGGTGGACAAGTCGTCCACCGCCAGCACACGATGGCCCTCGGCGAGGAGACGGTCGGACAGGTGCGACCCGATGAAGCCGGCGCCCCCAGTGACGAGGTAGGCGATCACGCCAGCTCCAGCGCGGGATCGGCTGCCACGTCGAACGGGGATCGCTCGCCGCGGGCCAGGCGGGAGGCTCCAGCCACCGCGATCATCGCCGCGTTGTCGGTGCACAGCTTAAGGGACGGGAATAGGACGCCGATCCCGGCCTCGGCCCCGGCCTTCTCCATCCGCTCCCGGAGCCGGGTATTGGCCACCACGCCGCCGCCGAGCAGTACGGCCTTCACGCCGAGCTCCTTGGCGGCCGCGATGGTCTTGGACACTTGGACGTCGACGATGGCCTCCTGGAAGGACGCTGCCAGATCCGCAAGGTCGACGTCTCGCCCCGCAGCGCTCTCTCGCTTCATGTGACGAATCACCGCGGTCTTCAGCCCGGAGAACGAGAAATCGTGATCCCCCGTGTCGATCATGGCCCGGGGAAAGGCGATGGCGCTCGGATCGCCCTCCCTGGCCAGCCTGTCCAGGGCCGGCCCACCGGGAAACCCCAGGCCCATGAACCGGGCGATCTTGTCGAACGCCTCGCCGGCGGCATCGTCAAGCGTCTGGCCAAGGACCCGGTAGGCGTGCGCCCCAGGCATGTGCACCAGCATGGTGTGGCCGCCCGACACCACTAGGCACACGTATGGCGGCTCCGGCGGGCCGTGTTCGATGAAGTTGGCGTAGATGTGCCCCTCGAGGTGGTTCACCCCGATGAAGTCGGCCCCGGTCGCGAAGGCGACCGCCTTCGCCGCCGCGATCCCGACGAGCAAGGCGCCGACCAGTCCCGGCCCGACGGTCACCGCCACGCCGTCCAGGTCGGCGAACCGGCAGCCCGCCCGCTCGAGCGCCTCGTCCATCAACGGGTTCAAGGCCTGCACGTGCGCCCGGGAGGCCACCTCGGGCACGACGCCGCCGAACCTGGCGTGCAGCTCCGTCTGACTGGCGACGAGATTGGCCAGGATGATCCGGCCATCCTGGATCACCGCGACCGCGGTCTCGTCGCACGAGGTCTCGATGCCCAGGACCTTCACGGGCTCACGCTCGCGCGCTCACGGCCGAACGCCGTCGGGGAGTTGCTCTGCCAACCCGCGCAGCCGCTTCTGGTACTCGGCCCCGTTCACGTCGTCGACCCACATGACGAGGGCGTCCTCGTTGACTTCCTGGTAATAGTTCTTGCGGACGCCGACGGGCCGGAACCCGAACTTGCCGTACAGGCGTTGCGCGCCGTAGTTCGAGACGCGGACCTCCAGGGAGACGGCCTGCGCCCCCTCCGCGACCGCGTTCTGGATCAGGTCGTGGAGCAGGCGCATCCCGATCTTGTTGCGCTGGTGCTCGGGGTCGACGGCGATGTTCGTGACGTGGGCCTCCTCGCCGTAGCAGATGAGGCCGCCGTACCCAACGATCTCCTTGTCGATCCGGGCCACGAGGTAGCACCGGTTCCGGGTCTCGGCCATCTCCGAGAGGAACAGGTTGGGACTCCACGGGCGAGGGTAGACCTGGCGCTCGATGGCCATCACGCCGCGCAGGTGGCGGCGGCGCATCCGGGTCACCTCAAGCCGTGGCGCCTCGGGCTCGCTGATCCCAAGCGATCTCCGCATCCGACTTCCTCAGGTAGAGCGGCAACACCTCGAACGACCGGTCGGTCTCCTCCCGGATGAAGCGCGGAACGGCCAGCTCGACCATCTCCGACGCTTGTGGGTGGGCCTGCGCAGGCGAGGCGAACTCTACCCGCGCTCCGACCTCCTCGAGCTCCTTCCGGTACAGGATGGCACCGTTGCCCACGAGCAGCACCTCTTCCCGGGCGGCCTCCAGCTCGGCGGCCAGGTGGCCGGGTGGGGCCACCCCATACTCGCCAACGCGCATGACGCCCCCGGGGACCCCACGGTAGAGCGCGTGGAAGACCTCTCCTCGGCGGGCATCGATCACGGCCCCGATCAGCCGGCGCGTGTAGCGGACCCCGAAGGCTAGGACGTCCAGCGAGGGGATGCCCAGGATCGGGACCGACAGCACCTGGGCCAGGGTCTTTCCCGTCTCCACGCCCACCCGCAGCCCGGTGAACAGGCCGGGGCCCAGGCCCACGGCGACCCCACCCACGTGCGACAGTTCCAGGCCCGTCCAGTCCAGCATGTGCTCGAGGATGGGCACCACGTCGTCCTGCCGGGCCTTGGACGCGAGCTGCATGGAGGCCATCACTCCCTGCTCGGTGCCCAGGGCCACCGAGGTCTGGGGAGTCGAGGTCTCGATGCCGAGGACGATCACGCCGCCCTCCCCCAGGGCTCGGTGACCCGCTCCAGGCGCTCCCATCGAGTGGCCCACGACGGGCCCACCCCCGTGACCACGATCCGCCTCGCTTCCTCGGGGCCCATCAGGGTGATCTCCACGAGCAGATGTTCGTCGGGCAGCAGCCCCTCGACCGCGTCGCCCCACTCGACGAGCACCACACCGCCCTCGGCCACCATCTCGTCCAGCCCGAGATCCAGGACGTCCTGCACCCGTTCCAAGCGGTACACGTCGACGTGGTAGATGCGGACCCGGCCCTGGTACTCGCGAACGAGTGTGAAGGTGGGCGAGGCGACCGCCCCGTCGAAGCCGAGGGCCCGGGCCGCGCCTCGGACGAACGTGGTCTTGCCGGCGCCGAGCTCACCGGTGAGGGCGACGGCGTCGCCCTCCCCAAGGAGCGAGGCCACGGCGTCGCCCACCGCCATCGTGTCCTCCGGCGCCCCGGCGATGAGCTCGAGCCGCATCAGAACAGGCCGAGCTGTTCCTCGACGGGCTCCGGGATCTCCGCCAGCGCCCGTTTGATCTCCTGGAAGTCCGAGCGGAGGGCGGCCATCTGCGTCGAGGCCTCGCCGCCGCCGCGAAGGATGGCCGCCGGGTGAAACGTCGGGATCACCGTGCGCCCGTCGAAGGGGAACCGCTGGCCCCGGACCCGGCTGATCGATACCGGCTTGTCCAGCATGAACCGGGTGGCGAAGTTCCCGAGCGTGACGATCACCCGGGGATCAACGAGCGCGATCTGCTCCCGGAGCCATGGGGTACAGGTCTCCACCTCGTCCGGCATCGGATCGCGATTGCCGGGAGGACGGCAGAGGATGACGTTGGTGATCCGCACGTCCGCGCGCCGGACGCCGATCTCCTCCAGCATCCTGTTCAACAGCTGTCCGGCAGCCCCGACGAACGGCTCGCCCTGCTTGTCCTCGTAATATCCCGGGCCCTCGCCGATGAACATCAGGTCCGCATCGGGGTTCCCGGTCCCGTAGACGACCTGGGTCCGGCCGCCGGACAATCGGCACTTCGTGCAGTCCGACGCCTCATGCGCCGCTTCCTGAAGTGTCCTCATCTCGCCTCCCCCACCGACGGCGCTCCCGGGACGCCCGTCGCCCGTAGGACCCCTCGGCGGATCGACTCCGCCACCGCTTCCTCCGCCAGCCGCTCCAGCAGGTCCTGCGGGGCGTCCACCTGGCCCGTCGCGAGCGTGAACACCGTGTCGCCGTCCCAGATTGTATGTGCGGGGCGCACGACGGCCGAAACGGCGTCGTGCGCCGACCCCGCCAATAGTTGGGCCCGTTCCTTCGACAGGCGCGCGTTGGTGGCCACGATCCCGATGATCGTGTTGGTCCCGGGGCCCTGCGGCCAGGGCACGGCCGCCTCCTCGGGCTCCTCCTCCCCGGGCTGGCCCGGCCGGGCCCCCGCCACCACCTCCCCGTCTTTTCCCAAGACCTCGCCCACCGCGTTGACCGCGAACAGCGCGCCTACGACGACGGACCCCTCGGCGGCCGAGGCCGAGCCGATCCCGCCCTTCACCTGACGATCGGGTCCGAAGAGCTTGGCGACGGTGGCCCCGGTGCCGGCGCCGACGGTTCCCTCGTCGACCTGTTCCGATGCCGCCTCGCACGCCGCGAAGCCCTGGCTCGGGCCGGGGCGGGCCTTGGGGTCGCCGATCGCCAGGTCGAACAGCGCGGCCCCGGGCACGATGGGGACGACGGCCACCCCAGCGGCGAACCCGATACCGCGCTCCTCCAGGAAGCGCATGACCCCCGCCGCGGCGTCGAGGCCGAAGGCGCTTCCCCCGGCGAGCAGGACGGCGTGGACCTCGTTCACCAACGTCCCGGGGCGCAGGAGATCGGTCTCCCTGGTCGCCGGAGCACCCCCCCGAACCTCACCCGAACCCACCGTCCCGGACGGGCACAGCACGACGGAGCACCCGGTCAGCCCGTGAAGGTCCGTGGAATGCCCGACCCGGATGCCTTCCACCGCGGTGATCACGTCGCCCTCCGCCGCCTGGCCGCTCGCCCTCGAAGGGCTCGGGAGGCGAACCCGGCGAGCAGGTCGTTCACGGCAACGGGGCGCTCGAGCATCGGCAGGTGTCCGGCGCCTTCCACGATCTCCAGCCGGGCGTCGGGAAGTTCCCCCACCAGGATCATGGCCGCAGCGGGGGGCGTCACGCGGTCGTGGTCGCCGACCGCCACCAGGGTCGGCACGGTCAGGTGGCCCAGCGCGTGGCGAAGGTCGACGTCCATGAGCTCGGCCAGCCCGTCCGTCCAGACCTCGGAGGGCGCCCCCGCGGCCAGTCCGACGATGTGGTTCACGACGTGCGGAGGGGCATCGGGTCCGAACTGGGTGGCCCGGGCGATCAGGGCTCCCACGTCACCCCGGCCGGCAACGACGGAACGCCGGAGCCGATTGACCCGATCAACGGCCTGCGAGAGCGAGCCGAAGCGCGGGCGGAGCATGCCGGTGACCGATCCCATCACCCCTCGCAACAGGTCCGAGGCCGCCGTCCCGAGCAGGGCCACGCCTCGGACCGTGCCGCCGAAGAGGTCGGGGCGGCTCTCCGCCGCGGCGAGCACCGCCATCCCGCCCAGGCTGTGGCCCACGACCACTCCCTGCCGCCGTCCCACCGTGGCGTCGATGACGGCGGCGACGTCGCGCCCCATCGCCGACAGCGACAGGTCGCCCGACGCCGCGGGCTCGGACCGGCCGTGCGATCGCAGGTCGAACAGGACGCACCGGAACCGGTCCGACAGGCCGGTCCATTGATGGTGCCACGTGGTCATGTCGAGGCTGAACCCGTGCACGAACACCAGCATCGGGTTCGAGGGTTCCCCCGCAGCCCGAACGGCGAGCTTCGTGCCGTCGAAGGACTCGACGAAACCCAGGTCGTCGGGAGGAAGCACCGAGAGGTCTTCGTCTGCTTCGATGTCCGGCCGGCGCCGGCGGAGGACCGTGCGGGCGGCGAAGCCGCCGGCCACGGCACTTACGGCCAGGCCGGCGGTGAGCACCGCCGCGCGGCGCTTCGTCACTCGCCCTCCCGGCGGCCGCCTCGTTCGGGCCTCATCCTCGATACTCCCGAGGGACCCGTTCGGAGATGGTCGTGACCACCTCGTACCCGATGGTCCCGATGATCCCCCCGAGCTCCTCCGCCGTGATCCGTTCCTCGCCCTGCTCGCCGATCAACACGACCTCGTCCCCCACGGTCACGTCCTCGTCGCCGCAATCCACGAGGATCTGGTCCATGGTCACCGTTCCGGCAACCCGGTGCCGGTGACCTCGGATCAGCACGTCGGCCCTGGAGGAGAGGACGCGGGCGTAGCCGTCCTCGTAGCCGACCGGCACCGTCGCGACGTTCGCATCGCGCGGAAGTCGATACCGGTGGCCGTAGGAGACCGGCTCCCCTGCGGGGAGGCGCTTCACCATCGTCACCGCCGAGCGCCAGGTGAGCGCGGGGTGAAGCCCGGCGCTCACCGCCAGGCCGTTCCCGGGGTCGAGCCCGTAGATCGCCGCTCCCGGCCGCACCATGTCGAGGTGCGTCTCGGGATACAGGAGCGTCGCGGCGCTGTTCGCGGCGTGGAGCACTCGCGGGCGGATCCCCGCTCCGCGAAGCTCGTCGTCCACAGCGACGAGCTCACCGAGCTGCCGCCGCGTCAGGCCTCCGTCCTCCTCGGCGCTGGCGAAGTGGGTCCACAGCCCGTCGAGCTCCAGGCCGGCCGCAACCACCTCGCGGGCGAAGCCCGCGGCGGCGGCGGCCGGCCACACCCCGACCCGGTGCATGCCGGTGTCGACCTTCACGTGGACGCCGACCGGCCGCCCGACGGTGCCGGCCGCCTCGAGCACGCGGGCCAGGCCGTCCTCGGTGTACACGCTGGGGACGAGGTTGGCGGCGAGCGCCTCCTTCTCCGAACCCGGCGGAAACTCCGAGAGGACCAGCACCGGCGCATCGATCCCATGCTCTCGGAGGCGCAGGCCCTCCTCGACCAGAGCCACTCCCAGCCACGTGGCCCCCGCGTCGAGTGTCGCCCTGGCTACGTAGGCATCGCCGTGGCCGTAGCCGTCCCCCTTGACCACGGCCATAAGTTCGGCGCTGGGCGGCATGAGGAGCCGGACGTTGTGGCGGACGGCGCCGAGGTCCACCTCGACGACCGTGGGACGGTACCGGATCACCGACCCAGGACCTCCGCGACCGCATCCGGCACGTGCGCCAGGACGTCACCAGCCGTGGCGCCCTCGCCTTTCTCCCTTCCCGCGTGCGAGCCGGCGATCCCGTGGAGGTAGGCCCCGGCCGTCGCAGCGTCGATGGGCGCCAGCCCCCGCGCGATCAGCCCGGCGATCATCCCCGTCAGCACGTCTCCCGTCCCCCCGGTGGCGAGGGAGGGCCCGCCGGTGGGGTTGATCCGAACCCGGCCCTCCGGTGAGGCGATCACGGTTCGGCTCCCCTTCAACAGGACGGTGGCCTGGATGTCGGACGCGAGCTTTCGGGCGTGGCCCACGCGGTCGGCGCCGACCTCGGCCGCGGTGATGCCGGCGAGCCGGGCGAACTCGCCGGCATGCGGGGTGAGGACGGCGTCCGAGTGGCGGTCGGCGAGCTCACCGGTCCTCCCGGCGAACGCGTTCAGCCCGTCGGCGTCGACCACGATCGGCACGGGACACGCCCGGACGAACGACCGGATGAACGCGGCGGTCTCTTCGTTGGTGGTCATCCCGGGACCGATGGCGACCGCGTCCGCCGACCTCACCACCTCGTCCAGACGATCGATCCGCCCGGCGACCGTCCCCGCATCCGTCGCGGGGAGCGGGATGAACGTCGTCTCCCGGAGAGCCGCTTGCACCACCGGCAGGATGCCCTCGGGCACCGCCACGCTGACCAGCCCGGCACCGGCACGGTACGCCGCCTCTCCCATGAGGCTCACGGCCCCGGTCATCGACCTCGATCCGCCGATCACCACGACGACGCCGGCGTCGCGCTTGTGCGTGTCCGGTGGCCGGACGGGCAGCACGGCCGCCACATCCTCGCCCTCCGACAGCCACACGTCGGCTCGCAGCAGGTCGGCGGGGAACCCGATGTCGACAACCTCGACCAGACCGGCGTGCAGCGCCCCCGGAAGGAGCACGATCCCGATCTTGGCGGCGCCGAAGGTGACGGTCACGTCGGCCGTCACCGCGACACCCTTCACCGCTCCGGTCTCGCCGTTCACGCCCGAGGGGATGTCCACCGCCACCACGGGACCGCCCCAATCGTTCAGCCCTGCGATGGCTCGCTCCCAGTCGCCCTCCGGAGACCCGCGGAAACCGGTGCCGAACATGGCGTCGACCGCGACGTCGCTTCGCGCCAGCTCACGCGCGAGCGTGTCCGGCGAGAACGGCCGGACGCGCACGTCGGTCTGACCCAATCGCAGGAAGTTCGTGGCCGCCGGCTCACCGAACGCCTCGGGCGGCTGCATCCTCACGACCGTCGTGCGGATCCCCCATCGCCGCAGGTGGCGCGCCGCGACCAGTCCGTCGCCGCCGTTGTTCCCCTTGCCGCACACGACGACGGCGCGTCGCCCCGAGAAGCCGCCGGCCACCGCCGTGGCCGCTCGGGCCACCTGCCGGCCGGCCCGCTCCATCAGGCTCGCTGCATCGATGCCTCGGGCCTGGGTCTCGGCCACCGCCACGGCGAACGCCACGGCGAGCGAGCGCTCGTGCGTGAACGAGATGAGGACCTGCGAGATGCCGTTCGCGTCGGCTCGCACCTTGGCGTTGCCCGTCAGGACGACCGACGGCGCACCGCTCGGATGCCGGCTCACGCTGACGTCCTGCCACCGCTTTCCCCGGTAGCCGCCGAGGGCCTTGATCACGGCCTCCCGTGCGGCGAACCGGGCGGCGTAGGACTCGGCCGGCCGGGCCTTCCCGTCGCAGTACGCGCGCTCCTCGGGAGTGAACACCCGCTCCCGCATCGTCGGGTGGCGGGCCAACGCCCGTTCCATCCGATCGATCTCACAGACGTCCACGCCCAGGCCGACGATCTCCACGGCCATAGGGTAGCCCCCGGTTCGGCCGGCGGCGCCTACTCGACGGTGACGGACTTGGCCAGGTTGCGGGGCTTATCCACGTCGCAGCCCCGAAGCTTCGCGACGTGGTAAGCCAGGAGCTGCAGCGGCACGGTCACCACCACCGGCGCGAGCAACTCGGGTGTGCGCGGCACGAACACCACGTGCTGAGCGATCTCGCCGATGGCCTCGTCGCCCTCCGTGGCGACCGCGATGACGTCGGCGCCCCGTGCCCGGACCTCCTGGATGTTCGACAGCATCTTCGGGTACACGTGGCACTCGGTGGCGATGGCCACCACCGGAACGCCCGGCTCGACCAGGGCGATGGGCCCGTGCTTGAGCTCGCCGGCCGGATGCCCTTCGGCATGGACGTAGGAGATCTCCTTCAGCTTCAGGGCCCCCTCGAGGGCGGCCGGATAGCCGGTGTGGCGCCCGATGAACAGGACGTCGCGCGCGTTCTGGTACCGCGCCGCCAGGTCTTGGACCTGGCCGTCGAGCGACAGCGTCGCCTTCACCTGCTGGGGGAGCGCGTTCATGTGCTCAACGACCTCCGCGATCTCCTCCGGATACATCGCCACCCGAACCTGTGCCAGGTACAGCGCGGTGAGGTGCAGCGCAACCATCTGCGTGGCGAAGGTCTTCGTGGCGGCAACGCCGATCTCGGGGCCCGCGTGCGTGTACAGGACGCCGTGGGCCTCCCGGGCGAGCGAGGACCCCACGGTGTTCGTCACCGCGAGCACGTGCGATCCCTGCCGCGCCGCGTGGCGGGCCGCCTCCAGCGTGTCGATGGTCTCCCCGGACTGGGAGACCGCGATGGTCAGCGTGTCCGGGCCCAGGACCGGATCGCGGTAGCGGAACTCCGACGCGATCTCGATCTCGACGGGCATCCGGGTCCAGTGCTCGATGGCGTACTTCGCCACCAGGCCGGCGTGGAACGCCGTCCCGCACGCCACCACGAACACCTTGTTCACCTCGCGGAACAGGTCGGCGTCCATGTGCAGCTCGTCCAGGGAGAGGAGGCCGTTCGATCGCACCCGACCCACGAGGGTGTCCCGGATGGCCGAGGGTTGCTCGTGGATCTCCTTCAGCATGAAGTCGTCGAAGCCGCCCTTCTGCGCCCTGGCAACGTCCCACTCGACCTCGAACGGTTGCGGGAAGAGCTGGGCGCCGTCGAAGTCGGAGAACGCCACTCCGTCGGCCGTGACCTCCACGACCTGGCCCTCCTCGACGGGGATCACCGATGTCGTCCGAGACAGGACCGCCGGGATGTCCGAGGCAAGCAGGGTCTCACCGTCACCGAGGCCCACGATGAGCGGTGAAGACACCTTGGCCCCCACGATCCGGCCGGGGTCGTCGAGCGAGAGCACGACGATGGCGTACGCACCCTCGAGCTCCTTCACGGTGGCGCGGACGGCATCGGCCAGATCGCCGTCGGCACGTTCCTCGATCAGATGGGCGATGCACTCGGTGTCGGTCTCGGAGGCGAGCGTGTGGCCCCGCTTCTCCAGCCCCGCCCGAAGGTCGGCGAAGTTCTCGATGATGCCGTTGTGGATGACGGCGATGCGGCCCGTGCAGTCCAGGTGGGGGTGGGCATTGGCGTCGGTGGGCTCACCGTGGGTGGCCCACCGCGTGTGCCCCATCCCCACGGTGCCGGACGGCCGGTCGCCCGCCTCGAGCGCCCGGACCAGCTCCTCGAGCTTTCCGGCCCGCTTGACCACCGTGAGGCGGTCGTCGAGCACGGCCACGCCCGCCGAGTCGTAGCCGCGGTACTCCAGGCGCCGAAGTCCCTCGAGGATGATGGGAAGGGCTTCGTCGCGGCCGACATAGCCGACGATGCCGCACATGGGGACCTAGAGGGTAGCAGCGGTCTCGCGGTTCTTCGGGAAGCGCGGCTACCCGAGCGCCGCGCCCACCGCCGCTGCGAGCGCGTCGGCGTGGGCGCCGGCGTCGGCCTCGGACTCGGCCTCCACCATCACGCGGACGAGCGGCTCGGTGCCGGATGCCCGGACCAGCACCCGGCCCGAGGCGTCGAGCTCGCGCTCGACGCCTCGCACCGCCTCCCACACCTTCCCCGCAGACTCCAGGCGTTCCTTGTGCGCGACCGGCACATTGCGCACCACCTGCGGGAACTTGCGCATGGCTGAGGCCAGCTCCGCGACCGTGCATCCTCGCTTGGCCGCCAGCGACAGGAACGTGACGGCCGTCAGCAGCCCATCCCCGGTCGTCGCGTGGTGGCGGAAGATGACGTGGCCCGACTGCTCGCCGCCCAGCATCGCGCCGGTGCGCAGCATCTCCTCCAGCACGTACCGGTCGCCGACCCTGCTCTCGACCACCTCGATCCCCGCGTTCCGCATGGCCTGACGGAACCCCGTGTTGGCCATCGCGGTTGTGACGACGGTGTTCCGCTCCAGGCCGCCGTCCTCCTTCAACGCGATGGCGCACGCCGCGAGGACCTGGTCCCCGTCGATCACCCGCCCCTGCGCGTCGGCGAACAGGGCACGGTCGGCGTCACCGTCGTGGGCGATGCCGGCGTCCGCGCCCGTCTCCTTCACGGCGGCGGCCACCACCTCGGGGTGAAGCGCGCCGCAGCCCTCGTTGATGTTCCTCCCGTCCGGCTGGTCGAACATCGGCCGGACGTCGGCGCCCAGCCTGCGAAGGACATCGGGGGCGGCCCGATACGCCGCGCCGTTGGCGCAGTCCACGACGATCCGCATCCCCTCGAGGGGTGCCTGGGCCGCCGAGGCCACGTGCGCCAGGTATCGCTCCAGGCCATCGGGGACCTCGCCGACCCTTCCCCGGTCGCCGTCTCCTCGTGCCTCCCGGCGAACCTCGGCCTCGATCTCGTCCTCGGCCTCGTCGGGCAACTTGAAGCCGGACGCCCCGAAGAACTTGATGCCGTTGTCCTCGGCTGGGTTGTGCGAGGCGGAGATGACCGCACCGGCGCTCGCCCCGAGGTCGGTCGTGATGAAGGCGACCGCCGGGGTCGGCACGACGCCCGCAAGGACGGTGTCGGCTCCGGCCGCGAGGATCCCTTCCACCAAAGCGCGCTGCAGCGGCTCGCCCGACGCCCTGGTGTCTCGGCCCACGACGATCGAGAGCGGAGCCGTCGATCCACGATGCAGGACCACGGCGGCCGCCCGGCCCAGGCCGAACGCGAGCTCGGTCGTGAGGTCGCGTCCGTAGACGCCGCGAACCCCGTCCGTTCCGAAGAGCCGACCCATGCTCGGGGAAAGGCTACCGGGAACGGCGTCAGGGGCTAGGTGCCGGCCGGGACGAGCTCCTCGACCAGTTGTCGGACCCGGCGGTCGATCTCGTCGCGGATCGGGCGCACCTGCTCCACGGTCTTGCCGGCCGGGTCGGGGAGGTCCCAATCCAGGTAGCGCGTGCCCGGATACACGGGGCATGCATCGCCGCACCCCATGAGGACGACGACGTCCGCATCCCGAGCCATCTCCTCGGTCAGCCGCCTCGGGAAGGCCTTCGTGACGTCCAGGCCCATCTCGGCCATGGCCGCCACGACCGAAGGGTTGATCTCCGCGGCCGGCGCGGTCCCGGCCGAGCGAACCCGGACCCGCCCCCCGG
>VAYX01000221.1 GCA_005885325.1 Actinomycetota bacterium
CGTCTCGAGCTCGATGACCGGCTGGTAGTACAGGACGAACTCGCCGTTGTCGACGGCCCGTTGGAGGTCCGCCTTCAACTCGAGGCGGTGGAGCGCCGTGTCGTGCATCGCGGGCTCGAAGACCTGGTACCGGCTCTTCCCCGCCTCCTTCGCCATGTACATCGCGACATCCGCGTTTCGCAGGAGCTCCTCAGCATCGATCGGACCGTGCTCGGCGCCGGATGCCGCGGTTGCGATGCCGATGCTGGCTCGGACGAACACGTCCTTCCCCGCGAGGTGGAAGGGCCCCTCCAGCGCTGCAAGGATCCGGGCGGCGACGTCGGCGGCCTCGATGCCGATCCCACCGTCCTCCAGCAGGATCCCGAACTCGTCCCCGCCCATGCGGGCCGCGGTGTCCGCGGCACGGAGGCAGTTCTTCAGGCGCTCGCCGACCTCTTGGAGCAACCGATCGCCTACGGCGTGGCCGAGCGAGTCGTTGATGGTCTTGAAATCGTCGAGGTCCATGAACAGGACCGAGATGGACCGGCCGTCCCGCGTCTGTCGCTCCAACGCGTGCTCGACGCGGTCGTGGAACAGGGCGCGGTTCGCGAGGGCGGTGACGGGATCGTGGAACGCCTGGTGCTGGAGTTGTTCCTCGAACGCCTTCCGCTCGCTGATGTCGCGGCTGTTCAACACGATCCCGTTCACGTTGGGGTCGTTGAGGAGGTTCGTGCGCTGGGACTCGACATGGAGCCAGTGTCCGTCGCGATGAAGGAGGCGGAACTCGGTGAGTGCCGGCCTGGGGTCGTCCCCGTCGCGGTCTCCGCTCGTCAGGAACAGGAGCACCTGGGCCTTGTCCTCCGGGTGGACGTGCTCGGTGAGCTTGGACCCCGTGAGCTGCTGGGGCCCGTGGCCGAGCACGCGCTCCACCGACGGACTGACATAGGTCATGGATGAGTCCGCGGCGACGACCATGACCACGTCGGAGGAGTTCTGGACCAGCGACGAGAACCGCGCCTCGCTCTGCCTGCGGAGGAGATCCTCCATGAGGGCCGCGCTCTCCAGGGCCAGCGCCGCCTGCGACGAGAGGGTCTCCAGCACCTCGCACGTGGAGCGCGACAGGCGGTCTGGGCTGCCCACGCACAGCAGCGCTTTCAGCTCATCCAGCACGAAGAGCGGAGCGACGAACACGAAGCGCGTCTCGTCCGGCATCGGCACGAGCCCTCCGAGCTCGCCTCGCGCCGAGGGGTCCTGGCTCGGATCGAGCGAGATCAGATCCGCTCGCCTCGACGTCGCTCCGGTCGGCAGGTTCACGGCCCTTCCCAGGGTCGTGCCGTCATCGTGGGAAGCCCCGACGACGGTGAATTCCTCCGGGGGCCTTCCGGCGATGTTCACGAGCAGCACCACCGCAACGCTCTCGCCCGCCAGCCGGCCGGCCGACTGCATGGCGGCCTGGTAGATGCCGTCGCGATCGGTCGCCCCCACCAACGCCTGGCCGGCCTTCTGCAAGGCCCGCTGGCGCATGGCGGACACCTCCTCGCGGCGCACCAGGCCGGCCATCCTGGTGACGACCAGGAGGAACAGGGCGATCGACGAGCCGATCACGAAGGGTGCGTCGACTCGCTCGCCCCGGATCTCCTGGATGATCTGAACGGCGGGGGCCATCAGCGACGCCCCGGCGAGCAGTCCGAGCCTGGCCCTCGTTGCCCTGCGTTCCTGGTCCGGGGCGGGATCCGACAGCGTCCGCATCGAGCCGTGCAGCGCGGCCGCACCCCACAGGAGATAGAACGAGGCCCAGCCCGCCTCCAGGTACCCGGCCTGGTCGTAGACGATCCCCTGCACCGAGATGTAGCTGTAGACGAAGTCGGTGCAGAACAGGGCGATGACCGCCCCGGCCATCAGATAGAAGGACGGAGCCCGCCTCCCCGGCCCGATGGCCAGGCGGACCACGACCACGAGCAGGATGAGATCCATGAACGGGTACGCCATGCCGACGAGCCGCTGGATCGCATTCGAGTCGGGCGTCCGGGCGATGGGAGACATCAGGAACACCCACGAGATCGTCCCGATCCCGATCGCCACGATCAGCGAGTCGATCAAACCCTCTCGGTCTCGCCCAGGGCTGCGGCGGTGAACCATCAACAGGACGCCGGCGATCAGGCACGGGTAGACGGAGAGGTAGAGGATGTCGCCGATCGAGGGATACGGCAGCTCCGAGCCGAAGAGCCGCTCGTAGTTGTAGGTGATGACGTCCCCTGCCACGAACAGTGTCTGGCCGAGGGCGAAGAGATACCACGGCAGGCGGTGTTCCGGTCGCCAGATCCTCACCGCGATGACGATCACGACCGGTGAGGAGAACGCGATGACGTTGAAGACCAAACCGATCTTCAGCGGCGATACGAACTCCCAGCCGAGCAGCAGGAGCGTGCCGCCCAGGATGTAGAGAAGCCACCCCCGGCCCTTCATCCTTGTCATATCGGGTGCCCGGAACGGCGACCTGAAGGTTCCCGGGCTACTCGAACTCAGGCATCTTTTGGCCCCAAATGGGCCGCTGCCACCCGGTCGGCGTACGGTCCGGGCGGTGGAGGGCCCACGTCGGCCTGCTCCGCCTGCCTGGGAGGCAGTGGTTCGCCGCGCTCGATATCGCGGACTCCGGGAAGGAACAGGAAGGCGAAGGTCACGGTGGCCCCGATCACCCCCGCCCACACGAGGGTGGCCCGCGCGCCGATGGCCTCAGCGACCGGGCCCGTCAGCGCATAGGACACGGGCAGGAGGCCGATGGACACGAACCAGTCCAGGCTGGAGACCCGGCCGAGGAGCCGGTTCGGCACCAGCCGTTGCTTGGTAGTGATCCACACGATCGTGCCGGCGCTCTCGAGGGCGTTGAACACGAAGCACGCCACCATGGCCTGCCACGGGAAGCGCGCCAGGCCGAACCCCGCCACCGAGAGCGTCGACGCCGTCCACACCAGGTAGATGAACGTCATGTTCCGGCGGGGCATCTCCCGGCGCCCCATGAACAGGGCCGCGGCCATCGAACCCACCCCGCCGAGGGCAAGGATGAAGCCGAGGTCCCTGGCGCTTCGTCCCATCTCGTACTTGACGATGTGCGGCAGCAGCACCTCGGTTGGACCGAGGAATACCAGGTACGCGAACGCCGCCGCAACCAGCGTGCCCCACAGCCACGTCTGCGACCGAACGTAGCGGAACCCTTCCTTGATCTCACGCCATGCCGATCCCACATCGCCTCGCCCGGCGCGCGCCTTCGCCCGCGCCGACATCACCGACAAGCAGAGGATCGACGCGCCGAAGGTCGCCGCATCGACCATGAACGCTCCTCCCGCCCGGTCGCCGAAGGCCGCGATGATCCACCCCCCCAGTGCGGGTCCGAGCATCCGCCATGCCGCCGGGCGGACGATCTGGTCGAGTGCGTTGGCCCGGGTGAGGAGCTCGGGGGGCACGATCTCCGGCACGATCGCATCGAACGCCGGCCCGAAGAACGCGGTGCCGGCACCGAACGCCGCGGCGATCACCATCACGTGCCACAGCCGGATCGATCCGGAGATCGAGAGGAGGCCGAGGGCTACGACGGCCAGCCCTCGGATCGCGTCGGCGACCATCATCACTCGCCGGCGATCGAATCGGTCGCTCACGACGCCTCCGACGAGGAGCAGGACGATGTGGGGGAGCGACATGGCGATGCCGACGACCGAGAGCGCCGTGGCGGCGTCGGACAGCTGATAGACCTGCCAGGGAAGCGCCACGAAGAAGATCCCGTCACCGAGGAGCGAGATGGCCATCCCGCTCCACAGCAGTCGGAACTCGCGGAGGCGCAAAGGGGCGGTCAAACGCCTGGAGCCGGACCCTTCTGGCCGTTCCCCCTCGCGGTCCATGGCCCGGATATCGGCGGCCGAAGGTCGGCCTTTACCGCTTGAGCGGCGTCGAGGTCAGGGCCTGGACGGCGGCCCTCGCGGGAGCCGGCGGCACGGACTCCATCGCCGGGTCTGGCGGGGTCGGATCCTCCGACGGGGCCGGCGCCGGGGTCTCGTTCGGCAGGTACACGCGGAAGGAGGCGCCCCCTCCCGCTCGGTCCTCGACCCAGGCGCGGCCCCCATGCAGTCCCGCGAATCGAGCGACGAGGGAGAGCCCGATCCCCACGCCCGGGGAATGGGCGACGACCTCGTCCCCCTGGCGGAACGGCTCGAAGATCGTGGCCTTGAGGTCGTCCCGAACGCCCGGTCCGGCGTCCTCGACCCTGATGATCGATCCATCCTCGAATGGCTCGAGGGTGACCCAGATCGGTGTCTCGGGCGGGGTGTAGCGAACAGCGTTCGTCACGAGGTTCTCGATGATCCGCTCCGTCTGATCGGCGTCGACCGAGGCCATCATGGGCTCGGTGGTCCGCAGCTCGATCGGATGGC
>VAYX01000067.1 GCA_005885325.1 Actinomycetota bacterium
ACGCCCGCGGAGCTGAAGGCGAACCTCGGCAACACCGTCATCGAGATCGGGATGCCCGACGAGGTCGAGGCCCTCCGGGCCCAGGCCGCGCTGGCCGCACTGAACGGGGGGCCCGAGCTCGAGGGCACGATGCTTCGGTTGTCCTCCGACAGTCCGAGGGTCCTGATGGACGTTCTGCGGACGCTCGACGGCCAGAGGATCTCTCCTTCCTCACTCACGGTCCGCGAGCCGAGCCTCGACGACGTGTTCCTCGCCCTGACCGGCCACCACGCCGAACCCACGGAGACCCAAGAGCGTGAGCCGGCGCAGATCGGAGGTGCCAGATGAGCCAGTCCGTCGCCCTTCACGCTCCGGTGGAACGCCGGGGGGTCCGCCGCCTGTCCGGTGCCGTCTCCGACGCGCTGGCCATGGCGGAGCGCAACCTGATCACGTACCGGCGCGTGCCGCAGCTCCTCGTGTTCTCCACGATCCAGCCGGTGATCTTCGTGCTGCTGTTCCGATACGTGTTCGGCGGCGCCGTCCGGTTGCCGGGGTTCCCGTACCCCTACGTCGATTACCTGATGCCGGGGGTCTTCGTGCAGCTGACCGTGTTCGGGGCCATCGCGGCCGCCGTGGGCATGGCTACGGACCTGAAGAGCGGCCTCCTCGAGCGATTCCGGTCCCTGCCCATGGCCCGCTCCGCCGTCCTGGCCGGCCGGACCATCGGCGACTTCGCGCGCAACGTGTTCGTGATGGTGCTCGTGATCCTGGTCGGATTCGCGGTCGGGTTCCGGGTGCACACGAACCCGATCCTGTTCCTCGCCGGCATCCTGCTGGTGCTCCTGTTCGCCTACTCGCTGTCGTGGGTCTTCGCGTTCGTTGGGTTGGCGGTGGGCGATCCGGAGACCGCACAGGCCGCAGCGTTCCCCATCCTCGCCCCACTCGTGTTCGCCTCCTCGGCGTTCGTGTCGACGGCGACGATGCCCGGGTGGCTCAGGGCGTTCGCCGAGCACCAGCCCGTCTCGGTCACGGCAAGCGCCGTCCGGGCCCTGCTCGAGGGAGGGCCGACCACGAAGTACGTGCTCCAGTCGCTGGCGTGGATCGTGGCGATCATCGTGGTGGCGGCCCCACTTGCCGTGAGGCGCTATCGGAGGGCCGTCTAGCCGGGAGGGGCCGGTCCCCGGCGCGGGTGGAGGCACCACCCACGGGCTTCGGGCCTGGGCCCAGGAGGCCGGAAGCGGCCACCCTTCCCCGGCCCGTGCCGGGCTGGTAAGAATCGACCGGATGGACCAGGCGCTCGGCGGACGAATGCACGTCACCTGGCCAGCCCGGACGGTCTGGGTGGCTGCGGTCCTGCTCTGCATCGCATCCGTCGTGTTCTCGGTCATCGCGTGGAGCGAATTCGCAACCGACGACCTCGTGTTCAACTCCCTGGGGATCTTCTCCTCGCTCCTCTACGCGACGATCGGGCTCCTCATCACGCTCCGGGCCCGAAACGCGATCGGGTGGATCCTGATGTTCGCCGGGCTGGCGTTGGCGTTCGTCGCCTTCGGCACCACGTATGTGGCCGTCGGCCTGCTGACCTCCCCGGGATCCCTTCCAGCACCCAGAGAGGTTGCCGCCGTCACCCAGGTGCTCTGGGTGCCGACGATGGTCTCGCTCGCCGCCATGGTGTTGCTGTTCCCGACGGGGTCACTCCCGTCGCCCCGGTGGCGACCGGTGCTGTGGACGGCGATCGCAGGCGCGGCCGTGGGCTTCCTCCTGCTGGTGGTGAACCCCGGCCGACTCGAGCCGGATAAGGGCATCACGTTCCAGAACCCCTTGGGCATCCAAAGCCTTCGGGGGCTGATCTCCACAACCCTGGTGGGGGTGGCGTGGGTAACGTCGCTCGCGGTCGCCGGCTGCATCATCGGGCTCGTCGTCCGGTATCGCCGCGGGGACGCGGAGCTCCGGCAGCAGGTCAAGTGGCTGGCCTTCGCCGCCGCGGGCGCCGGCGCGGGCCTCCTGTTCACGCTGGGCAGCCTGCTCGCGTGCCATTGCGACAACTCCGTCGTCGCCAACGTCGGATGGTTGGCGTTCTTCCTGATCTTGATATTCGGCATCCCCGGGGCCATCGCCATCGCCGTCCTCAAGTACCGGCTCTACGACATCGACGTCATCATCAGCAAGGCCGTCCTGTATGGGGTGCTCGCGGCCATCCTCACCGGCGTGTACGTGGCGATCGTGATCGGCGTGGGCACGGCCGTAGGGAGCCGGGGAAACTCGTTCCTCACGATCGTGGCCGCGGTGGTCATCGCCCTGGTGTTCCAGCCACTCCGGCAGGTCGCCGGGCGGTTCGCCAACCGGATCGTGTACGGCAGGCGGGCGACGCCGTACGAGGTGCTCTCGCACTTCTCCGAGCGGATGGCGGACACGTACGCCGCTGATGACGTGCTCCAACGGATGACCCGGATCCTGGCGGAGGGGACCGGAGCCTCGAAGGCCGAGACGTGGCTGCGGATCGGTGATGAGCTGCGGCCATCCGCGGCCTGGCCGCAACACGACGACGCGGATTCGCCGGTACCGCTCGAGGCGAACGGGGAGCTGCCCGCATTGAACGGTGCCACCAGGGTGGTGCCCGTGCGTCACCACGGTGAGCTGCTCGGAGCCCTGTCCGTGGTCAAGCCCCCGAACGAGCCGCTGTCCCCCACCGAGGACAAGCTGCTGAACGACCTGGCCTCCCAGGCCGGCCTGGTCCTTCGGAACGTCCGGCTGACCGCGGAGCTGGAATCGAACTTGAAGGAGCTGCGGGCCTCCAGACAACGTCTGGTACGGGCCCAGGACGAGGAACGGCACCGGCTGGAACGCAACCTCCACGACGGCGCACAGCAGCAGCTCGTCGCGCTTTCGGTGAAGGAGCGGCTGGCCGAGGGCCTGATCGAGCGGGATCCGCAGAAGGCCAAGGAGATGCTCGCCGCGATCCAGGCCGACACGGTGGACGCCATCGAGACCCTCCGCGATTTCGCCCGGGGCATCTACCCTCCGGTGCTCGCCGACAAGGGCTTGTCCGCGGCCCTCGACGCCCAGATCCGCAAGACGACTCTCCCCGTGGAGCTTCGCGCGGGTGCGGTCGGGCGCTACGCCCGCGAGGTGGAGGCGGCCGTGTACTTCTGCTGCCTGGAAGCGCTCCAGAACGTGAGCAAGCACGCCGGCGCGCGCTCGATCGTCGTTCACGTGTCCTCGGACGACGGCCGGCTGGTCTTCTCGGTCGCGGACGACGGGGCGGGGTTCGAGCCGAAGCGCTCGGGGATGGGCTCGGGCCTTCAGGGCATGAAGGACCGGCTGGCGGCCCTGGGCGGCGACCTCGAGGTCAGCTCGGAGCCCGGCCGGGGGACGACGGTCTCCGGCTGGGTCCCGGCCACCCCCGATCGATCGCCCTGAGGGAGGGGCCTCGGTCTTCGAACTGCCCTACCGCTATCCTCAACCGATGAGCCTGTATCGGCTCTCGGAGCCCGCGGACCAACTCGTCGCACCCGCGATCGTCGCCGCATTTGACGGGTGGATCGACGCCGCGGGCGCGTCGACCGCGGCGACCGTGCTGGTCGGTGGCGACGGCGAGGCCGTCGCCACCTTCGACCCCGACGCCCTGTACGACTATCGCTCACGCCGACCCGTCCTCGACGTCCTCGACGGGAAGCTGACCGAGCTCGTATGGCCCGACCTCACATTGAAACGAGCCCGGCACGGAGCGCGTGACCTCCTCGTGCTGACCGGCCCAGAGCCCGACTTCAAGTGGCGCGAGCTGTCGCAGGACGTGCTGGAGATCTCGCAGAAGCTCGGGGTGGTGCAGTGGGTCAGCCTGGGCGCCATCCCGGCGGCCGTGCCCCACACGAGGCCGGTACCGATCCTGGCCACCGCGTCGAAGCAGGGGCTCCTCGCGGAGGACGAGCAGCAGGGCCCGGAGGGACTGCTCCGGGTTCCATCGGCCGCGCTCAGCACGATCGAGCTGGCGGTCTCGAGCGCCGGGATGCCGGCGGTCGGCTTCTACGCGCAGGTCCCTCACTACGTCGGCGGGCCGTTCGCCTCGGCCACCATCGGCCTCCTGGAGCACGCCGGCCGACACCTGGGGGTCGAGCTGCCACTCGGCGCGCTCCCGGACGAGGCCATGGCCCAACGCCAGCGCTTGGACCAGGCGGTCGCCGACAGTGAGGAGTCCCGGGAGTACGTCGGCCGCCTTGAGCAGATGGCGGACGAGCAGGGGCAGCCCTCGGGCGAGGATCTGGTCTCGGAGATCGAGCGGTTCCTCCAGCAGGGCGGAGGCGAAAGCGGCCCCAGGCCGCGGGGCGAACGCTGAAGGGAGGCACGGTGGAAGGCCCCACGCAGATCAAGCCGAAGGGATTGGCCGACTACCTCGACGTGCTGTCGAAGGCCGTGTTCCAGGCGGGCATCAGCTGGCGCGTCGTGGAGGCGAAATGGGAGGGAACGCGCGAGGCGTTCCGCGGCTTCGACCCCCACAAGGTCGCGAACCTGACGCCGAAACAGGTCGACGCGTTGGCAGAGGACACACGGCTCATCCGCAATCGCCGCAAGATCGAGGCGACCGTTGAGAACGCCGAGACCATGCTCGCGCTGGAGGACGAGTTCGGCGGGTTCAAGAAGTACCTTCGGTCGCACGGGGACTTCGAGGCCCTCTCGGCCGACCTGGTCAAGCGGTTCAAGTTCCTGGGCGACATGGGCTCGTACTACTTCCTCCACGTGGTCGGCGAGCCGGTTCCGCCCCACGACCAGTGGATGAAGTCGCACCGCCCCCAGGGGTTCGTCCCCCGAACGTCGAAGGCGAGGACCGCGAAAGCCCGGACGTCGAAGGCCCGGACGCCGAGGCCCGGGACGCGCCGATAGCATGTCGACATGTCGGAGACGCCCCCGAGCGAACGGACCAGGGTCAAGCGCCACCCCGAGCGGGGGGCGTACGACCGCGCGACGATCGACCCGATCCTCGACGAGGCCCTGTTCTGCCACGTCGGGTACGTGACCGACGGCCGCCCCCGGGTGATCCCCACCATCCACGTGCGGGTCGACGACACGCTTTACATCCACGGCTCGAACGCCAGCCGGACCCTCCGCACGATCAAGGACGGGGAGGAGGTGTGCATCGTCACCACGCTGCTCGACGGCCTGGTCCTGGCACGGTCGGCCTTCATGCATTCGATGAACTATCGGTCGGTGGTCGTCTATGGGCCGGCCCGGGAGGTCACCGAGCGGGAGGAGAAGTGGATGGCCCAGAAGGCGCTGGTCGATCACGTCTGCGCCGGCCGCTCCGACCAGGTCCGGATGCCGACCGAGGACGAGCTGCGTCAGACGACGATCCTGGCCGTTTCGCTCGAGGCGGCCTCGGCCAATCTCCGCACCGGACCGCCCAAGGACGACGAGGCCGACTACGACCTGCCGGTCTGGGCCGGCGTCCTCCCCATGGCTACCGTGCCCCAGACGCCTCAGGACGACCCCCGCCTCAACCCCGGACTGGAGCCCCCTCCCAACGTGGCCGAGTACCGCCGCCTGCCTGCCTGACCAGGCCTTCTCTCCCAGAGTTGACGTCCCACCGACATAGTGGTTCGATATATCGGTCCGATATAGGTAACCGATATATCGGGACGCAACTCAAGGAAGGGACCCGATGCTCGAGCTCGCGATCCTGGGGCTGCTGAAAGAGCGGTCCATGCACGGCTATCAGCTCTCCAAGCGGCTCACCGACACGCTCGGGGGGTTCTGGCGCGTGTCCTACGGCTCGTTGTACCCAACGCTCCGGCGCCTGGAGCGCGACGCTGCCCTGGAGCGGGTCTTCGACGAGCAGGAGGTCGGACGGCGCAAGAACGTCTACCGCATCACCGAGAAGGGCGAGGAGCTCTTCCAACGGCTGCTGGAGGAGGCCGGCGCCGAGTCCTCTTCCGAGGACAACCGGTTCCGGGTACGCCTCGCGTTCTTCAAGTACCTGGCCCCCGATACGCGGATCCGCCTGCTGGAGCGACGGCGGGCCTACCTCGAGGAACGGCTCTCGACCATCACCGCATCGCTCGCGGCGACCCGTGAGCGCTTCGACACGTACACGCTCTCGCTGATGCAGCACGGACGCGAATCCACCGAGCAGGACATCGCCTGGCTGAACGGCCTCATCGCGGCCGAGCGTCGCCAGTCCGATTCGATGAGAGACGGAACGAGGCGCCGCAAGGCCCGAGCGCTTCGCAGAAAGGAGCGCACGATATGAGCAAGGTCCGCCTCGCGATCGTGGGCGTTGGCAACTGCGCCTCGTCGCTGGTCCAAGGACTCGAGTACTACAAGCACGCGGATCCGGAGGACCGGGTGCCGGGCCTCATGCACGCGCAGCTCGGGCCGTACCACGTGTCGGACGTCGAGATCGTGGCCGCCTTCGACGTCGACGCCAAGAAGGTCGGCAAGGACGTGGCCGAGGCGATCTTCTCCGAGCCGAACAACACGATCCGCTTCGCCGACGTGCCCCCGACGGGCGTGACGGTTCAGCGCGGGCCCACGCTCGACAGCCTGGGCAAGTACTACAAGGAAGTCATCGCCGAGTCCGAGCAAGCGCCCGTCGACGTCGCGAAGATCCTTCGAGACGTCCAGGCCGACGTGCTCGTGTGCTACCTCCCGGTCGGGAGCGAGGCCGCCGCCAAGCAGTACGCGCAGGCCGCCATCGACGCCAAGGTGGCCATGGTCAACTGCCTGCCCGTGTTCATCGCCTCGGACCGCGAGTGGGGCCGGAAGTTCGTCGATGCCGGCCTGCCGATCGTCGGCGACGACATCAAGAGCCAGGTCGGCGCCACCATCGTGCACCGCATCCTGACCAAGCTCTTCGAGGACCGCGGGGTGAAGCTGAACCGGACCTACCAGCTGAACTTCGGCGGCAACATGGACTTCATGAACATGCTGGAGCGGGAACGGCTGGTGTCCAAGAAGCAGTCGAAGACCCAGTCGGTGCAGAGCCAGCTTGAGAAGCCGCTCGACCGCAAGGACATCCACATCGGGCCGTCGGACTACGTGCCGTGGCTGGAGGATCGCAAGTGGGCGCAGATCCGGCTGGAGGGCCAGTCCTTCGGCGACGTGCCGCTGACCATCGAACTGAAGCTCGAGGTGTGGGACAGCCCGAACTCTGCCGGCGTGGCCATCGACGCCATCCGCTGCGCCAAGCTTGCCCGGGACCGCGGCGTCGCCGGCCCGCTCATCGGGCCGAGCGCGTACTTCATGAAGTCGCCGCCCGTCCAGTTCACCGACGACATCGCCCGCGAGATGGTCGAGGAGTTCATCCTGGGCAACGGGGCCAGCCGTTCCGCCGACTGGACCGCCTTCTTCGACGCCCAGCCCGCGTAAGCCTCAGAACTCTTTCCCCGCGCCACAACCTAGGATTCGGCCGTGAAGGGGACCCTGGCGCGGACCCGCGACGCGCTGCGAAGCCAGGACTTTCGGCGCCTGTTCGCCATCCGATTGGTGAGCCAGTCCGCCGACGGCTTCTTCCAGGCCGCGTTGGTCGCGTCGGTCGTCTTCAACCCGGAGAAGCAGAGCACGGCCGTGGGGTTCGCCATCGCGACGCTCCTGGTGTCGCTGCCGTTCTCGGCGGTGGGGCCGTTCACCGGGGTGTTCATCGACCGGTGGTCCAGGCGGCGCATCCTGGTGGTGGCGCCCTGGATCCGGGCGGCGGTCGTGGGGCTGGCCCTGCTGAACCCACGGACGGCGGCGGTGCCGTTCTACGTGGGCGTCGTCCTGGTGTTCTCGCTCAACCGGTTCTACCTGGCGACCGCCCAGGCCGTCGTCCCCCGCCTGGTCCCCACCGAGGACCTGCTGATGGCGAACTCGATCGCCACCGTCGGCGGAACCGTCGCGCTCCTGGCCGGTGTCTTCGTGGGCGGGTGGATCTCCGACGTCTTCGGCAACGTGCCGGTGCTCGTGGCGGCCGGTGCGATGTGGCTCGTCGGCTCGCTGATCGCCACTCGCATCACGACGAGCCTCACACCGCATCGCCCGCCGGCCGAAGCGGTGACCGACGAGATCCGGCGCGTGGCCCACGAGTTCGCGGACGGGATGCACCGGCTCGCTCGGACCCCTCGGGCGGTCGGACCGATCACCTCCATCACGATCGACCAGCTCGGGCAGGGCATCATGCTGGTGCTGTCGCTGTTCGTCTTCCGCGAGCGGTACCGGGAGGGCGTCGGCTCCTTCTCCAACCTGATCGGGGCCGGCGGGGTTGGGGTCCTGGTGGGGATCGTCACCGTGGGCAAGCTCGAGGAGCGGTTCGCCAAGGAACGCATTGTCGCCGGGGCGTTCGTCGTGGGGGGCGTGTGCCTGCTGGCGCTCTCCTTACATCTCACCGGCCTCACGGTGCTGCTCGGCAGCTTCGCCGTAGGCCTCACGTTCGCGTGGAAGAAGATCCCGGTCGACACGATGGTCCAGGAGGCCATCCCGGACGGATATCGCGGACGCGTGTTCGCCGTGTACGACGTGTCCTACAACGTGGCCCGGGTGGTCGCGGCGTTCGTGGCGATCGCCATGCTCCGCTCGCTCAGCCCGGAGGTCTCGGTGGCCCTGATCGGGTCGGCGTTCGTCCTGTTCGCCATGCTCCGCTCGCTCAGCCCGGAGGTCTCGGTGGCCCTGATCGGGACGGCGTTCGTCCTGTACGCGCCGGTGCTCCCGAGGTGGATCGCCCGCACCCCCGAGCTCGTCGTCCGGTTCTACGAGGGAGGCCGAGCCGAGGAATGGCCGCGAGCCGTCGTGTGGGGCGGCGTCGAGGAACGTGCCGAGGTGCAGCGATCATGGATGGAGGAACACGACGGCGAACGGCGGAGGTGTTTCCGGCTGGCCCTCGAGGACGGAACCGTGATCGAGGTGTCCAAGCCCGAGGGCACCGGCACCTGGCGCCTGGAACGCGAGCTGACCTAGGCGGTCGCGGTCTCCTCGGTGGCCAGCTTGGGATCGGTGGCGCCCTGATAGACGGGTACGCCGACGACCTCGGGCTTCCTCGCGGCTGCGTGAGCGCGCGCTGCGATGCGACGTCGGGCCAGCATCCATAGGCCGGCCAGGCCCGTGGCCACGGCGACGATCCCGCCGAGCGCGATCCCCATCCTCGGACCGAACCGATCGGCGACCCATCCGGCGATGGGCGCGCCGATCGGGGTTCCGCCCAGGAACACCATGCCGTAGAGGGCCATGACCCGGCCCCGCATGGTGGCGCGCGAGCTGAGCTGGAGGGTGGAGTTGCCGGTGATCATGAACACCATGCTGACGATGCCCATCGGCACGAGCACCAGGAGCTCCGCCCAGAAGGTGGGCGCGGCCGCCGCCAAGATCGACGCCACGCCGAACGCGACCGCCGCGACGGCCAGGCGCCGGGGGCTCGGCTCCTGCTGGCGGGCCATGGCCAGCGCGCCGATGAGCGACCCCACGCCGAGCACCGAAAGCATGACCGCGTAGGTCCCAGCGTCGCCGTCGAACACCCGCGTCGCCAGGACGGGAAACAGCACGGAGAAGTTGAACGAGAAGGTGAAGATGACGGCCATCCACGCCAGCGGCAGCAGCAGCCCGGGAGTCCGGCGGACGTAGGCCAGGCCCTCGCGGAGCTGGCCCTTGCCGCGGATGGGGACGACCTCGCGGTGGAGCTCGTTCGGCCGCATGGCGATGAGCGCCGCGATCACCGCGACGTAGGAGATCCCGTTGAACAGGAAGCTCGGCGCGAGCCCAACCGTCGCGATCAGCACCCCGGCCAGGGCCGGGCCGACGATGCGCGTGCCGGTCATGACCGCGCTGTTCAGGCTGACCGCGTTGGTCAGGTCCTTCTGCCCCACCATCTCGGCGTAGAAGCTCTGCCGGGCAGGGTTGTCGATGGCCGTCACGACCCCGGCGAAAAGCGAGAGCGCGTACACCATCCACAGCTGGGCGGCGCCGGCGAACACGAGTACCCAGAGTGCAAGCGCCTGGAGGGCGAACGCCGTCTGGGTACCGATCAGGATGACCCGCTTGTCCCGACGGTCCGCCAGGAGGCCGGCCCACGCGCCGAGCAGCAGGATGGGGCCGAAGTTCAGCGCCAGCTGGATCCCCAGTGCCACGCTGCTCCCGGTCAGTTTCAGCACCAGCCAGGCGGCGGCGACCGACTGCATCCATGTGCCGGTGACCGAGACGATCTGGCCCACGAAGAACAGCCGGAAGTTCCGGGAGTGGGAGACCGAATGGAACGTCCGGTGGACGGCGAAGGCGATCTTGGTCACGACTCGCCTTCCACCAGCTCGTCCAGGATGGCCGCGGCCTCTTCCAGGACGGCCAGGCGGTCCGGCTCGAGCCGCCGGAGCCGCTTCGCCAGATAGGCCTCCTTGCGCTTGCGGGTCTGGGCCAGGGATCTCGCCCCGGAAGGGGTCACCCGGACCCACGCCACCCGACGATCGTCCGGATCGACGCTTCGTTCGACCAGTCCCGTCTCCACCAGGGAGGCCACCAGGCGGGTCATGGTTGGAGGCTGGACCTGCTCAACGGCGCACAGGTCCCCGATGGTCAAGGGCCCCACCCGCTCGATCGTGGAAAGGGCCGACAACAGCGAGGGAGTGATGCCGGGCTCGGCCTGCTGGCGGAGCTTGCGGGCCAGCCGGGTCACGCCGAGGCGGAGGCGGGAGGCCAGTTCGGCCGTGTCGATGGAGGCGATGGTCGTTGTCACGCTCGCCATTATAGTTCGCAAAGCTAATTAGTGTCACGAACTATCTGGGGGACCCCCGGTCGGGGGAACCGCCGACCCGGTGCTTCCGTCTCTCCTGGGTTCGGCGTGCGAGACTGGGACACCGAGCGAATCAGGGAGTCGGATGGGCAAGCGGACGTTGCTGGTGGTCGGTTGGTCGATCGCGATGCTCGCTGCGGCCTGCACGAATGCAGGCGGCGAAAACGCGAGTGGGACTCCGATGCCACCCACGCCAACCGCCCCGTCGCCGTCCCCGACGGGTCAGCCCTCGGCATCTCCTTCGCCGACGCTCAAGGACGGCCGGCACTTCGGCTACATCCAGTCGGCGCGGCTCATGTCCCAGCCGCAGGTCATCCGGTTCGACCTCGCCTACCTGCTGACCGGCGACGAGGCGAACCAGGCCGCAGCCGACCGGGGCGTTGAGACGCCGGTGCCGAACGACTACTTCATCGTCAACGACAACCCGAAGCTCCGACGGCTCTCCGTGGCGCCGGACCTGCGGATCCTCTTGCTCGACTGGACCAACTGCTGCGACACGACGTTCCGGGCCGACCCGCAGCTGTTCCAGGAGTCCTTCGATCAGAAGACGTACCCGCCGGGCAACTACAAGGGGAAGTTCTCCGGATACTGGCTGACGGTCAAGGGCGGAGCCGTGACGAAGGTCGAGGAGCAGTACTTCCCGTGAGTGCCGGGACGATCCGCGGCCTCGTGGCTGCCTGCGCGCTCGGGCTCATCGCGCTCCTCCCGGCGTGCGGAAGGGCCGCGGCCGACAGGGCGGCGGGAGGCGGACTCCCGGAGGCATCCCCCAGGGGAAGCGGTTCGGAGACGATGCCCGCACGCGTCTCCCCGTACCCCAGCCCGACGCCGCTCCCGGCGCGGTTCAAGGGGACGGTCTCGGACCTCCCGGCCGACCTCGAGGCGGAGATGCGAGGCACGACCTGGCACCCCGGGTGCCCCGTGCCCATCGGGCAGCTCCGCCTTCTGACCCTCAGGTATTGGGGGTTCGACCGCCAGGTGCACGAGGGTCTGATGGTGGTGAACGGGTCGGTCGCTGGTGGAGTGGTGTCGGCGTTCCGGCAGCTGTTCGATGCCCGGTTCCGGATCAACCAGATGCACCTGGCCGTGAAGTACCGGCCCAACCACGACGACCCGAACGACGATCGGGACTACACGGCGAGCTTCAACTGCCGCCCGGTGGTCACCGCGCGGGGCCCAGGCACGACGTGGTCGCAACACGCGTACGGCCTGGCCATCGACATCAACCCCATCGAGAACCCGTACGTAACGGCCGACGGCTACGTGCGGAACAACAACGCC
>VAYX01000222.1 GCA_005885325.1 Actinomycetota bacterium
GCCCCAGCGCCCTGGCCCGGGTCCACAGGAGCTCGACCGGGTCACGGCAGTCCCGCATCCGGCGGATGTGGGTGATGAACCGGCTGGCCTTCACCGCCACCGCGAACCCCTCGGGGGTCTCCGCCCGCCATCGGGCGAAGGCGTCGGCCGAGGGCAGCCGGTAGAAGGAGTTGTTGACCTCGACCGTGGGGAACCGGGTGGCGAAGAATCCCAACCACGCGCGTTTGGGCAGGTCATCGGGGTAGAAGCGGCCCCGCCAGTCGTCGTACTGCCACCCGCTCGTCCCGACCAGCACGGTCACGCGGTCACGCTAGCGCCCGACCGGCCTGGAGCGCCGATCCGTCGCCCTCCCGACGCCAGGGGACACCCGGATGGGCTAAAGAGCGTCCCTGGCTCAGCCGATGGCCAAGAAGCATGTCGGACGCCCTGAAACCGCTGCGGCGAAGGGATGACGGCTGGCTCGAGCGGTGGATGGCAACGATCGCCGACCTCGCTCGCCTGAAGGAATCCCATCCCATGCTGGATGCCGTCATCGACGAGGTGGACATCCAGCACGGCCGCCGCATCCGTATCGGGGACCATTGGCTGTTCGACTTCGCCTCCTGCAACTACCTCGGGTTCGACGTCGACCGGGAGATCATCGAGGCCGTCCCCGAGTATCTGGACCGGTGGGGTACCCACCCATCCTGGTCACGACTCCTCGGGAGCCCCGCGCTGTACGAGGAGATCGAGGCGAAGCTGACGGAATTGGTGGGGTCCGAGGACTCGTTGCTGTTCCCCACCATCACCCATATCCACATGTCGGTCATCCCCGTGCTGGTGGGCAGCGGAACCATCTTCCTCGATGCACGGGCTCACAAGACGATCTACGACGGCGCGATGATCGCGAAGGGCCACGGTGCCAAGGTCGTCAGGTTCGGGCACGACGACTATGGGCAGCTCGAGGAGCTGCTGAGGGAACACGGGACGACGCCCAAGGTCATCGCCGTGGACGGCGTCAACTCGATGACGGGGAACGCAGCCAACGTCCACGAGCTGGTCCGACTGGCCGAACGGCACGATGCGCTCCTGTACATCGACGATGCCCATGGGTTCGGTGTGATCGGCGAGCGGGCTCCCGACGAGCTCTGCCACTACGGGAGCCGAGGGAACGGCGTCGTGCGCAACCAGACCGAGGGCTACGAGCACGTCATCCTGGTGGCCGGGTTCTCCAAGGCGTACTCATCGCTCCTCTCCTTCCTCGCGCTCCCGACACGGCTGAAGGACGTCCTGAAGGTCGCCGCTCCCCCCTACCTCTTCTCCGGACCGTCGCCGACGGCTTCGCTGGCCACCGCGCTGACCGGACTGGCGGTCAACGAGCGGCGCGGCGACCTGATCCGGTACGAGATCTTCCAACGGACGAAGCGGGTGCTGGACCGGCTGCGTGAGCTCGACATCCACACCCCGAACCGATCCGGGTATCCCCTGATCGAGATCCCGCTGGCGCGCCACGAGGACATCGACGTCGTCGGCCGGTACCTGTTCGACCGGGGCATCTACGTGACGATGGCCGCCTACCCGCTGGTCCCGAAGGACGAGGTCGGGTTCCGGATCCAGATCACAGCGGCCAACAGAGACGAGGAGATCGATCTCCTCAATCAGGTGCTCGGGGAGATCAGTGACCGCTTCGAGCTCCAGCACGAGGGGCACCGGGAGCTGATGCTCCAGGCTCGTACGGTGGCCGGCAGCGGGCGCTCGGCCTAAGGCGTTTCCCGGAGTGGCCGATATGACAGAGATGAAGCGCCGCGCCTGGGTGGTGTATCTCGCGCTGGGGGTCGTGACGACCCTGGCGTACCTGTTCGTGCACGCGATCCGGGTGGGGCCACTCTTCAACCTGATCGGACTCTCCTCCCCCGTCGTGATCCTGATCGCGGCCCGGCTGCACAAGCCCACCCAGCGTCTTCCCTGGTACCTGATCGCACTGGGCCAAACGTTCTTCGTGGCCGGTGACGTCATCACCTACAACTACGATCGGCTGTTCGGCAGCGAGCTCCCCTTCCCCTCGGTCGGGGACTTCTTCTATCTGTCGGTCTACCCCTGCTTGATCGCCGGGCTGCTGATGCTGATCCATCGGCGGAATCCGGGGCGCGACCGAGCGAGCGCCATCGACTCGTTGATCGTGGCCGTGGGGGTCGGCGTTGTCTCGTGGGTATTCCTGATGGCGCCCGTCGCTCACGCCAGCGATCTCAACCTGGCGGCCAAGCTGGTCTCCATCGCCTACCGACCGCCTTCTACCTCATGGCCATGTCCATCGTTGCCCTGTTCGTGACGGACAGCGTCTACAGCTGGATCTCCGTCCATGGCATCGTGTACGACAACACGACCGGCTACCTGGAGGGCGGCTGGGCGCTCTTCTACGTGCTGTGGGGTGCGGCGGCGCTTCACCGGTCGATGCGCCAGCTGGAAACGCCGACGCCGGAACGTGAGGTGAAGAACCCTCGCCTGCGTCTCTACCTGTTGGCCGGAGCCTCGCTGATGGCACCGGCGGTCGAGCTCTTCCAGGCGCTCCGAGGCGAGCAGGTCGACGTTCCGGTGCTCGCGGGGTGTTCCGCGGTGCTGTTCATCCTCGTCATCGCCCGTCTGAAGGGCCTGATGGTGGATGTCAACGAGCATCGCAGGACTGAGCGGCAGCTTCGAGAGGCGGAGACGAAATACCGGACGCTGGTGGAGGGCCTGCCGGCCGTCGTCTACATCGCGGAGTTCGGCGAGGAGGGCGCGTGGCGGTACGTGAGTCCCCAGATCGAGTCCATCCTGGGCTTCACCCAGGAGCAGTTCATGAGCGCCGCAAAGTTCTGGCGTGAACAGATCCTGACCGAGGACCGAGAGCAGGCACTGGCGGCCGAGCTCCAGATCCTGAACGGTGAAGGCCGGATGCAGTGCGAGTACCGGATCCGCAGCCCCAAGGGGCGTGTCATCTGGATCAGAGAGGAAGCGGAGGCCCTCACCGACGAGAACGGTCGGCCCGTCTACCTGCAGGGAGTCATGTACGACGTCACCAACCAGAAGGAAGGTGAGGGACGCCTGCGGCAGGCGCTGGACACGGAGAAGGAGGCGACCAAGCGGCTCACGACGCTTCACGAGATGCAGAACTCGTTCCTCCAGGCCGTGTCCCACGACCTCCGCACGCCACTCACGAGCATCCTGGGAAGCGCCCTCACGCTCGAGCAGAGCGGGGACACCATCGCTCCGGAGGATCAGCAGGACCTCATCCGGCGGATGGCGTCCAATGCCCGCAAGCTGCGCCGCCTGTTGACCAACCTGCTCGACCTGGACCGGATGTCGAGGGGCACCGTGGAGCCCAATCGCGGTCAGGTCGACCTCGCCCTGATCGCGGCGACGGTGATCCAGGAGTGCAACCTCGAGAACCACCCGATCGAGCTCGGGGCTTCCGGGCCCGTGATGGCCACGGTCGACGCGGACCAGACGGAGCGGATCATCGAGAACCTGATCACGAACGCCGTTCGGTACACGCCCCCCGAGACGCCGATCTGGGTCACCATCGAGCCATTCGAGGATGGGGTGATCATCAGGGTGGAGGACGCCGGCCCAGGCGTTCGCGACGACCTCAAGGCGACGATCTTCGAGCCTTTCCGGCAAGGGGACGAGGTCGTTGCCCACTCCCCGGGCGTGGGGATCGGGCTCTCCCTGGTCGCTCGATTCGCAGGGCTCCATGGGGGCCGGGCGTGGGTTGAGGACCGAGCGGGAGGGGGCGCCTCCTTCCGCGTCTACCTGCCGAACGCGACCCCGGC
>VAYX01000039.1 GCA_005885325.1 Actinomycetota bacterium
CGGCGCGGGCGCGTCCGCGATCCCCCACCTCGGAGCCCCCGCCTACCCTCTCCCCGATCATGTTTGACACCTGCGGCCGCCGGTCCATACCGTGCGGGGCGTGATGGCGCGGGTGGCGGTGCTGGCCTCCGGCCAGGGGACCAACCTCCAGGCGCTGATGGACGATCCGGTCGTCGGCCCGTGGGTCGTCCTCGTGGTCTCGGACAGGACCGATGCGTTCGCCCTCGATCGAGCGCGTACGAGGAACGTGAAGGCTGTGTTCCTCGATCCCGCCGCGCATGCCGACCGCGCCGCGTACGACCAGGCGCTTCGAGAGGTGCTGGAGTCGGAGCGCATCGACTGCGTCGCGCTGGCCGGGTTCATGCGGATCGTCGGGCCGGAGGTGGTGGACGCCTTCCGCGGGCGCATCCTGAACGTCCATCCGGCCCTCCTCCCGTCGTTCGCAGGGGCTCACGCGGTCGCGGACGCACTCGCGTGGGGGGTCAAGGTCACCGGCGTCACCGTCCACCTGGTGGACGAGGAGGTTGACCACGGGCCGATCGTGGCGCAGGAGCCGGTGGCGGTCCGAACCGACGATGACTGGGACACGCTGGAGTCTCGCATCCACGGGGCCGAGCACCGGTTGCTCCCCGCGGCGGTCCGCGCATTGGTCGAGGGCCGCGTGAAGGTCGAGGGTCGAGTGGTGCACGTGCTGGGGGAGCCCGGCGTTGGGTGAGGTTCGACCGGTTCGGAGGGCGCTGCTCGCCGTCTACGACAAGACGGGCGTCGTCGAGCTGGCGAAGGAGCTGGCGGACCAAGGTGTTGCACTCGTGTCGTCCGGCGGAACGGCGCAGGCCCTCCGCGACGCGGGGATCGCAGTCACGTCCGTCGAGCAGGTGACCGGGTTCCCCGAGATGCTCGGTGGGCGGGTGAAGACGCTGCACCCGAAGATCCACGGCGGCATCCTGGCGGACCGGCGTAAGCCCGAGCATGTCGAGGAGCTCCAGGCCCAGGCCATCGACCCCTTCGACCTCGTCATCGTGAACCTGTACCCGTTCCGGGAGACGGTGGCGGGGGGCGCACCGGCGGACGAGGTCATCGAGAAGATCGACATCGGCGGGCCGGCCATGGTCCGGGCGGCGGCCAAGAACTTCGAATCGGTCGGTGTCGTGGTGTCCCCCGAGCGATACCCGAGTGTCGTCGAGGAGCTCCGCCGGGAGGGCGGACTGACCCGCGACACCCGACGGGAGCTCGCAGCCGAGGCCTTCTCTCACACGGCGGCCTACGACGCGGCGGTGGCGGGGTGGTTCGCGGCGCGAGAGGAAGCGCTCCCGAGCTTCGTGGGCCTCGCTCTCCGAAAGGTCCAGGACCTCCGGTACGGCGAGAATCCGCATCAGCGCGGCGCCCTGTACGAGGAGGTGGCCGGGCCCGGTCCGCTCGTCGGTGCCCGCGTCCTGCTGGAGGGCAAGGAGATGTCGTTCAACAATTGGCTCGACGTGCATGCGGCGCACTCGCTCGCGACCGCGCTGCCATCGCCGGCGGCGGTGATCGTGAAGCACAACAACCCGTGCGGCGCGGCGGTCTCCGCCTCGCTGCCGAAGGCGTACGAGCGGGCCTTCGAATGCGACACGGTGTCCGCGTTCGGCGGCATCGTGGCCTTCAACCAGGAAGCTGGAGAGGACGCCGCGGACGCCATGGCGGAGGTGTTCACCGAAGTGGTGGTGGCTCCGGGGTTCACGGACGCCGCGCTCGACGCCTTCGGCGCCAGGAAGAACCTCCGCGTCGTGCAGGTGCCGGAGCCGGCCGACGGGGGCCTCGACATCCGGCCCATTCCCGGCGGGGCGCTCGTCCAGGACCGTGATGACCCGAACGAGACCCCCGAGCGGATGGAGGTCGTCTCCGCCCGAGACCCGAGCCAGGATGAATGGCGAGACCTCGCGATCGCCTGGACCATTGCCGCGCACGTGAAATCGAACGCCATCGTGTTCGCCAAGGACGGGGCCACGGTCGGGATCGGAGCGGGACAGATGTCACGGGTCGACGCGTCGTGGATCGCCGTTCGAAAGGCGGGGGACCGGGCCAAGGGCGCGGCGATGGCGAGCGACGCGTTCTTCCCATTCCCCGACGCTCTGGAGGTGGCCGCCGACGCCGGGGTGACGGCGGTGATCCATCCGGGAGGGTCGGTCCGCGACGAGGACGTGCTGGCGGCGGCGGAGGCGCGTGGTATGGCGGTGGTCGTCACCGGCCGCCGCCACTTTCGGCACTGATCTGGCGGGCCCCCGGCTTTGCTCCGGGACCGCCCGAGTAGGATTCCCGCCGTGACGGCGTCCATCATCGACGGCAGGGCCATCGCCGGCCAGATCCGGTCCGAGGTGGCGCAGCGGGTCATGGCCCTCGTTGATGACGGGGTGCAGCCGGGCCTGGCCGCGGTCTTGGTGGGCGAGGACGAGGCGTCCCATATCTACGTGTCCACCAAGCAGAAAGCCTGCGCGGACGTGGGGATCCGCTCCGAGCAGGTCAACCTGCCGGCCTTCGTGACAGAGGGGGAGTTGCTCGCCGCCGTCCGCCGGCTGAACCGGGATCCGCAGCTCCACGGCGTGATCGTTCAGCTGCCGCTGCCACGTCACATCTCCGAGCTTCGGGCCCAGACGGCGATCGATCCGTCCAAGGACGTCGACGGGCTCCACCCGATGAACGTGGGGCTCATGGTTCGAGGGGAGCCGGCCTTCCCGCCGGCGACGCCCTACGGGATCGTCGAGCTGTTGCTCCGCTCCGGCGTGCGGCTCGACGGCGCCGAGGTCGTGGTGGTGGGGTACGGGGAGCTGGTGGGAGCACCGCTGTCGATCATGCTGGCGCAGGACTCCATCCGGGGGAACGCCACCGTCACCATCAGCCATGTCCGGACCCGCGACCTCGCCACCCACACCCGGCGGGCGGACATCCTCGTCGCGGCTGCGGGCGTCCCCGGGCTGATCACCGCCGACATGGTGAAGCCGGGCGCGGTCGTCGTGGACGTTGGGGTCCATCGCACGGACGACGGCCTCATCGGCGACGTTCGGTTCGACGAGGTCAAGGAGGTCGCCGGGATGATCACGCCCGTGCCGGGCGGCGTTGGCCCGATGACCGTCGCCATGCTGCTGGTGAACACCGTGACCGCCGCCGAGCTCCTGACCGAGAAGCGTTGAGCGAGACGCCCGGTCACCTGGGGCGGATCCTGCGCTCGGGACGGTTCTGCGTGACGGCCGAGGTGGTGCCCCCGCGCTCCGCGGATCCGGCCGCCGTCGTCGCGCAAGCAAAGGAGCTGGTCGGGTACGCCGACGCGGTCAACGTCACCGACAATCCGGCATCCGCCGCGCACATGGCGCCGCTCGCGGGGGTAGCGGTCGTGGCCGACGCGGGGATCGAGCCCATCCTCCAGCTCACGTGCCGGGACCGGAACCGGCTGGCCCTGACGGCCGACCTGCTGGGGGGATGGGCCCTCGGCGCTCGGGCGGTCCTGTGCCTGTCGGGCGACCCCGCAGCCCGGGGAGACCACCCCGACGCGAAGGAGGTCTACGACCTCACGGTGCTCGACCTCGTCGGCCTGGCGGCGGGTCTCCGCGACGAAGGGCGGCTGCTGTCCGGCGCGACCATCGAGGGGCCGCCCCGTTACCTGATCGGTGTGGCCGACCTGCCGCTCGCGGCTGGCTACGACCCGACACGCCTGGAGGCGAAGATCTCGGCGGGGGCCGACTTCGTGCAAACCCAGATCGTCTACGACGTCGAGGCGTTCACTGCGTGGGCGGATGGGGCCAGGAGTCGCGGCGTGTTCGATCGGGTGGCCGTCATCGCCGGGGTGGCCCCCCTCCGGAATGCCAGGCAGGCGCGGCTGGTGGCGTCGCTACCCGGCGTGAGCGTACCGGCGGACGTCCTTCGCGCGCTGGAGGAGGCCGGGGCCGATGCGGAGACGGAGGGCACCCGCCTGGCCATCCTGATCGTGAACGGGCTCCGGGAGATCCCCGGGCTCGCGGGGGTTCACCTGATGGGTCTCGGACAGGAGTCGGCAGTCCGCCGCGTGGTCGAAGGTGCCGGACTGCTGCCGCGTCCGGTCGCCGCACCCTAGACTCCTCGGAACGAGGACGGGGGAGGAGTGATGGCGGAGATCGTCACCATCCAGGGGAAGCAGTATCCGAAGCGGAACCCGCTCGGCGTGCTGGGACTCACGCTGATCACGCTGGGGATCTACGGGCTCTACTGGTACTACAAGATCAACGAGGAGATCAAGAACTTCACCAACGACGAGACGATCAGCCCGGTGCGCTCGCTCATGGCGTTCATCTTCGGGTGGATCATCCTCGTCCCGCCGTTCATCGCCATGTACAACACGGCCAAGCACGTCCAGGAGATGGAACAGCGGGCGGGGGTTCAGCAACAGATCGAGCCCGCGTTGACCGTCATCTTCATGCTGCTCATCTCGATCGTGAACGGCCTCTACGTGCAAGAGCACCTGAACCGGGTGTGGGACAGGGCGGCCGGCCAGCAGGCGCCGATCGCGCCCCCGATGCCTCCTCCGCCGCCGGCCATCCCTCCCGGATAGCGCGCGGTCTCGGGGAGCGCCGCCCGCTCAGCCGCGGCGATCGATGGGGACGTAGACCTGGTCCCGGGGTCCGACGTACTCGGACTCCGGTCGGATCAGGCGGTTGTCCGCGTACTGCTCACGGACGTGCGCCGTCCACCCCACCATGCGGGCCAACGCGAACACCGGCGTCATGAGGTCGGTGGGGATGTTGAGATAGCGGTACACGCTGGCCGCGAAGAAGTCCACGTTGGGGTGCAGGCCCTTCTCTTGGCCCACCACCCGCTCGATCTCGGCCGAGATGTCGAACCACCGCGTGTCGCCCTTCCGCTTGCCCATCTCCTGGGAGAGTCGGCGAAGGTGGGTGGCCCTGGGATCCTCGGTCTTGTACACGCGGTGCCCGAAACCCATGATCCGCTCCCGCCGGCCGAGCTTCTCCTTGATGTAACGCTCGGCGTTGGCCGGGTCGCCCACCTCCTCCAGCATCTTCATGGCCTCCTCATTGGCACCGCCGTGGAGCGGGCCCTTGAGGGCGGCGATCGCCCCGGTGATCGCGGAGAACATGTCGGACAGGGTGGAGGCGATCACGCGGGCCGTGAACGTGGAGGCGTTCATGGTGTGGTCCGCGTACAGGATCAACGTGGTGTCCAGGGCCGCGGCGTCGAGCTGCTCCGGCTCCTCTCCGGAGAGCATGTACAGGAAGTTCGCCGCGTGCGGGAGCTTGGGGTGCGGCGGCACGATGACCTCGCCGGTTCGCATCCGGTGATACATCGCGATCAGCGTCGGGGTCTTCGCGATGAGGCGAACGGCCTTGCGCTCGTTCGCCTCGGGGCCGTTGTCCCAGCCGTCGGGGTCGTATGCCGACGCAGCCGAGATGCCGGTCCGAAGCATCGACATCGGCGACGTCTGCTCGGCCAGGGTCGGCATCAATCCCTCGAGGAAGGGGGAGACCTCTCGCTCGGAGACCAGTCGCTCGGCAAGCTCGTCGAGCTCCGGCTCGGTCGGGAGCCGGAGGTTGTGCAGAAGGTAGGTGACCTCCTCGAAGGTCGAGTCGGCCGCGAGATCGTGGATGTCGTAGCCCACGTACCAAAGCCGCCCCTGCTTGCCGTCGACGTCGGACAGCCTGGTCGATGCGGCGATGACCTCTTCCAATCCCTTCTGCGGCACCGCCTTGACCCCCATCTTGAACGGTGGTTCGAAACCCCACCTCTCAACAAGGGTACCGCGCCCCACCCGACGCACAGCGACCCCGCCGTCGCGAGGACGCCGTGGCGGCCTCGCTGCCAGAATGGGGCGACCCGGGAATCAGGGACGCCGACGACGTTCGAAGGAGCCGAGCATGGCGACGTACCGCGTGACGCTCATCCCGGGAGATGGCGTCGGCCCGGAGCTCTCGGAGGCCACCCGCCGGGTCCTCGAGGCCACCGGGGTGGGGTTCGACTGGGACGTCCAGGAGGCCGGTGCCGACGTCCTGGAACGGTACGGCACGCCCCTTCCCGACCCCGTCCTGGAGTCGATCCGGCGGAACCGAGTGGCCATCAAGGGCCCCATCACCACCCCGGTGGGAAGCGGCTTTCGGAGCGTGAACGTGGCGCTTCGAAAGGAGCTCGACCTGTACGCCTGCCTCAGGCCGTGCAAGTGGTACCGGGGCGTGCGATCCCGGTACGAGGACGTGAACGTCGTGATCGTCCGGGAGAACACCGAGGACCTGTACGCGGGGATCGAGTTCGAGGAGGGATCGCCCGGAGCCAAGGAGCTGATCGAGTTCATCGCCGAGAAGACCGGGAAGCGCATCCGCGACGACGCCGGCATCTCGATCAAGCCGATCTCGGTCTGGGGGACGGAGCGGATCGTCCGGTTCGCCTTCGACTACGCGCGGAGCTATGGCCGAACGAAGGTCACGGCGGTGCACAAGGCGAACATCATGAAGTTCACGGACGGGCTGTTCCTGGAGACGGCGCGACGGGTGGCCGAGGGCTACGCGGACGTCGGCTTCGACGACCGTATCGTGGACAACCTCACGATGCATCTCGTCCAGCGACCCGAGGAGTACGACGTCCTCGTCTTGCCCAACCTGTACGGCGACATCATCTCCGACCTGTGCGCCGGCCTCATCGGCGGCCTTGGTGTGGCGCCCGGCGCGAACATCGGGGAGGAGGCGGCCGTGTTCGAGGCCACGCATGGGAGCGCACCGAAGTATAAGGGGATGAACAAGGCGAACCCGATGGCCATGATGCTCTCCGGGGTCCTGATGCTCCGGCATCTGGGGGAGACGGAGGCCGCGGACCGGCTGGAGTCTGCTATCGCGGCCGTGATCGCCGAGGGGAAGTCGGTGACCTACGACATGAAGCCGACCCGCGACGACCCGACCGCCGTCGGCACGTCGCAGGTCGCCGACGCGGTCATCGAGAAGCTTCAGCCCTGACATGCGGGTGACCATCGTCGGGAGCGGGTTCGTGGGCCAGACCACCGCGATGCGCGTGGTGGAGAAGGGACTGGCCGAGGTGGTCCTCATCGACATCGTCGAGGGGCTGCCGCAGGGACTGGCCCTCGACATCAGGGAGTCCTCGCCGATCGAGGGGTTCGAGCCGAACGTCATCGGGACGAACGACTACGCCGACACGGCCGGGTCGGACGTGGTGGTCATCACCGCCGGGTTCCCCAGGCAGCCCGGCATGAGCCGCATGGACCTCCTGGGCAAGAACGCCGCGGTGGTCCGCGACGTCGTGGAGAACGTGGCGCCGGGATCTCCGAGCGCCGTGATCGTCTTGGTGACCAACCCCCTCGACGAGATGACGTTCCTCGCGTCGGAGGTGTCGGGGTTCCCCAAGCGGCGTGTCGTGGGGATGGCCGGCGTCCTCGATTCGGCGCGGCTGCGGTATTTCATCGCGGAAGAGCTCGGGGTGTCGCCGTCCTCGGTCGAAGCCATGACGCTCGGCTCCCACGGAGAGTCGATGGTCCCGTTACCTCGTCACGCCACGGTGGGGGGGAAGCCGCTGACCGAGCTGGTGGACCAGGGGACGCTGGAGCGGCTGTATCAGCGGACCCGCGACGCCGGTGCCGAGATCGTCGCGCTGCTGAAGAAGGGGAGCGCCTACTACGCGCCCTCCGCCGCCATCACCAGGATGGTGCGGGCCATCGCACGGGGCGATCGCGACGTGCTTCCCGCCTGTGTATGGTGCGAGGGCCAGTACGGGATCCGCGACGTCTACGTCGGTGTCCCGGTGCGACTGTCCGCTTCGGGCGTCGAGGAGATCGTGGAGCTCGAGCTGAACGAGGCGGAGATGGGGGCGCTTCGCGCGGCTGCCGAAGGCATCCGCGCGAAGTGCGCCGACCTGGCGAAGCTCTAGCGCGCGCGGGGCGCGCGCGACACCGGCGTATGATTCGGCGGTTCTCCTCGCCCTGAAGGGGGTTGCCGTCATGGCCTCGCGGCCTCGTTCGTTCAGCGCTCTCCACGTGGCCGTCCTGGCCGCGGCCCTGCTCGTCGGAACCACGTTCGGGTTCGTCGCTTCCGGGATCGGGGTCGGCTCGGCCAGCCCGAAACCCGATCGTCGGGCTGCCGCGCCGCCGGGCTTCGGGAATGTCGTGTTCCTCAGCCACCTGAACGACCCCACGCGGACGCCCGGGTTCCCCGGTGATCCCCGGTTCAAGACCGACGTGGCCTTCACGGTGCCTCGCGACGGGTTCTACCTCCAGTACGTGCACGAAGGGGAGCACACCGGCACGCACTGGGGAGCGCCCTGCCACTTCCACGTCGGCGCGGCCTGCGCGGGCCAGCTCGCGGCCGAGGACATGGTGCTCCCCGCCGTGGTCGTGGACATCCGGGCGAAGCGCCGTGAGAACGTCGACTATCGGGCGACCGTGGCCGACCTCGAGGCCTGGGTGGCCACGTATGGGCCGATGCCCGAAGGCGCGGCGGTCATCCTGCGGACCGGCTGCGACCGGTGGTGGGGCCCGGACGCGAGCCCCACCCACCGCACCTACTACAACTGCGGCACGGGCGAGCGGGGATTCCACCAGCCGGGGTTCTCGCTGAACGCCGTTCGTTGGTTGATCGAGCAGGGCGTGCTGGCCGATCGCGGAGCCCTGGGGACCGACACGTTCGGGCCCGATCCCGGGACCGGCACCGGATCGACCTGGAGAACCTGACCAACCTCGGCTCGCTTCCGCCGTCGGGAGCGTGGATCCTGGTGGGAGGCCCCCGGAACCTTCGCGGCTCGGGGTCCCCGGCCACCATCTTCGGGCTCGTTCCGTGAGCCGGTATGGTCCCTCAGGACCGGACGCCGTCGCCGGAGCCTCCGATTTCCCGATCCGCATGCGGGGTCGAGGATCGAGCGGCCCAGGCAGCGCTGAGGGCTCCGCCCGCCGCGACGAGCAATCCCCCTGCCACCACCACGAAGAGCCCAGGCTGCAACGACACGTGGAACCGCTGCTCGTAGACGACCGCGAGGCGAGACCGGACCTCCTCGTACGGCAGGTGGAGCTCGGCGGCGAGCTCCCGGGCGATCCGGTCCCGTTGGCCGGGCGAGGTGAACCTGGCGTTGCCGCGCACGGCGTCGGCGGCGGCGATCGCCGCCGCCGACAGCCCGAGCGCCAGGATGGCCACCGCCATGGCCCGGCGGGCCGACGCGGTGCCCATCAGCCGCATCGTCACCATGCCTACCAGAACGGCGACCCCGATCGCAAGGGTGACGATGCCCTCCCACAGGTCCGTCCCTCGGGTCGGCGTGTCGAACGGCGGCACCTTCGCCCAGGTCACGAGCGAGCCGAGCGAGAGCATCAGCCCTCCGGTCGTGAGGGTGAGGAACCCGGCCAGCCGGAGCGTCGAGGGCCGGGCCGTGGAGGCGATCTCGCGGGCCATGTCGGGCTGGAGTGTGGCATCCGCCTCGGGCGGCTGGAAGCACCGGCGCTTAGGATGCTGGTGTGGCGAGGTTCTTCCAGTTGGTGGCGGAGCATGCCCGCAATTTCTTCACGAACTGGCGGGAGTACGACGCGCCGCTCGGAAGGAAGCTCGGGCTCACGTTCCGGAATCGATTCCGTGCGACCTTCTCCAAAGCCCAGTGCTGTGGGCACCCGGGCGAGCCGGGCTGCTGACAGGTGCAGGGTGCGGGCCCCGGTCCGGGGCCCGGGGAGCACCACGGACCCGGCTGAGGCGCGCTACCGCTTCGCTCGGCCCTTCCTCCCGGTCGTTTGCTTCGACGTGCCGCGGCTTGCCGCCGCCCTCTTCACGGTGGTCTTGCTCGACGTTGCCGTTCGCGGCTTGGCCTTCGCCACCGCCACGGCCACGATCTTGGCCGAACCACCGCTCGGACTGAACACCGATTCGTGCCCGTCGCTCCATCGGACGCGGTAGCGGATCGCCACCTCTCCCTGGATGACCTCCAGGATCTCGCCCTCGCGGGTCGGCTGGCCTACGGCCTCGGACTCGACCTCGATCCTTTCTCCAGGCTTCCCGGTCATCGGCGTCCCTCCATCGTGCGTGGCTTGACCGGCTCGTTGCGCGGCCGTCGTCCCGAGACTACTCCTGACCGTCCTCACGGTGCAGCGCGCTGGCCACCGCCGCGGCGACCTCATTCGTGGACGCGGTCCCGCCGAGATCGGGGGTCCTGACGATGCCCTCCGACAGCACTCGGTCCACGGCCTCCTCGACCGACCGGGCGGCAGCCGCTTCCCCCAGGTGTCGCAGGAGCATCGCTCCAGAGAGGATCATGGCCAGCGGGTTCGCCCGGCCCGTTCCGGCGATGTCCGGGGCGCTTCCGTGCACCGGCTCGAATACCGCGTACTCCCAGCCGAGATTGGCCCCGGGGGCCAGGCCCAGCCCGCCCACCAGGCCGGCACACAGGTCGGAGAGGATGTCGCCGTACAGGTTCGGCAGGAGCAGCAGGTCGAAGTCCTCCGGGGAGCGCGTCAGCCGCATCGAGAGATGATCGATCTGCATCTCCTGCGATCCGACGTCCGCGTTCCCCTCGGCTTCCTCCCGGAAGATCCGCAGGAACAGGCCGTCGGAGAACAGCATGATGTTCGCCTTGTGGCCGAGCGTGATCGACGTCCTCCCGTGCGCGCGGGCGAACGCGAAGGCGAAGCGCACGATCCGCCGGGCCCCGGTCACCGAGATGGGCTTCACCGTCACCCCCGCGTCCTCGCGGATCTCATGGCCGAATTCCATGAGCCGATGCCGGAGCTCCTGGGTCTCGGGTGCCCCGCGCTCGAACTCGATCCCGGCATACAAGTCCTCCGTGTTCTCCCTGATGACGACGAGGTCGACGCCGGGGTAGCGAGTGGGGACGCCGGGCAACGACCGGGACGGGCGGACCGCGGCGAACAGGTCCAGTTCGTGGCGCAGGGCCACGTTCACGCTTCGAAAGCCCGTGCCGACCGGTGTGGTGATCGGGCCCTTGAGCGCCACCCGTGTCCGGCGGATCGATTCCAGGACCCGAGGCGGAAGCGGCGTGCCCTCGCGCGCGACGGCGCGCTCACCCGCCTCCTCGACCACCCACTCCAGCCCGATCCCGGTGGCGTCGAGCACCCGCCGGGTGGCCTCGGAAACCTCCGGGCCGATGCCGTCGCCCGGGATGAGGGTCACGAGGTGGGCCACGGCCGCCGGCTAGAACCGCTCGAACAGGATCGACCGCTTGACCTCCTGGATGGCCTTCGTCACCTCGATGCCGCGGGGACAGGCCTCCGTGCAGTTGAACGTGGTCCGGCACCGGAACACGCCGGTGCGCTCGGCCAGGATCCGGAGCCGCTCGTCGGCGCCATCGTCGCGGGAGTCGTAGATGAACCGGTGAGCGTTCACGATGGCCGCCGGGCCGACGTACTCCTCGTCGCCCCAGAAGATGGGGCACGCTGTGGTGCAGGCGGCGCACAGGATGCACTTGGTCGTGTCGTCGAACCGGTGGCGTTCCTCCGGCGTCTGGAGGCGCTCCCGGTCGGGCTCGCCCTCGTCGTTGATGAGGTAGGGAAGGACGGAACGGTAGCCGGCGAAGAACGGCTCCATATCGACGATGAGGTCCTTCAGGACCGGCAGGCCTCGGATGGGCTCCACCGTGGCCTTCGGCAGGACGTCCTTCACCAGGACCTTGCACGCCAGGCGGTTCTTGCCGTTGATCATCATGGCGTCGGAGCCGCAGATCCCGTGGGCGCACGATCGGCGCAGGGCGAGCGTCCCGTCCTGGTACCACTTCACCTGGTGCAACGCATCGAGGAGCCGGTCGTCGGGCTCGGTGTCGATGGTGAACTCGTCCCACCAGGAGTCCTCGCGGACGTCGGGGTTGTACCGGCGGATCCTCAAGGCCAGGGTGACCTTGCCGCCCGCGCCCACCCGTCGGCCGTCTGAGTCGTCCAGCACGTCGCCAAGCGGTTCCTCGGCCATCAGTATTTCCTCTCCATGGGGACGTAGGGCCCGAGCTTCACGTCCTTGAACTCCAGGCGAACGCTCCCGTCCGGTCCACGATAGGCCAGGGAGTGCTTCAGCCAGTGCTCGTCGTCGCGGAGCGGGTGGTCCTCCCGGTAATGGGCCCCGCGGGTCTCGTCGCGCGCAAGCGCAGCCGCCACCGTAGCCTCCGCGCAGTCCAGGAGGAAGCCAAGCTCGACCGCCTCCATCAGCTCGGTGTTGTAGGTCCTGCCGGTGTCCTGGACGAAGACGCGCTCGTAGCGCTCGCGCAGGCCGCCGAGGATCTGCTGCATCTTCTTCAGGCCGGTCTCGCTTCGGACCACGAACGCCAGGTCGAACATGGACTCCTGGAGCTCGCTCCGGATGTCGGCGGCGTTCGCCCCCTCCCGCCGATTCATCAGGCCGTCGAGCATGTCCCGGGCGAAGCCCTCGGGACGCTCGGGAAGCTCGGGGGCGTCGGAGCCGTCGGCGAACTCCGCCATGTGCTTCCCGCCACGCCGTCCGAAGACCACGATGTCGAGGAGGGAGTTGGTCCCGAGCCGGTTGGCGCCGTGCACGGACACGCAGGCGCACTCGCCGGCGGCGTACAGGCCCGGGACCGGCGTCTCGTCGGGGCCTGTCACCACCTGGCCCTCCACGTCGGTGGGGATGCCCCCCATGGCGTAGTGCGCGGTGGGCTGGATCGGCACCAGCTCCTTGGTCGGCTCGACCGACAGGTACACGCGGGCGAACTCCGTGACGTCCGGCAGCTTCTCCTCGATGACCTCCCGGGGAAGGTGCCGGACGTCGAGCCATACCGCGTCCTTGTGCGGGCCGGCGCCCCTACCCTCCTTGATCTCCTGATAGATGGCCCGCGACACGAGGTCGCGCGGCGCGAGGTCTTTCACCGTGGGCGCGTACCGCTCCATGAACCGCTCGTTCTCGGCGTTCAGCAGGATCCCGCCCTCGCCCCGGACGGCCTCGGACAGCAGGATGCCCATCTTGTACACGCCCGTCGGGTGGAACTGGAAGAACTCCATGTCCTCCAGCGGGATGCCGCGACGCCACGCTACGGCCGGCCCGTCGCCGGTCAGCGTGTGGGCGTTCGACGACACCCGGAACATCCTGCCGAAGCCGCCGGTGGCGAACAGGACGGAGGGGGCGTGAAACACGTGGAGCTCGCCGGAGGCCAGCTCGTATGCGACGACCCCGCCGACCCGGCCCTCGTCCATCAGCAGGTCGAGGACGTAGAACTCGTTGAAGAACCGGACGTTCCGCTTCACGCATTGTTGGTACAGCGTCTGCAGGATCATGTGGCCGGTCCGGTCGGCCGCGTAGCAGGCCCGCTTCACCGGAGCCTCGCCGTGGTTGCGGGTATGGCCGCCGAACCGACGCTGGTCGATCCGTCCGTCGGTGGTCCGGTTGAACGGCAGGCCCCAGTGCTCGAGCTGGTAGATGGCGTCGACGGCCTCCTCGCACATCAACAGGGCCGCCGGCTGGTCCACCAGGTAGTCCCCGCCCTTGACGGTGTCGAAGGCGTGCCACTCCGGATAGTCCTCCTCCACGTTGCCGAGGGCCGCGCACACGCCGCCCTGCGCGGTGCCGGTGTGGGAGCGGGTGGGATACAGCTTGGAGATGACCGCGGTGTGGACCCGGTCGGAAGCCTCGATGGCCGCCCGGAGCCCGGCGCCTCCGGCGCCGACGATCACGGCGTCGTACGTGTGGGCCGTGGTCACGGCGTCAAGACGCTCCCGGCCACTCGCTCGGGTCGAAGGTGTAGACGATGACCGTCCCCAGGGCGAGCAGGCCGAACCCCACGATGTAGAACAGCATGTTCACGGCGAAGCGCGCGCTCGGTCACTTCACGTAGTCCTGCACGATCACCCGCAGGCCGTTGATCCCATGCAGGAGGGCCAGCACGAGGAGCGCCCAATCCCACGTCCGCCAGAACGGGCTCTGCCACCGAACGGCGACGAACCCGAAGTTCACCCGGGACACGCCCCCGTCGAAGACGTGCATGATCAGCACGTGGCCCACGGCGAGGAACAGCAGGACGACGCCGGAGACCCTCATGAACAGCCACGACCACAGCTCGAGGCCGCCGGCGGGCCGCTCCCGCCCGGTCCCGTGGCCGAGGGCACGCCGGGAGGGCGTCGAGGGCGGGCGCTTCGCGGCCTCGATCGCCATCAGAGATTCCACCCAAGCGAGAGGTTCAGGATGTCACGACCCATGATCCAGGTGATGGGGATCATGGCCACCAGGAACAGGCCGGTCGACGCGATCGACAGCTGCTTCATGTACCGGGTCGAGCCGGGCCAGAAGTCGAACACCATGATCTTCACGCCGTTGATCGCGTGGTAGAGCACCGCGGCGACCAGCCCGAGCTCCAGGACACGAACGAACCAGTTGTGGTAGACGGCCACCACCCGGTTGTAGGCGTCGGGGCCCCACCCGACCACGGCCGTGTCGACCACGTGGGCGAACAGGAAGAGGATGATGGCGACGCCGGTGACCCGGTGTGCGATCCACGACCATTGGCCGGGACTGCCCTTGTAGAGCGTGCCGAGGTCGGTCTTCCTCTTGGCCACCGTTGTTCCCAACCTAGAGACTATCGCGGCTCAGGCGAGCCACCCGGGAGGCGCCGCCACGAGCGCCGGGCAGTCTACCGCTCGATGGAGCGCGGACGATGTCACGACACCCGGAGGGCGGCCATGACGCCGTCGCGGGTCGGGATGATGGCCGAAACGTACCGCTCGTCCTCGGCGATCAGCCGGTTGTGCTCCAGGATGGCCTGGGTCGACCAGTCCTGCCGCTCGTCCGCGGGGAGCTCCTCGCCGGTGACCCGGCCGGACCACAGCACGTTGTCGCACAGGTACAGTCCGCCCACCCGGATCCGCTCGCGAGCGGCCCGCCAGGCATCCGGATACCCGACCTTGTCGATGTCGTCGTAGATAACGTCGAACTCGCCGTCCGTCGACTCGAGCGTCGCGACGGCTTCGCCCACGTGCCATCGGATCGGTTCGGCCAGACCGGCCCGTCCGAGGTAGTCGAGGCCCTTCTTCTCGTTCTCCGGGTCCCCGTCGGTGCAGTGGACCTCGCCGCGAGGACCGACGGCCCGGCAGAACCAGTAGGCCGAGTAGCCGTACCCGGAGCCGAGCTCGAAGACCCGCCGGGCTCCGACGGACCGGGCCAGCAGCTCCACCGTGACCCCCACGAGCCGGCCGATGATCGGGAAGCCGCGTTGCTCCCCCTCAGCCTCCATCTCGAGCAGCACGGGCTCGTCGTAGCGCGAGAGGAGCCCGCGCATGTACTCCTCGATCTTCGGGTTCACGATGTCCATGCGTCAGCCTCCGATTTGCGCGACGTTA
>VAYX01000040.1 GCA_005885325.1 Actinomycetota bacterium
TCACCACTTGTTCCGTGCCGACCCCCATGCGATCCAGGACGGCAAGGAAGTGCGTGCGGGTGGGGTTCAGCCCGACGCGGCGGATGGTGAGCTCGCCCCCGGTGAGGGCCGCCGCGGCCACCAGGAAGGCGGCGGACGACACGTCACCCGGCACCTCCGCCTCGAAGCTCTCGTGCTGGAACCGGGAGACGGAGACGCTACCGTCCCCCTGGCCGACGGGGGCGCCGAGCCGGCGCAGGGCTCGCTCCGTGTGGTCCCGGGTCCGGGCGGGCTCCACCACCGTGGTCTGGCCGTCCGCCGCTATGCCGGCGAGGAGGATCGCCCCCTTCACCTGAGCGGTGGGCTCGGCCAGCTCGTGGTGGGCCCCTCGGAGCGGGCCGCCGTGGACCTCCACGGGCGGATGGCCGTGGTCGGTGTGAACCGAGGCGCCCATCGCTCGGAGCGGCACGGCCACCCGCTCCATGGGTCGGCCTCCAAGGCTCTCGTCACCGATCAGCCGGCAGGGGAACGGCGAGGCCGCCAGGACCCCCATGAGCAGCCGCATCGTCGTGCCAGAGTTGCCGCAATCGAGCGGCCCTCGAGGCTCATGGAGCTGGTCCCTTCCCTCACCCTCGATGACCAGCTCCCCTTTCTCCTGCCCCGGACCAACCCTGCCGTCGACCGTCAACCGGGCGCGTGCGTCCGGGTCTTCGGGCGTCGAACCCCAAGCTTCGAGCCGAGGTCGAGCCCCGGCTCCTACCACGGCTGCCAGGCATCGAGCGCTCGACCTCACGTCGAGGGCCTCGGGAAGCCCTACCAACCTCGACGTTCCCCTGGCCGTCGCGGAGAGGATCAGCCACCGGTGGGCGATGGACTTGTCTCCGGGGACCGAGGCCTCGCCCTGCACCGATCCACCCGGCTCGACCAGGATGCGCACGAGCACCCCCTACGCCAGCCGGACCGGCTCGAACCCCTGCCCCTCGAGGGCCCGGGCCGCGTCGTCGGCAGCCGCGGACGCCACGGTCAGGTGGACGGTGCCTCGTCCTCCTTCCGGGGAGTGCACGATCTGGAGGTCCTCGATGTTCACACCGGCGGCCCCGAGGCACGCGGTGAGGTCGGCCAGCGCTCCCGGCCGGTCGGGGACGGCCACCTGGAACACCGACACCCCCGTCCTCACCGTGGGCTTGGCGGCGAGGGTCAGACGCGCCTCCTTCGCCTCGGCGAACGCTTGCTCGACGTCGCGGCCCGATCCGGCAAGGACCATGTCGCGGATCTCCGACAGCCGCTTGGCGTACAGGTCGATGGCCTCCGCGATCTGCTCCCGGTTGGCCAGGAGGATGTCGCTCCACAGATGCGGGCTGGAGGCCGCAAGGCGAGTGAGGTCCCGGAACCCTCCCGCGGCCAGCAGCAGGATGTCCGGCTCGCCCGCCTCCTCCGTGGCCGCCAGGCTCATCAGCGCGGTCGAGGCCACCTGCGGTAGGTGGCTGACCATGGCCACCAGCCGGTCGTGGCGGAACGGGTCCATAACCACCGGCCTGGCCCCGACCTTCTCCGCCCACGCCGAGACCCGTGCCGTCGCGGCCTCCCCCGTGGCCGGCGAGGGGGTCAGGACCCACACGATCCCGTCCAGGACCGAGGGCGAGGCCCAGTCGGGCCCCGAGCGCTCCGAGCCCCCCATGGGGTGGCCCCCCACGAACCGCAGCCTGTCCCCGGGCTGGACGGTCCCCTCGACCTCGACCAACACCTGAGACTTCACGCTCCCCACGTCGGTGACCACGGCGTCCGGGGCGGCGGCCAGCGCCTCTCCTGCGAGCCCCGCGATGCTCGGCACCGGGGTGCACAGGAACACGAGCGTGGCCTCCGCCACCGCTTCCGCGAGGGTGGCCCCCGGCCGCAGCCCCGCGCGCTCCGCAGCCCGGGCCAGGACGTCCGGATCGGCGTCGAACCCCCGGACCTCCTCCCCCGCGGCTCGAGCGGCCATGGCGATCGAGGTGCCGATGAGGCCCGTCCCCACTACGGCCACTCGCTCACCCGAGGTCATCGCGCAGGGACTCCGCCCCGTCGAGGTACGTGTGCGCCACCCGGTCCGGCGGACGATCCGTGTAGAAGTGCATGAGGACCCGGACCACCCTCGGCATCGCGCCCTCGACCGGGATCTCGCGGGCGCAGAGCAGCGGCACGTCGCCCAGGCCCATCTTTCGAGCCGCCTCCGCCGGGAACGCCGATCGCAGATCGTCCGTAGCGGTGAAGAAGACGCTCACGATGTCGCCGCCGGCCACACCGTTCCGCTCGAGCATCGCCGCCAGCAGCCGCTCCGTGGCGGACAGCACCGATCCGCTGGCGTCCTCCGCCACGCGGATGGCCCCCCGGGCCGCACGGACCTTCTGATCTGCCATGGGTCGCTCGAGTCCTCAGGCTACAGGGACTCAGGTGGCCGGCGCCCCGGCGCGAAAGCTCTACAGCCCCGCCGCCCGGTACAGGTCCCGCACCTCCGAGGTGGTGAGGTCTCGGCGTTCGCCCGGACGAAGCCGGCCGAGGCCCACAGGGCCGACCCGCAGACGGATCAGCCGGCGAACCGGCAGCCCCACGGCCGCGAGCATCCGCCGTACCTCGCGCTTGCGGCCCTCGGCCATGACCACTCGGATGGCGCCCTTGCCCCCGGATCGAGCGATCGAGCGTGCCGCCACGGCTCGGGCCGGGCCGTCGTCGAGCTCCAGGCCTCGGCGAAGCCGCGCGATCTGCTGCGTCGTCGGCGTGCCCTCCACTTCGGCCAGGTACTCCTTCTCCACACCGTGCCGGGGATGCAGGAGCCGGTTCGCCAGCTCGCCGTCGTTCGTGAGCAGCAGGAGCCCTTCGGTCTCTCGGTCGAGCCGTCCGACCGGGAACACCCGGACATCCGTCGGCAGGTACGCCCCCAGGTCCGTCTCGGCGTGGCGGTCGCGCAACGTCGTCGTCACCCCCGCCGGCTTGTGCAGCGCGAGGTAGCGCAGGCCCGGGTCGACGCTCGCCCGGCGACCGTCCACCTCGACGACGTCTCGCGATGGGTCCACCCGGTCGCCAAGGACGGCGACCCGGCCGTTCACGCTGACCCTGCCCTCGCGGATCAGGTCCTCGGAGGACCGGCGCGAGCCGAACCCCGCCCGGGCCAGGGTCCGCTGCAACCGCTCCTCGGGCATGGGCGGAGGAGCTACTCGCCTCCCGCCTCGGCCCCGGCCTCGTCCCCCGCGGCCTTGCCGAGCAACGGGGCGAGCGGGGGGAGCGCGGAGAGCGAGGGAAGCCCCAGGCGTTCCAGGAAGTCGGGGGTCGTCCCGTACACCATCGGTCGGCCCGGTCCTTCCTCCCGGCCCACCTCGGCCACCAGCCCCCGGTCCACCAGGGCCCGAAGGACGCCCTCGGAGTTCACCCCCCGGATCCCCGCGATCTGGTGCCGGGTCACCGGCTGCTTGTAGGCCACGATGGCCAGGGTCTCGAGCGAGGCCTTGGTCAGGCGGGCGTGCCGGGAGGAGAGCACGTACTGCTCGACGAACGGCGCCGCGTCGGGATGGGTGGTCAGGCGCCATCCGCCCGCAACGTTTCGAAGGACGATGCCCGAGCCCCGCTCCTCGTACCACCGGGCGAGCTCCTCGCACAACTGGTCCACCTCGCGCCGATCCATCTCCAGGGATTGGCCCAGCACGGTCGAGGAGACCGGCTCGTCGGAGACGAACAGCAGCGCCTCGAGCGCCCGCGTCGCATCGGGCCGCTCACTCATGGCTCGGTGCCCTGCCACTCGACGTCGATCTCGCCGAACGTCTCCGCCTGCGCCAACCCCACCTTTCCCTCCCGGAACAGCTCGAGCAGGGCGAGGAACCTGACCACCACGTGGATCCGCTCCTCGCAGTCGGCCACCAAGTCACGGAAGCTTGCTCGCCCCAGCCGTCCCAGGGCATCGGTCACCGCACTGACCGCGTCCTCCATCGAGTATCGGATGGGGGTGACGTGGTACAGGTCCAGGGACGGCGGCGGCCGCAGCAACGTCGCGGCCATTCGGGCCAGGTCCTGGGCCGAGACCCGCTCGAGCACGTCGGGGTACAGGTGCGCGAACTCCGGCGGCGGGCCGGCGTCGCGGGAGTGATGGAGCGCTTCCTCCTCCATGCGCCCGGCCAGGTCGCCGGCCACCTGGCGGATGGCGGCGAGCTCAAGGCTTCGCGCGTAGGCGAGGTCGGGGGATATCCCAAGCATGTCCTCCTCGTCCAGCACTTCCGGCCGCGGCATGAGCCTCCCGACCTTCAGCTCCAGCAGGACGGCGCAGACGGCCAGGAACCACGTCGCCTCCTCTAAGGTCCAGTTGTCCGCCTGCTTGGAGTACGCGAGGTACAGATCGGTGACGCGTCCGACGGAGACGTCGCACACGTCAACCTTCTGGTCCAGGATCAGGTCCGCCAGGAGCCGGAACGGCCCCGCGAACGCCGGCAGCTCGACGGTGAACCTGCCGCCGCCGTCGGCCCGCTCGTCGCTCATGCGAGGTTCATCGCCCGTCGGACGGCCTTCATCGTCTCCTCCACGACCGGCCGGACCTTCGCCGCGCCCTCGGCCAGGACCTCGTCCACGATCTCCGGCGTTCGCTCGAGCTCGGCGCGCCGCTCCCGGAACGGGCGGTAGTACTCGACGATCCGGCCGGCCAGGTCGAGCTTGTCCTCGACGCACCCGAGCGCGCCCGAGCGGCAGTTCGCGTCGATCCAGGCGACGTGGTCCGGGGGCGAGAACAGTCGCTGCAGCGTGAAGATCGGGCAGATCTCGGGCCGTCCGGGATCGCCCAACCGGATCTTCTTCGGGTCGGTGATGAAGGTCCGCACCTTCGCGGTGATCTCGTCCGGCTCGTCCGAAACGCCGATGAAGTTGTCCAGCGACTTCGACATCTTCCGGCCGTCGGAGCCGGGGATGAGCGGCGACTCGGACAGCAGCGGCTGGGGTTCGACCAGCACGGGTCCGTACAGCCGGTTGAACCGGCGAACGATCTCCCTGGAGATCTCCAGGTGCGACACCTGGTCCTCCCCCACTGGCACCAGCTCGCCCTTCACGATCGTGATGTCCGTGGTCTGCAGCAACGGGTATCCGAGGAGCCCGTAGTTCGCGATGTCGCGTTCGGCCAGGTCGCGGAGGCGCTCTTTGTACGTGGGCACCCGCTCCAGCCATCCGAGCGGGGTGATCATCCCGAGCAGCAGGGCGAGCTCGGCGACCTCCGGGACGTCGGACTGGCGGTAGACCGTGGCCTTGGCCGGATCGATCCCCGCGGCGAGCCAGTCGAGCACCAGGCCACGGATCCGCTCCGGCAACAGCTCGGTCCGGTCGTAGTCGGTCGTGAGCATGTGCCAGTCCGCGATGAAGAAGAACGCGTCGTGCTCGTCCTGGAGCTTGCGCATGTTGAGGATGTTGCCGAACCAGTGCCCGATGTGGAGGGGGCCGGTCGGCCGGTAGCCCGTCAGGACCCTGGCCCTGCGCGCGGTGTCCTGGGGCGATGTGGAGGGAGCCTTCGTGTCGATGCCGCGATGATACTGCCGGGACCGGGAGGCTCCCGGAAGGATCAGCAGTTCGCGGCGCCGGCCACCACCGTGCACACCGCGCGGACCAGGCCGTTCACGATGCTCAGGAACGGACCGCCGAGCAAGAAGAAGATGGCCAGCATGAACAGCACGATGTACTGGTCCAGGCCCTGATAGATCTCCCGGACCCTGGGCGACAGGACCCGGGCCAGCAGCTTCGAGCCGTCGAGGCCGGGCACCGGCATGAGCTGGATCACGAACATGAACACGTTCACCAGGAGCCAGGCGTAGGCGAAGGTGGCGGCTTCGCCGGTCAGGCCGAACCGGAGCGCGATCCCGGCAACGGCCGCCAGCACCAGGTTCGCCCCCAGTCCTGCGAAGACGACGATCAGCGAGTCCCGCTTCGGGTTGCGGAGGTACCTCGCGTCGAGCGGCATGGGTTTGGCGTAGGCGAACACCGGGATGACGAAGCCGGCCTCGGCCGCGACCAGGATCAGGGCCAGCGCGGGCAGGATGATGGTCCCGAAGGGGTCGATCAGGGGCCGAGGATCCAGCGTGAGCCGTCCCCACCGCCGGGGGCTGGGATCGCCCAGGCGGTCGGCGGCGAGCGCGTGCCCGTACTCGTGCAGCACGAGGCTGGGTACCAGCGCCACCAGGAGATAGAGCGCGAACTTCAGGCTGTCCACGGCGGCTCCCGACCTCCGCCCGTCAGCCGCCGAACCAACCGTGGACCAGAGGTGGAGGCTCCACCTGGGTCGAGCTCATGGTGAGCGCCGACAGCACGCGAGGGACGCACTCGCGGGCGGCGGCCTCGTCCCGGGCATGGATCGTCCCGATCTCCTCCCCCGCCTCCAGCCGGTCCCCGATCTTCGGTCGGAACACGATACCGACCGCCGGGTCGATCGGGTCTCCCTTCTTCTTCCGTCCCGCTCCCAGGTCCGTGCTGGCCCGCCCCAGGGCCTCCGCATCCACTGCGGCGAGGTGGCCGGCCCGATCGGCCTCGATGGGCCGGCGCACCGGGGCCACCGGGAGGACGGCCCACGGGTCGTCGACGACCCGTGGGTCGCCGCCCTGGGCCTCCACCATGTGCCGGAACGCCTCCAGGCCCTTCCCCGAGTCCATGGACGCGGCCGCGGCGCTCCTGCCCTCGCCCATGCCGGCGCCGGTGAGGCGCGAAAGGGCCTCACCGGCGAACAGCACCGAGAGATCGCGAAGCCGGCCGTGCGATCCCCCCGAGAGGAGCGACACGGCTTCCGCGACGTCGAGGGCGTTGCCGATGGCCTGGCCCAGCGGCTGGGACATGTCGGTCACCGCGGCCCGGCACGATCGTCCCCAATCGGCGGCCAGGGTGGTGCACGTCTCGGCCAGGGTTCGTGCATCCTCCGGGGTCTTCATGAACGCCCCGCTGCCGGCCTTCACGTCGAGCAGGATGAGCTCGGTCTCAACCGCGAGCTTCTTCGACATGACGCTCGCCGCGATGAGCGGGATGGAGGGCACGGTGGCGGTGGCATCGCGGAGCGCGTACAGCGCCCCGTCGGCGGGGACGATGTCGTGGGTCTGGGCCGCCACGGCGCATCCGACTCGTTCCACCTGGCGCACGAGCTCCTCGGGCGACAGGTCCGTGCGAAGCCCCGGGATGGACTCGAGCTTGTCCAGGGTCCCGCCCGTGTGCCCCAGCCCCCGGCCCGACAGCTTGGCAACCGCCAGCCCGAGCGACGCCGCCAGCGGGGCGAACGCCAGGGTCACGCCGTCGGCCACGCCGCCGGTCGAGTGCTTGTCCACGGTGGGGCGGGACACCCCGGCCAGCGCGACGGTCCTGCCCGACTCCACCATGGCCCGGGTCAGGGCCAGCGTCTCGCTCGTATCAAGCCCCCGGATGTACGCAGCCATCAGGAAGGCGGCGGCCTGATAGTCGGGGATCTCGCCTCGGGCGAACCCGGTGACGAAGGCGGCCAGGTCCTCGGGGGCCAGTCGCCTCCCGTCCCGCTTGAGGGCGAGCACGTCTCGAGGGTCCCCCACCGTCACGTCGTGGTCGCCGTCTGCATGTTGCCCCAGGCCAGAGCACCGTCGACCTCACCTCGAGGCTTGCCGGGCCCCGGGCAGGGCTCCGGAGGAGAACCGTCAACCTTCGGTCCAGGGAAGCCTCGACCAATGACAATCACAGCCCAATCTCCGG
>VAYX01000041.1 GCA_005885325.1 Actinomycetota bacterium
CTCGAGTCCTACTCGCCGGTCGAGGCTCGCGACGAGCTCCAGCAGATCCGGTGGTTCCTGACCGAGCGCCTGCCGCAGCACGAGGAGGAGGAGGAGGCCGCCGTGTACCCCGTCGTCTCCAGGCTCATGGGCGGCGAGGACCCCATGGGGACGATGGCCCGGGCGCACCTGGAGATCGATCACCTATCCCGAGTCTTCGTCCACCTGGTGGACGACGTGCCTCCCGAAGGGCCCGCGCCCGAGGACCTGGTCGACCTGCGGCGGGTGCTGTACGGGCTGCACGCCATCCTCCGTCTGCACTTCGCCCAGGAGGAGGAGGCGTACTCCTGGCTCGCCTCGGAGGTGCTGGAGTCCGAGGAAGCCCCGGTCGGCTAGGGGCGGCCGGCCGGCTGTTCGTCCGGGAGCCAAACCCGGAACGACGCACCGCCACCGTCCCGGTCCTCGACCCACGCCCGGCCACCGTGCAGCTCGGCCAGCCCCGCGACTAGGGCCAGGCCGATCCCGCTCCCCGGAGCGAGCTCATCCCAATCCCGGCCCTGGCCGAACGGCTCGAAGATGGCCTCCCGGAACGCCGGCACGACCTCGGAGCCCTCGTCGTCCACCGCGATCAGCGCGCCACCGTCCTGCTCCCGGACCCGCAGCCAGATCCGACTCTCCGGCGACGTGTGGCGAACCGAGTTCGACAACAGGTTCTCCACCATCCGCTCCACCCTCGCCGGATCGACGTTCGCGGTGACGCTCTCTCCCTCGACGATCACCGTTCGATCCTCGACCACGTCGGTTTCGCCCACCACTCGAGCGGCGAGCTCCGCGATGTCCGATGAGACGATCGTGAGCTCGATGGTTCCGTGCGCGATCCGGTTCAGGTCGAGCAAGTCGCCGACCATGCGGTCGAGGCGACGGGCGTTGTCCGCGATCCTCGACACGAGGTCCTTCGCTTCGTCGGGCTTCAGCGCCACGTCCTCGCGTTCGAGGGTGATGGCCAGTCCGAGGATCGCGGCGAGTGGTGTCCGAAGGTCGTGCAAGAGCGTGCCGAGACGATCCAGGTCGCCTTCCCAGCTGGCGGTCATCGCGCTCCGGTGTGGGCGGGAACGGCAAGACTGTAGCCGCTCATCTCGCCGCCGCCTCCCCGTCGGCCCGCGGATCGGTCGCCGCGACCAGCGTGCCGTCCTCGGCCACCCCGATGAGCTGGGCGTGCCCCACGCCGTCGTCCAGCTCATCGAGGACGGTGAGGGCGAAGCCGGATTGCTCGAAGGCCTCGCGAACCCAAGCGGGAACGCCGGCCTCGAGCTCGACGGAACGTCCGGGATGCAGGTCCATCCCACCCATCAGCCACCGGGGCGCCGAGACGGCCGCCTCAGGGTCCATGCCGAGGTCGAACGATCGGACCAGGACCTGGAAGTTGATCTGCGGCTGGCCCCCGCCGCCCATGGAGCCCATGGCGGCCCCCAGCCGTTCGTCCCGGTGGACCAGCACCGGCATGAGGGTGTGCGCCGGTCGTTTGGCCCCGGCGAGCACGTTGGGGGACTCCGGATCGAGGGAGAAGGATTGCCCTCGGTTGTGGCAGATGATGCCGGTGGAGGGCTCGAGGATCCCGGAACCGAACCCGCTGGACAGGCTCTGGATGAGCGAGACCGCCCGCCCGTCACCGTCGGCCGCGACCAGGGCGATCGTGTCGCCGGCGCGCAGGCGCCCGACGTCGACCGGACCGGCTCGAACCTGGTCGCACAGCGCCGCGATGTGGCCCTCGTCGAGGAGCGTGCCCACCGGGACCCTAGCGGATCGGGGATCGGCGTTGTGCCGGTCCCGGTCCGCCGACGCGGCCGCGAACACCTCGGCAAGGAGCGCGGCGTCGGCACCGAGGGGATCGGGATTGATCTCCAGACGTTCCGCGGCCAGCAGCATCTCGAGGAGCGCGAAACCCTGGGAGTTGGGGGGGACCACCGAGACGTGGAGGTCTCGGTAGCGGGCGGCGATCGGCGAGTCCAGCTCGGACCGATGGGAGGCAAGGTCCTCGAGGGCCATGGGCGAGCCCACGGCGCGAAGCCCGCTCACGAGCCGCGCGCCGGCATCGCCACCGTAGAGGACGGACGGACCCTCGACGGCGATGGCTTCGAGCGTCGCGGCGAGGGCAGGTTGCACGAGGGAGTCGCCCTCTGCGAGGGACGAACCGTCGCGGGTGAACACCGCCCGCATCCCGGGATCGGCGAACAGGCGCTCCGGCTCCCAGACCAGGCTTGACGCGAGTGAACGAGCGACGGGGATGCCGTCGCGTGCGTGGGCGATGGCGGGCCGGAACGCGCGCTCGAATGGCAGCTCGGCCCCGAGCTCGCCCAGGGACGCCCAACCGGAGACGGCGCCCGGCACGGTGACCGTGAGCGGGCCGTATTCAGGCATCGCGTCATGCGTCGCGCGGATGGCTCGGACGTCGATGTCCCGCGGAGCGGCGCCGCTCGCGTTCAGCGCGATGGTCTGGCCGTTCACCGCCTGCACAAGGGCGAAGAGGTCGCCGCCCACGCCGCACATGTGCGGATAGACCACGGCGAGCGTGACGGCAGCCGCCAGGGCGGCGTCCACCGCGTTGCCGCCGGCGTCGAAGGCCTCGACCCCGGCCTGCGTCGCGGCCGAGTGCGGCGTGGCGATGGCGAAGCGCTTCCCCGATGCGGAGCGCACGCGTTCGTCCGTCGATGCCACGGTGAGGCGCTCGACCCGTCAGCCCCGGAGCACGAGCCCGCGGTAGCCCTCGGCGAACCCGGCCTCCCGGAGGCGGCCCGCCCAAAGCGACTCGGCGAACGGGACGCCGTCGATCCGTTGGAGCTCGATCCTTCGCACCCGCGCTTCTTTGGCCAGCGAGACGAGCGCGTCGACCCACGCGTCGTCGCGCTCGGCGGCGGGGAACGTCAGGAGGCTTCGCGCTCCACGTTCCAGGAACGCCGCCAGCTCGCCGCTCTGGATGATCACGTACGCGCCCGCGGTCCGCGCCGGCCGCCCGGGCACGTCCGGCCATGGCAGGGCCATCCCGAAGGGCTGCGCCGGGTCCGTCGCCGCGAGGGCCAGCGCGTTGCCCGAGGGCTCCTCCCGGTCGCGGAGGTCGCGGAGCCGGTCCACGGCGCCGGGGAGCGCGAACTGCGCGGCGCCGAGCCCCGACACGAAGTATCCCCGCCGGACCTTCCCCGACTCCTCCATGGCCTTCAGCACGCTGTACACCGCGGCGAACCCGCCCGGCACGCCCTCGCCGAGGGCGGCCTCCCTGGCCAGGACGCCGTGGCGGTCCAACAGCCGCAACGCGCGCGCGTGCGAGATCTCGGTGGAGGACGGCGCGGGGAGAAGGAGAGGAGCCACGAGCGACCACCGTCCGGCACCCGCGGGCGGCCCCCCGCGCCGGAGCGCGCCCGGTCTGGGCTTCGGCTTCGGCGCGCGGGGCCGCCCCGACAGGAACGAGCGGAGCGGGGCGACCGTGTCGTTCGTGACCTCGCCGGCCCACACCAGGTCCCACAGCGCTCGCAGGACCACCCGTTCGTCGGCGGTCCCCGCCGCCGAAACCAGGTCCGGCCAGAACGAGGCCCCCCGTTCGGCCAGATGCCGGCGAAGCTCCTCGTGGACCTGCCCCTGCGGGGCGGCCTCCGGCGGGCTCGGCGCGAGGAGCCGCAGCCGGTCCCGGAAGTACAACGCCACCCGGCCGTCGTTCGCGCCGAGCCCGCCGGCGCCGACCCAAACGATCTCGCCGGCGGCGCAGAGCGCGTCCAGGTCTGCCGGACGGTATCCGGCGACACGGGCGGGCAGCGCGTCGGACTCCAGGACGGATGCGGGGACGGCCGCGCCCTGGAGCTGCTCGATGGCCTCGGCCAGGGCGCCCGGCCCCTGCCGGGGTCGCGTCATGCCGTGCCACTCGGGAAGGAACCGGGCCAGGGCCGCTGCCTCGACCGGCTCGACCTCCCTGCGGAGCGCGGCGAGCGAGCGACGCCGCAGCGAACGCAACACCTCGACGTCGCACCACTCGCGTTCCACGCCGCCCGGCCGGAATTCGCCCCGGACCACCTTGCCCTCGACCTCCAGCGATACCAGCGCGGAGCTGACCCGGTCGTCCGGGACGCCGAGGCGTTGGGCCACGTCCTCGGCGTGGAACGGCCCGTGCGTCCGGGCATACCGGGCTACGAGGTCGCGGAGCGGCTCGGCCACGCTTTCGGCGAACGCTGCCGGGACGCCGCGCGGGATCGAGGCCCCGAGCGCGTCCCGCAGCCGGCCGGCGTCCTCCACGGCGGCGATCCGGTCCTCGCCGGCGATGCGGATCCGGATGGCCCGGCGGTCGGCGAGGAGCGACTCGGTCCATCCGGCGAGGTCGCCCGACGCGCGCAAGACCAGCTCGTCCTCGGTCAGGTCGCCCACGCGGCGGAGCAGGTCGTGCAGGTCGTCGGCGTGGCGGGCCCTGCGTTCCTCGGCCATGGACTGGAGCTCGAGCTCCAGGTCGGCGAGCGCGCTCGGGTCGATCAGCTCCCGGAGCTCCTCGGCCCCGAGGAGCTCGCGGAGCAGGTCCCGGTCGAGCGCCAGCGCGGCGGCACGCCGCTCCGCGAGCGGCGCGTCGCCCTCGTACATGTACACCGCGATCCACGAGAACAGGAGCGACTGGGCGAACGGCGACGCCCCGTTCGTGTCGACCGGCACCATGCGGATGCGTCGGGCCCGCACGTCGGACAGCACGTCCTTCAGGGCCGGGAGATCGAACACGTCGCGAAGGCACTCGCGGGTGGCCTCGAGCAAGATGGGGAACGTCGGGTACTTCGACGCGGCCTGCAACAGGTCGGCCGAGCGCTGGCGCTGTTGCCACAACGGCGTCCGCTTCCCGGGAGCACGCCGAGGCAGCAGGAGGGCTCGTGCCGCCGACTCCCGGAAGGCCGACGCGAACAGCGCCGTCGTGGGGAGCTGCCGCATGACGAGCTCCTCGATCTCCTCCGGCGCGAACACGAGGTCCTCGACCGGGATCCGGTCCTCGGATTCGGGGAGGCGGATCACGATGCCGTCGTCGCTCCACAGCACCTGGACGTCCGTCCCCATGCGTTCCGCCAATCGCGCCTCGATGGCCATGGCCCACGGCGCGTGCACCCGGGCCCCGAACGGCGACAGCAGGCACACCCGCCAGTCGCCGATCGAGTCCGGGAACCGCTCGACCACGATGGTCCGATCGTCGGGGACGGCGCCGGCGGCCTCCCGCTCGTCCTCCACGTAGGCCACGAGGTTGCGGGCGGCCAGCTCGTCGAGCTTGAACTCCTCCCGCAGGCGGGCCGTCGCGCGATCGGGCGCCTCGCGCCCGATCGCGCGCGTGAACTCGCCGAGCGCCCGGCCGAGCTCGAGCGGGCGCCCCGGCTTGTCCCCCTTCCAGAACGGCATCTTGCCCGGCTCGCCCGGCGCGGGGGACACGATCACCCGGTCGAGCGTGATGTCCTCGATCCGCCACGCGGACGCCCCGAGCAGGAACACCTCGCCCCGCCGGCTCTCGTACACCATCTCCTCGTCGAGCTCGCCGACCCGGGTCCCGTCGGGGAGGAACACGCCGAACAGGCCGCGATCCGGGATGGTCCCACCGTTCGTCACCGCGAGCCGCCCAGCCCCTTCCCGGGCCCGAAGGACGTTCCGGTGCCGGTCCCACACGATGCGAGGGCGGAGCTCGGAGAAGTCGTCCGACGGATACTTCCCCGACAGCAGGTCGAGGACCGCCACGAGCAGCTCGTCGGAGAGATCGGCGAAGTTCGCGGCCCGGCGCACCAGCCGGGCGAGATCCTCTACGGTCCACTCGTCGACGGCGCACATGGCCACGACCTGCTGAGCTAGGACGTCGAGGGGATTCCGCGGATACCGGGTCTCCTCGATGAGGCCGTCCAACATCCGGTGGACCACGACCGCGGCCTCCAAGAGGTCGCCGCGGTACTTGGGGAACAGCTTTCCCCTGCTGGGCTCGCCGACGCTGTGGCCGGCCCGGCCGATCCGTTGGAGCCCCCGGGCCACCGAGCCCGGCGACTCCACCTGCACCACCAGGTCGATGGCCCCCATGTCGATCCCGAGCTCCAGCGAGCTCGTGGCCACCAATCCCCGAAGCGTTCCCCGCTTCAGGCGGTCCTCGATCTCCAGGCGCTGCTCTCGGGCGATCGAGCCGTGATGGGCGCGGACGAGGTCCTCGCCTGCCAGCTCGTTCAGCCTCGCCGCCAACCGCTCGGCCAGGCGGCGGGCGTTCACGAAGATCAGCGTCGATCGGTGCCCGCGGATCAGCTCGAGCAGGCGGGGGTGGACCGAGGGCCAGATGCTCAGGCGGTCCTGGTCCACGGGGGCGGGACCCGGCTTCCCGCGCTCGGGGACCTGGCCCAGCTCGGCCATGTCCTCGACCGGGACGACCACCTCGATCTCCATGGGCTTTCGGTGGCCGGCGTCCACGATCGTCACCGGCCGCGGGCCGTCGTCGGTCCGCCCTCCCAGGAACCGGGCGATCTCCTCCAGCGGGCGCTGCGTCGCCGACAGCCCGATCCGCTGCGGGCTCACCCGCGTCACCGCCTCCAACCGTTCGAGCGAGAGCGCGAGGTGCGCGCCCCGCTTGGTCGCGGCGACGGAATGGACCTCGTCGACGATCACCCACCGAACGCTTCGCAGGACCTCCCGGGCCTGCGAGGTGAGCATGAGGTACAGCGATTCCGGCGTGGTGATGAGGATGTCGGGCGGCCGCTTCTGGATGGTGCGCCGGTCGTTGGCGGACGTGTCGCCGGTTCGCATCGCGACCGTCGGCTCGTGGAGCTCGATCCCCAGGCGCTCGGCGGCCAACCGGATGCCGGCAAGGGGAGCGCGGAGGTTCTTCTCCACGTCCACTGCGAGGGCCCGGAGCGGCGAGACGTACAGGACCCGGCATCGCTCGGCCGGCGGCGGGGTCGGTTCGCCGCCCAGACGGTCCAGCGCCCACAGGAAGGCGGCGAGCGTCTTGCCCGAACCCGTGGGGGCCAGGATCAGCGTGTGGCCGCCCGATGCGATGGCCGGCCACCCCTGCACCTGCGCGGGCGTGGGCGATTCGAACGAAGCGTCGAACCACTCGCGGACGGCGGGGGAGAACAGGTCGAGGCTCACCGCACAAGCCTACGGCGAACCGGCGACACGCTCGAATGGGCGCTTTCGGTCTGTTGAGACCAACCCGGTCGAGCCCGCCGATAGGATGCTCGACGTGGCCCCGGCTCGCCTCCCGTTCGCGCTGGTCGTGTTGGTCCTTGCGTTCGGCCCGGCGATCGTCGGGGCGGCCGCCCAACCCCGGGAGGCCGAGGACCAGATCGTCCTGTCGGGGACGGTCGAGGTCGCCCGAGGGCGGGAGGTGGACGAGGTCGTCGTCCTGCACGGGACTGCCCTGATCGACGGGGTGGCCTTCGGCGACGTCATCGTGCTGGACGGCGGGATCACCATCGACGGCCAGGTCAGCGGCAGCGTGATCGCGATGGACGGCTCGGTGCGGCTCGGCTCGAGCGCCCATGTAGGCGGCGACGTGACCGCCCGTGGAAGGGTCTCCATCGCCGAGGGGGCGGTGGTCGACGGCCGGATCCGCCAGCACGCCGCGTTCACCTGGCGGGCGCCGCTCTCGCTGTTCGGGCGGTTCGCCACGTGGCTGGCGGTCACGGTGTCCACCCTGCTTCTCGGCCTGGCCATCGTGTTCCTGAGCCCCCGGGGAGTGGAGGCTGCCTTCGACGCCGCCCGAGACGCCCCATGGTTCGCGGCGGCCTGGGGCGCCGGGCTCGTCGTGGTGATCCCCGTGCTCGCCGTCGTGGCCGTGGCATCGCTCGTGCTCCTCCCGCTGGGGCTTGCCGTCGCCCTTGCGTTGGCGCTTGCGGCGTTCGTCGGGTACGGGCTGGCCGGATACGCCCTGGGCCGGTTGGTGTGGGCGAACCCCGAGCGCCAGGTCGTGGCGTTCCTCCTGGGGTGGGGCGCCCTCCGGCTCGTCGGCCTCATCCCGTACGTGAGCGGCGTGACGTTCGTCCTGGCTTCCGCGTTCGGTCTGGGGGCGGCGGCCGTCGCGACCTGGAGGTCGCGGTC
>VAYX01000086.1 GCA_005885325.1 Actinomycetota bacterium
CCTCCCGCTGCGAGCAGGTACGAGGACGTCTCGGCCAGCAGGTCCGAGTCCGCGCGCACCGCCTTCTCCAGGGCGGCCTCGACCTCGTCCAGACGGCCCCGGACGTCGCGCTCCAGCTCCTCGTCCGGCGCCTCGAGCCCCGGGACGAGCTGCCTGCTCATGAGGCCGACCCTATCCGATAGCCAGGCGGCGTCACCATCGAAGGATCGCCGCCTTGTCCAGGACGCCGAGCACGATACCGGGGAACACGCCGAACAGCAGGGTGAGGACCGCCGGGACGGCTACCGCCACCCGTGGCCAGGGCGAGCGGTCCGGCTCGGCGTCGTCCTGTGGCTCCTGCATGTACATCAGCACCATGACCCGGATGTAGAAGAAGGCGGCCACGACGCTTGCCAGGACCCCGACCAGGACCAGGGGCCAGTGGCCCGCGGCGACTGCCGCCCGGAACACGTTCACCTTGGCGATGAATCCCGCCGTGGGCGGGATGCCGGCCAACGACAGCAGGAACAGCGTGAGCAGGCCGGCCAGCAGTCGGCTCCGGCGGTACAGGCCGGCGTAGGAGGCGAGCGAGGTCCGCCCCTCCCCCCGCGCCGACACGAGCATCACGACGCCGAACGCCCCCAGGACCATCAGCGCGTACGCCAGCAGGTAGAACAGCGCCGCCGAGATGCCGTCCTGGCCGGCCGCGGTGAGGGCGATGAGGACGAACCCCGCGTGGGCGATGCTCGAGTACGCGAGCATCCGCTTGATGTCGGTCTGGGCGATGGCGATCAGGCTGCCGGCGACGACGGTCACCGCCGCGATCGTCCACACGAGCGGGGTCCAGTCCAGCGTGAGCGGCTGGAACGACGTCTCCAGGACACGGATCAGCGCGGCGAACGCCGCCACCTTCGTGCCGGCGGCCATGAAGGCCGTGACGGGGGTCGGCGCACCCTGGTAGACGTCCGGCGTCCACATGTGGAACGGCACGGCGGCGACCTTGAACCCGAACCCGATCCCCAGGAACGCGACGGCCGCAAGCGCCAGCCCCAGGCTCCCGGTCTGCCCCGCGAGGGCGTGGGCGATGGCGGACAGACGGGTGGATCCGGTGGCGCCGTAGGCCATGGCCACCCCGTACAGGAAGAACGCCGAGGAGAACGCGCCGAGCAGGAAGTACTTCATCGAGCCCTCCACCGAGGACAGGCGGGCGGAGATGCCGGTCAGCACGTACAGCGAGAGGGACAGGATCTCCAGCGCCAGGAACACCAGGATCAGGTCGGCGGCCGCGGCGATGAGCGTCATGCCGGCGGTGGCGAACAGGACGAGCGGGTAGAACTCGGCGCGGGCCTCTCCCGAGCGTCGGAAATAGTGGTATCCGTACACCAGGCCCATGGCGGCGATGCCGAGGAGGATCAGCCGGGCCACCACCGCGAACCGGTCCGTCGCCACCATCCCCGCCAGGACCGTGAGCTCGCCTCCCCAATCCCACAGGCCGATGGAGACGAGCGCGGCGCCCGCCAGCCCGAGCAGGGACACCAGGAGCAGCGTCGAGTGCCCGATCCTGGGGTTGAAGGCCGCGCCGAGCAGGACGACGATGGCCGTGCCGGTCAGGACGAGCTCGGGCCCGATCGGCCCGAGCTGGATGGGCGGATGGATCAGGAACTGGGCGAGCATCACGGTCCCTCCGCCGCCGCCGCGAGGTTCGCATGCTGTCCGGCATCGACGGGGCGCCCTGCGTCCACGGCCTTCACGATGCGAGTGCTGGTGGGATCGATCCGATCGAGCAGGGGCTTGGGGTAGATCCCGATCAACAGGATGAGCGCCAGCACCGGCGCGAGGAGCGCGACCTCGCGAGCCGACAGGTCCGGGTGGTGCGCATGCTTCGCCGGCAGGGGGCCGTGGGCCATCCGCTGGTACGCCCACAGCAGGTAGATCGCGGCAAGCACCACTCCGATCGCGGCGATGGCCCCGAACGCGCGGTTGCGGCCAAGCGTGCCGAGGATCACCAGGAACTCACCGACGAAGTTGTTCAGCCCGGGAAGGCCGAGGGAGGACAGCGAGACGAACAGGAACGCCCCCATCAGCCAGGGCATCCCCGATGCCAGGCCTCCCATCTCCGAGAGGTTCCGGGTGTGGGTCCGCTCGTACACCATGCCGACGAGCAGGAACAGCGCGCCCGTGGACAGCCCGTGGTTCACCATCTGGAGCACCCCACCGGTCATGGCCTGGAGGGTGAAGGCGAACGTCCCGAGGACGACGAACCCCAGATGGGACACGGACGAGTACGCCACCAGCCGCTTCACGTCCGTCTGCATCATGGCCACCACCGCGCCGTAGACGATGCCGATCAGCGCGAGCACCGAGATGGCGCCCGCGAGCGACCGGGAGGCCTCCGGGAACAGCGCCAGGTTGAACCGGATCAGACCGTAGGCCCCCACCTTCAGCAGGATCGCCGCGAGGATGACCGAGCCGGCCGTCGGGGCTTCCGTGTGCGCGTCGGGGAGCCACGTGTGCAGCGGGAACAGCGGCACCTTGACCGCGAAGGCGACGAAGAATCCCAGGAAGAGCCAGCGGGCCGCCGCTCCGGTAATCCCCAGACCGATCAACTCGCGGACGTCGAACGTAGGCCCGCCGGGGAGCGCGCCCGATCGCGCGTACAGGAACAGGATGGCGACCAGCAGGAAGGCCGATCCGAACATCGTGTACAGGAAGAACTTCACCGCCGCGTACACCCGGCGCTCGCCGCCCCACGCCCCGATGATCAGGTACATCGGGAACAGGATCGCCTCGAAGAACAGGAAGAACAGCAGGAGGTCGAGGGCAAGGAACGTGCCGATCATCCCCGTCTCCAGGACGAGCATGGTGGCCATGAACAGGCGGACCCGCCCCTCCACATTCCACGACGCGACGATCGCCACCGGAACGAGGAACGTCGTGAGCAGGACCAGGAACAGGCTGATCCCGTCCACCCCCAGGATGTACTGGATGTGGGGCGAGCGAACCCAGGTGGCCTGCTCGACCATCTGGAACCCGGCACGGGAGCCCTCGAACCGCGACAACACGACCAGCGATGCGGCGAAGGTGGCGATCGAGGCGCCGAGCGCGAACGCGCGGGCGCCTCGATCGCTCGCCCCACCCCAGGCCAGGAGGGCCACCGCGCCGGCCAGCGGCAGGAACGTCGTGATGCTCAGCCAGCTCACGACAGCCGAACCCCCACGTAGACGAAGATCAGGACAACGCCGACGAGGAACGCCAACCCGTAGTTGCGGACCAGGCCGGTCTGGAGCCTTCGGCCCCGAGACGCGGCCCACTGGAACAGCTGCCCGACCCCGTTCACGCAGCCGTCGATGACGCGCTGGTCGACGGCGGAAGCCAGGAACGCCGCTCCGGCCTTCCCCGGGGCGACCAGGGAGGTCGAGTAGACGTCGTCGACGTACCACCCGTGAGCCAGGAACTCATGGACTCCGGCGAACCGGACCCGGAGCGCCACCCAGTCGACCTTTCCCGATCCGTACACGAGCCACCCCACCGCAATGCCGGCCAGCGCCGCCAGGACCGAGATGACCGAGAGGACCGCGGTGGGGAGGCCGCCCGCACCCTCGGTCAGCTCACCGAGGACCGGAGCCAAGAAGCCCTGCAGCCGACCGGACGTCACCGAAAGCCCCAGCACGCCGCCGAAGACCGCTCCCACCGCCAGCAGAGCCAGGGGAACGGTCATGACCGGCGGTGACTCGTGGGCCGCGCGCTCCGTTCGGTCCTGGCCGAAGAACGCCAGGAACATCAGCCGGGAGATGTACAGCGCCGACAGGAACGCGCCGGCCAGCGCAACCAGCCAGGCGATGAGGTAGCCGGACCGGTTCGCCACCTCCAGGATCTGATCCTTGGCGAAGTACCCCGACAGGGGAGGGACGCCGGCGATGGCCAGGGCGCCGACGCCGAACATCGCCGCCGTGAACGGCATGGCCCTGCGGAGCGCCCCCATCCTCTTCAGGTCGGTCTCGCCCCCCAGGCCGTGCATCACCGAGCCCGCCGACAGGAACAGGAGCGCCTTGTAGAACGCGTGCGTCACCAATAGGAATAGGGCCGCCGCATACGCCTTCAACCCGAGCGCGAAGAACATGTAGCCGAGCTGGCTGATCGTCGAGTAGGCGAGCACCCGCTTGAGGTCGTCCTGTCCCAGGGCGCACGTCGCCGCGTAGACCGCGGTCACGAGGCCGATGACCAGGACGACCGTGAGCGCAACGCCGGAGATCTCGAAGAAGACATGGGTCCGGGCCACCAGATAGACACCGGCCGTGACCATCGTCGCGGCGTGGATCAGCGCCGAGACCGGCGTGGGCCCCTCCATCGCGTCGGGGAGCCACGTGTGCAGCGGGACCTGAGCCGACTTGCCCACCGCGCCGGCGAACAGCAGCAGCGCGATGACGGTGAAGACGCCCGAGGGCTGCACCGACTCGATCGAGGGGCGGAGCACAGCCGAGAAGTCCAGCGACCCCAGGCGGAGGAAGACCAGGGCGATGCCGACCAGCATGAACGTGTCGCCGATCCGCGTGACCACGAAGGCCTTCTTCGCCGCGCTCGCGGCCAGCGGCCGCTCGAACCAGAACCCGATCAGCAGGTACGAGCACAGGCCCACGCCCTCCCAGCCCAGGTACAGGAGCAGGAAGTTCTGGGCCAGGACCAGCGTGAGCATGAAGAAGCAGAACAGGTTCATGTAGGAGAAGAACCGGCCATATCGCGGATCCCCGTCCATGTAGCCGATCGAGTACACGTGGATGACGGCGCCGACCCCGGTGACGACGAGCATCATGGTCACCGACAAGGGGTCCACACGCAGGTCGGCCGCCACCCGGAAGCTCCCCACCGAGATCCAGTCGCCCAGGTGCCGGACGACGAGGCGCTCGTTGCCGGGAAGCCTCAGCAGGTAGGCCAGCACTCCGAGGGCCAGGGCGAACGCCACCACCATCAGCCCCGATGCCAGGATCCCGGCCCACCGACCCAGCCGCTTCCCGGCGAACAGGTTGATCGCCGCGCCGGCGAGCGGCAGAGCCGGCACCAGCCACACGGACCTCAGCACGGCATCACCACCGCAGCAGGCTGGCGTCGTCGACGTTCGCCGTGTGCATCCGCCGGTACACGTTCACGATGATGGCCAGGCCCACGACGACCTCGGCTGCCGCGACCACCATCGAGAAGAACGCCAGGACCTGGCCGTTCAGGTTGCCGTGCAGCCGCGAGAACGCCACCAGTGCCAGGTTCACCGCGTTCAGCTGGAGCTCGACCGACATGAAGATCACCAAGGCGTTCTTGCGGACGAGCACACCGACCGAGCCGATGGCGAACAGCACGGCCGACAGGACCACGAAGTAGGAGATGGGCGTCTTCACACCTCGGCCTCCCCCGCTGCTTCGACCGTGGTCCGCTCGCGGCGTTGCGCCAGCACCATGGCCGCGATCGCCGCCACGATCAGCAGGATCGAGGTCACCTCGAACGGGAGGAAGTAGTCGCGGAACAGCACGTGCGACAGGGCCTGCGCGTTCCCGCCCACGTTCACGGTCTCATCGAAGTTCGCCGGACCCCGGGCCAGGCCCAGGCTGGCCCGAGCCGTGACGAAGATCTCGGCGGCCAGGCCGAGGCCCAGGACGATCGCCAGGGGCCGCTGTCCCCGCAGCCGCTCGACCAGGCTCTCCTCGCGGTCGACGCCGAGCAACATGATCACGAACAGGAACAGGACCATGATGGCGCCGGCGTACACGATGATCTGGACGGCGAACAGGAACGGCGCGCCGAGGACCAGGTAGAACACGGCCAGCGTGAAGAAGTTCACGATCAGGAACAGCGCCGCGTGGATCGCGTTCCGCTGGAACAGCATGGCGACGGCCGATCCAACCGAGACCGGGGCGAAGACCCAGAACACGATCTGGTCGGGGGCCATCACAGCCCCTCGCGGTCGACCGGATCGGATCCGAGCGGCGGCGGCGGCTGGAGGAGCTGCTCCTTGGTCCAGATCGCTTCCTCGCGCGAGTCGAACGACAGCTCGTAGTAGCTCGTGAGGGTGAGGGCCCGCGTGGGGCACGCCTCCACACACAGGCCGCACATGATGCAGCGCAGGTAGTTGATCTGGTAGTCCTTCGCGTACCGCTCCCCCGGAGACACGGGATCCTTCGGGTCGTTGTCGGCGCCTTCGACCCAGATGGCGTCGGCCGGACACGCGTAGGCGCACAGCTCGCACCCGATGCACTTCTCCAGGCCGTTCGCGTGGCGGTTCAGGCGGTGGCGGCCGATGTGCGAACGTGGCGGAGGGGGATCGATGTGCCGCGGGTACTCCTCCGTCACGTCGGGACGGAAGGTCTGCCGGAACACGGTCGCCAGGCCCCTGGAGATGGCACCCACCGCCGCACCCAGGGTCATCGGCCGGCGAGCCCGCGCCTCCTCGCCGGTGGCCGTCTCGTTCGCGGCCTGGTCGCCGAGGGCCTTCTCGTTCACTGCGGGGTCTCCCCTGCGGACTGACGTCTCGGAGCGATGAGGGGCCACAGCAGCGACGCGACGAGGATTGCCCCCACCACGATCAAGGCTCCGGTCAGCAGCGCGCCCTTGCCGTACACATCGGGAAGCACCACTACGGCCCCGGTGGCCAGGACCCACAGCAGCCCGATGGGGATGAGGAACTTCCATCCGAAGCTCATCAGCCGGTCGTACCGGATCCTGGGCAGGGTCAGCCGGACCCAGATGTACAGGTAGACCACCGCGACGACCTTGGCGATGAACCACAGGAGCGGCCACAGCCAGGCCACGAAGCTCGGGTGCGGCCCGCGCCATCCCCCCAGGAACAACGTCACGGCGATGGAGGAGACCACCACCAGGTTCACGTATTCACCCAGGTAGAACATGGCGAACTTGATCCCCGAGTACTCGGTGAAGTACCCCGCCACGAGCTCGGTCTCGGCCTCCGGCAGGTCGAAGGGCGGGCGATTGGTCTCGGCCAGCCCGGCGATCAGGTAGATCGCGAACGCGGGGAACTGGGGGATCGCGTTCCACACCCGGTCCTGGCTGGCCACGATCTGCGACATCTGCAGCGAGCCCGAGTACATGAGGACCGCGACCAGGGCCAGACCCATCCCCACCTCGTAGGAGATCATCTGGGCCGTCGAGCGGATCGAGCCGAGGAGCGGGTAGTTCGAGCCGCTGGACCAGCCGGCCAGGACGATCCCGTAGACCATCAACGAGCCCATGGCCAGGACCCACAGGATCCCCACGTTCAGGTCGGCGATCTGGAACGGGACGTGGCGGCCGAACAGCGTGACGCCGGTCCCGAACGGGATCACCGCGAAGGCCAGGAACGCCGGGATCATGGCGATGACCGGGGCGAGGAGGTACACGGGCCGGTCGGCCAGGGTCGGCGTGATCCCTTCCTTGAAGAACAGCTTGATCCCGTCGGCCAGGGTGATCAGCACGCCGCGCGGCCCGGCTCGCATCGGTCCCATCCGGGTCTGCATGTCCGCTGCGACCTTTCGCTCCATCCAGATCAGCAGCATCACGCTGATCAGGACGGCGAAGAACACCACGACCACCCGGGCGACCAGCAGGATCCAGTCCAGCCAATCCATCTCAGGCGCCGCCTCCAGCATCGGCGGGCTCGACCGTGGCGGCTGCTGTGAACCGCCCCGAGAGCAGCGTGTTCGCGGCCAGGCCGGGCTGGTTGAACGGGACGAACACGGCGCCTTGGGCGACGTGCTCGGTGACGCGGACCGGCAGGACGGCCTCGCCCGCGTCGGTCCGGACGCGGGCGAGCTCCCCGTCGACGACCTTGCGCTTGGCTGCGTCGTCCGGATGGACCTCGAGGAACGGTTCCTCCTCCAGCGCGGCCTTCAGCTCCGAGGCCCGCTCGGACAGGCGGCCCTCGTCCACCAGGAGGGGGTAGGTGAACAGCGTCAGGTCGTCGAGCCACTGGGGCCGGTCCGTGTCCACCCAGGCCGTGGACCGCTCGGCGGGCTCCCGGGGGTCGAGGAGCCCGGCCATCTCCTGGCGGAGGCCGTCGAGCGTCTCGAAGCCGAGGTCGCCCCCCATGGCCAGCGCGAGCGTGGCGAAGATCTCCCAGTCCGGGCGGGACAGGCCGGCCGGTGGCCGGATAGGACGGATCCACTGCGCCCGCCCCTCCCAGTCGGAGAGGTGGCCGTCCTTCTCCATCGAGGCTGCGGCCGGAAGAGCGGCGTCGGCGAACGGCCCCAGGGGGCCGAGCTCGA
>VAYX01000087.1 GCA_005885325.1 Actinomycetota bacterium
GTGACAAGGCTGTTCGAAGGGCCGGTGGGCGAGCTCTGCTGTCCAGCCTGGCAGCCTGTCCCGACCGGCACGGTAAGCCTTGCAACAAGCGAAGCGGCGACTCCCACTCCCACACCCTCGCCGTTCCGCCCCTAGGGCAGCCCGGCATGGCACTCAGATACCAGAACGCAAGAACCCGCGCGACGAAGCGCTGCCAAACCCCTCAGTGATGAGAAGCTCGCCCGCGAACCTTCAGGAACTGGATCCACGACCGAGCCAGCCGGCCGGTCGGAGTTCAACTAGCGCAGTACCCCACGAACTACGGTGTCGAGAAGGAGCCAACCGAATCCGAACAGCCAAGCGATAGCGGCGATTGGAGCGGCTAGGTAGACACGCTTGGGCTGCCGTAAAGCGATTCCGATCATCAAGCCCAGGATTGCAATCAGCGCCTTCAGCCAGATCCAATTCGAGGGATCGCTGAAACGGCCACTCGCCTCTATGCACAGCCGAAAATTTGGGTCCAGATGTCCGACCTGACAAGTGAAGCTCGGGAGACGCGATGCCGCCACTGCAATGCCTCCCGAGAAGAGGATCATTAGCGAAAGAGTCCAGCTTGTGGGCCCATCGGGCTGTGGGTCGCAAGGAGACCCGCCGGGCAATCGCAAGACCCGTAAGGCCAATCGGAACGGCGATGAACCAAACAAGTGCCGCTAGTCCCGGAGGGAAGAGACAGTCGTGCGTGCAAACCAAGTCGTCCCAAGAGGCCACGAGGAAAGCACCGCTCGTTACGACAAGGCAGCCAGACGTTGTGTATCCGGCAATGCGTCCCGGCTTCGAAATGGGGTCCGGCGGCGGCCATCGTTCTCGACGACGAGACTTCCGCCGACTTCCGCTGGGCTTCATGTCGCCTATCCCATCAACTCGAGCAGCTTGGTCGTCGTGTTCCAGTTGCGGATCGTGACGCTCGGGTAGATCGGTGACGAGATGATCTTGTTGAGCCGGCTTTGCGTCGCTTTGGCGGTGACCCTCGAGACGTAGAGGACGCCGGTTCCGGCGTGCGCCCGGTCGACGGCCGGATTCGTGGGCAGGTGCTTCATCGCCGCAGTCGCCGTGAGCGGCTCCTTGAGGAAGAAGACGTCGTACCGGTACTTCGTCGGCTCGGCCCCGAACCCCTTCGGAGCCCGCTCGACGATCGCGCGCATCTGCTTCCTGTTTCGCACCACCACGGTCGGCACGTAGTCGAACGCCTCGGCAAGCATCGCCTCGATCCGGCGCGTGAGCTGCACGGACGGTCTATCGGGTGCCTCGAAGACGACGTTGCCGCTCTGGATGTACGTCGAGACGTTCTCGAAGCCGTTCGCCTCGAAGCACGCCTTCAGGGCGGGCATCTTGATGAGGTTCTTGCCGCCCACGTTGATCCCGCGGAGGAGGGCCACGTACCGGGTCATCGGCCGTCCGCAGGTGGGAAAGGCCGCCAGTCAGTCGAAGCTGTATGTCCCACTCCAGTGCCACAAGCCGTCCGAATCAGCCGTGACGTCGGCATGGGCCTCGAATCCCACGAACTTCCCCGTCCCTCCCGAGAACGTCGCCGTGCCCTTGTTGGCAGCAAGATCGAGCACGACGTGGCCTTTGGCGGTGTTCCCGGACCCCGCGTCGAGCACGACATCGGTGTCGAGGGTGCCCTCGCCCGCGGCCTCGGCGTAGATGACCTTCGCACCCGCTTGGATCTCATCGAGATTCGAGGACGTGATCGTGCAGAAGTCACCGGCTTGGCCCCTGTATTCCGAGCACTCTTTGGTGAGCTGGAGATCCCCGCTCCGAGCCATGGCGGCCCCCCTTCTCGCGAGCTTCCGTCGGCGATCGACCCGACCTCCGGACTCTACACCGGGCAAGCGAGCGGTTCCCGACGACCTTCGTGGTGGGGACGTCCTAACCTTGCCCGGTTGCCACGGGGCGCCACGTCCACGCGTACCTGACGATCAGCAGCAGGAGCACGATCTCGGAGGTGCTCAGGAACACGTAGTACGCGTCCGTCTCGCCGACCGCCGCAGCCACGATCGAGACGACGTACAAGATCGGCAGGACGATGTTCGTCCAGCGGCAGACCGGCGGCCTCAGCACGAGGGAAAGGAAGATCATCACACTCGCGATCGCGACGTAGACCGACACCGCGAAGAGGAATCCCTGGGTGATCTCGATCCCCGAGATCTTTCCCGACGTCACCTCCTCGATCCGGCCTGGCTTGAAGAACCCGAAGATGTCCCCGTACGCGAACAGGAACAACATCGCGATCCACAGGGCCGAGATCTTGAGTCGGACGCCGATCCTCACATCCTCGACGAATCCCGAGCCGGACATCGTCACCCTCCCCTTCGCCATTGACTGCGGGGGGAAGCCTAGATCACCCGACGTCGATGACGACCTTCCCGCCTGGGTGCCCTTGTGCGAGGTACCGGATGGCGTCGGGGGCCTCGACCAGTTGGAACGTCCGGTCCACGACCGGCGTGACCGTTCCGGCCTCGATCAGATCCGCCACGGCCTGGAGGTCCTCCAAGGTCGTCTTCGAGTTCAACCCGCCAAGCTTCTGGCCGACGAACAGCGACACCAGCGGCCCGCGGAGCATCCCGCGGAAGAAACCGCCGGTCCAGCGCCCGCCGCCGTCCCCGCCGACGACCACGAGGGTCCCCTTCGGGCTCAGCGCGCGCCGCAGCTGCCGCAGAGGCCGGCGCCCGGCGGTGTCGAGGATCACATCCCAGCGTCGCGAACCGTCCGTGAAGTCCTGGAGCGTGTAGTCCACGACGTCGTCCGCGCCGATCGACCGGACGAGGTCCAGCTTCGACGTGCTCGATACGCCGGTGACCCGTCCGCCGAACGCCTTGGCGATCTGCACGAGCAACGTGCCGACGCCTCCGGCCGCGCCGATGACGAGCACGTCCTGTCCGGGCTTCACATCCGCCTTCCGCACCGCTTGGAGCGCCGTGACCCCGGAGATGGGGAGGGCCGCGGCCTGTTCGAAGGACAGCCGAGCGGGCTTCCGGACCACCTTGTCCGCCGGCGCGATCGCGTACTCCGCGAAGGAGCCTTCGGCGACGCCCAGCACCTCGTCGCCGGGCACGAAGCGGGTGATGTTCGCCCCGACCGCCTCGACCGTCCCTGCGACGTCCCAGCCCCGGACCGGGACCTTCGGTCGGCGGAACCCGAGCACAGGACGCGCCATGTACGGCTTCCCGGTCATGATGTGCCACACGTCCGGGCCGGCGGCCGCCGCGTGCACCCGGACGAGCACGTCGTTCTCCCCGATCACCGGAACGTCGATGTCCCGCAACTCGAGCACGTCCGCCGAGCCATATCGGTCCTGCACGATCGCCTTCATGTGTCTCTCCTTCCTGGACCTACGCCGCCGAGGCGGGGACGAGCGCGTCCCGTTCCCGGACAGGCACGCCCTTCACGAGTGGATTCATGCCGGCTGCAGGGCACTCCGCACGAACGCGGCGACTTCGCGCTCTCGGCGACGCAACGATGCGCGGCTCTTGTCCTTCCCAACCACGGCGTTGAGCACGCTCGCCTCGGTCAGCGACCCTACCACCGCCGTGTACAGCATGAACAGCAGCAGGGCCGGGTCCTGCTCGCGGATCTCGCCGGTGTCCATCCCCGCCTGGAGGAACTGGACCGCCCGCTTCCGCAGCGGGTCGATCACGCCGGCGAACTTCTCGAAGCCCTCTGCGCCGAGGCGTCCGGCTTCCCGAACGAACATCGGGAACTCGGGCCATTCCTCGGCGAGCGCGAACACCGCGTGGATCACGGCCTCTGCCCGGTCCCAGTAGGTTTCCTTGCCCTCGAGCGCCTCTGCGATCTCCTCGGCGACCCGCTGGCCGGCCGCCTGGAGGCACGCCTCGAGGAGAGCGTCCTTCGTCGGGAAGTAGTACAGGAGCGTCTGCTTGCGGATCCCGACAGCGCTGGCGATCTGCTCCAGGCTCGCCCCCGAGTAGCCCTCGCGGCCGAACGCACGGATCGCCTCCTCGATGAGGGCGTGCCGTCGCGGCTCGCCACCGGTCCTCGTCATGGCCTCATCCCCCAGATCGCCACGCCGGAGGACGGCCCCGTCGCCGGATGTCCCGTGATCCCTCCCACGTCCGGCGCCACTTCGGGCCGGACGGCCCGCTGAGCTTGGGGGTCGCCCCCGTGGCCGCACGCCGGCGAGCCTCCCACCAGCTCGTGCGATCCTCGTCGAACAGCTCGGCGATGGCCGACTGCATCCGAAGCGAGAAGGCCTGGTGGCTCTGTCCCTCCGCTTGCCGGAGCGGTCGCCCATAGCGGACGCGGATGGGTGGCCTGCCCGGCTTGGGCCAGAACCGGCCCTTCGGCATGGCCGCGTACGCGCCGATGATGGCGATAGGCACGACCGGCATGCCCATGTCGATGGCCAGCCGCGCGCTCCCGTGGCGGAACCGCTGCATCCAGCCGTCCGCGGAGCGCGTGCCCTCGGGGAACACGATGAGGTTCCAGCCGTCCCCGATCAGCTCCTTGGCCTTGTCCGTGGCCCGCTCCCCGCCGCCGCGCTCGATGGGGAACCCGCCGTACACGAGTGCCGTAAACGCCGATCGCCACCACACATCGAAGAAGTAGTCCTTCGCCGCGGCCGTCGCCGTCTTGTTCCGCCACTTCGGGGGGAGGGTGGTCAAGATCAGCGTCGCGTCCAGGTGACTCGAGTGGTTGCTGATGAACATCACCGGCGGCTGAACGCCCTCCAGGTTGTCCAGGCCGAACACCTCGGGCGACGTCTCGTTCCACACGATGGGCTTCATCACCCCCGAGAGCACGAGGTCGCGGGCGGCGCGTCCGGCCGGGCTCCGCGCCCAGTCCGTGGGGAACGACCACGGCTCGGCGGGCGGCGTGTGCGCCTCGGCGGTCCGGGGAGCCACCGGACGGCGACCCCATCGCCATCCCTTCGCCACGTTTCGGACCTCGTCGGCCAGCGAGTGCTTCGTGGAGCGAGCCATCAGCGGACGTCCGCTATGGCCAGGGGCGGCACGTGGAGGTACGTGATCGACGGCGAGCGCCCGACGGTGTCGCCGGCCATCTCCAGCGCGTCACGGAACGAGGTCGCCGCCCGGTACCCCAAGCGCTCGCAGGCCTTCGGGTTGCCGCCCACCACGATGACGTCGCCCAGGTAATCCAGGGCGTGCGCACCCCAGTACCACATGTAGAAGGGATGCACGCCGTGGTACGCGTGGCTCTTGCGGTAGAGGTGGATGTACCAGGGATCGGTGGCGTACTGCTGCTCGTACTTCGACTCGATCGTGGAGGGATCGGTGGTCTGTGACAGGACCTCCTCGAAGAAGTCCACGTACGAGGGGTGGTGGACCTGGTGGAACTCCCACGGCACCGGGTGGAACATGATCATGGCCCCGCCGGGACGGACCACCGGCTTGTTCCGGTACATGTTGAAGAGGTAGCCGAGCCCCAGGCAGTGCACCAGGATGGGGTTCATGATCGAGTTCACGTTGTACGGCCCGATGAACGGAAGCCCCACGACCATCACGTCGCTCTGGCCGTTCACCTCGGTGAGCTGCTGCTGGTGCAACCGGGCCAGCGTGCGCTCGTGCACGGCCTCGGTCTCCCCCGCGTTGATCCCGGTCACGCCGTACGGCGCCAGCACTCGCATCCACACCTGGTGACGGAGCTTCGGAGGTGCCATCTCGTTGGCCTTCTTCGCAGCCAGGTACGTCGCCTGCTCCTTCAGCGACCACTCCCACTCGCGCTTGTTCATGAACCCGAACGGCTGGGGGAAGACCTCGTTGTTCAGCGTGGTCTCGATGGTGAAGATGCGGACGCCGCTGTCTTTCAGCAGCTGGCCCATCCGCGCGCACGAGTCGTGGATGGCCGAGTGGCCGGGCCGGGGGTCCATGTACGACTTGGAGTGCAGCATCGTGCTGACGTTGTGGTGGGGTCGAACGCCCCGGTAGCTGGCCAGGCCGACTGGTACCGACTTGTGGCCGCCGTCCATGGCCACCAGGTTGATGTTGACGTACACGATGAGGTCGGACTCGGCCGCTCGCTTGTTGATCTCGACGTCCTCGCCCTTGTTGGTGGTGCCGACGTACGTGAGGTTGGCATGGTCCTCGGCGTCGTGGTTCGTCAGGTCCCGCGGGTAGAACGACCGGAACACGCGCTCACCCACCGCGTGCTTGATCTCGTCACCGGTCATCCGGCGATGGAGCGAGTTGGCCACGATCAGCTTGAGGTCCTCGACGCCCTTGGCCGCCGCGAGCTCGATGACCTCCTCCAGGATCAGCTGGCGGACGTCGGGCTCCTGCATCGGCGGCAGGGGGATGGAGATGTCGTCGAACGCGATCGTGAGCTTCATGCCGGGCTTGAGCAGCTCCTCGAGTGGCTCGGCGTCGTGCGGCTCGGCCAGGGCGCGGCGGATCGCCCCCCGAACGTCCTTGATCCCGGGGAGCGCGTCCGGCGGATAGATCACCCTCGACCCCAGCGGGAACTTCTGGAGCCGGAACCCCTCGCCCTCGTGGACCAGGAGCGGCGGCGTCCGCTCGTCCACCTCCAGCACGAACCCAGGTCTGCCCACACGTCCCTCCCTAGTCAGCTCGCACGTCGAATGCGACCTTCAACGTCCCCAGCCGCCCGGCGCCGAGCGCATGGTCGATGGCCGACCGCCATCGCCGAAGCGGATACATCGCTCCCACGATCCCGTCGAGGGGCGTCTCCTCGGCGATCCGGGTGGCGATGTCGAACGCCGACGTCCCGTCGGCGTTCGACGCGCCCTTTGTCGTCGACGACCGGCGCCCTCGCTCCTCGATGCCACCGGTGTACGCCCCAACCAGCTCGAGCTCCCGGAACCACAACGGCGTGAGGTCCACCCCGGCCACCGGGATGCCTGCCAGGACCACTCGGCCGCCGGCCTTCGTCGTCCGAAGCGCGAGGTCGAGCGACCCCTTCGACCCCACGCAGTCGATCGCGACGTCCACCCCGCCGAGCAGGAACGGGCTGCCCCGCTCCGGCTTCAGCTTCAACGCCCTGGTGGAGCGGCGGACCTCGTTGATGGCCTCGCCGGGAGACACCACGTCGGTCGCGCCGAACGACTCCGCCCACTCGCGCTGCCGTCGGTGCTTGGCCACGACAACGACGCTCCCGGCGCGGGTGAGCTCCTTCAGCGCGACGAGCGTGAGGATCCCCACCGTTCCCGCCCCGATCACCAGCATGTCGGCGTTCGCCTGCACGCCGGCCCGGAGCGCGCAGTGCACGGCGCACGCGAGCGGTTCGACCAGCACGGCCCGGCGGTCGGACAGGCCCTCGGGCACCGGGTGGAGCTGCGAGCGGTGGGCCACGAACATGCGGCTCCACCCTCCGCCGGTGTCGGCGCAGAACCCGGTCTGCAGTCCCGGCGAGACGTGCCCGGTCGTGACCCGGTCGCACCTGCCGAACCGCCCCTCCGCGCAGGACTCGCACATCGGCTCGATGCCGCGCGCCGCGCAGGACAGGACCGGCTCCAGCGTGACGCGGGCCCCGGTGGCGAGCCCGTCCACATCGTCCAGGAGCTCTCCCACCACCTCGTGCCCCGGGACGAACGGCATCGACACGAGGGGCGAGAAGTAGAAGCTCGACTGCCCCGAGATGGTGGCGAGGTCCGAGCCGCAGATGCCCGACAGGATCGGCCGGACCCTGGCCCAGCCCGGCGCGGGCAGCTCGGGATCCCGCTTGTTCACGAGCCGGAGCGGAGCGAGCGGCCCCGACACCAGGCCGGGGACCCGTTGTCCCACAGCCCTCGCCGTGAGGTAGCGGGGGGCCGATCGGAACAGCTCGAGGGCCTGGATGGTCATGCCGCCTCCCTCACCATCACCGCATCGCCGGCTTGGGGAACCGGACCCTGGGCATGCCTCCCGACATCTCCCACTCCTCGATGGGCCATCGGCGGCGCCGAGCCACCCGCAGCAGCGCGGCGTCGGGCGAGACCACGACCGGGTTCCCCACGGCCCGAAGGAGCGCCAGATCGGAGTGGCTGTCGGCGTACGCGTACGAGGCCTTCAGATCCGCGCCCTCCGTCTCCGCGTACCGGCGGAGCCACGCCGCGCGCGCCTCGCCGACGAGCGGAGGCTCAGCTAGGTAGCCGGTGTACCGCCCGTCCTCCACGGCGAGCTTGGCCGCGATCACCATGTCGAAGAGCGGGGCCAAGGGACGGACGAAGGGCTCCGCCGCCGCCGTGATCAGGATCGTTCGGTGGCCGGCCGCGCGATGCTCGCGGATCCGGCGCACCGCCGCCGCGGACAGCTTCTGGAGCATGAACTCCGACACCACGTCGTCGATCAGCTGGTCCACCCGATCGACGGAGGCATCCTCGAACCTCCGGAAGAAGGTTCGGAGGAACTCGCCCCGATCCCGGCGGTCCGCCATCAGGTACGAGGGGATCCTCGAGAACACCGAGAACAGCTCCTCGGGCCACTCCTCGAGGGGCAGGTCCGCCATGCGGGCCCACACGTAGGACTCCACCACGTTCGAGGGGAGGAGCGTCCCCTCCATGTCGAACAGGG
>VAYX01000088.1 GCA_005885325.1 Actinomycetota bacterium
GACCTCGAAGTCCGACAACCCTCCGCTCGCCAGGGCGCTCCCCAGGATCACGCTCCCGAACCCGTACAGGAACGCCCGGAGCGCCTGGATGGCCAGGATGAGCTGCAGGTCGGTCCGGTCGGTTCGCGCCTGGTCCACGTCAGCCCCCGAGCAAGGGCTCCATAATCGCATCCGTGAACGCCGTGGCAGGCCTCACGCTGATCGCCGTCGCCGCCGGGGCCGGGCTCTACGGGGCGTTCGTCCTGTGGGAGCGGTTGCCTCCGCGCCTGGCCGTCGCCGTGGAGGCGGCAGCCGGCGGCGGGATCGCCGCGGGAGCCCTCCTGGTCCAGGAGCATGGGGGCCCCGGCGACTGGGTCGTGGCCGTAGGGGCCCTCGCCGTGCTCGTTCCCGTGCAGTGCCGCGTCCTGTTCGGACCACCAGGGAACCTCTCCGCCGCCTGGGCCGGTCAAGGGTTGTTGCCGACGGGGTTCCGGCCGCGTAGAAAGACGAGGAACCCGAGGAGCCCGATGGACGAACCTAGCCTGGCAACCGAGCCCGCGTCCCCAGCGGCGGCAGCAACCGTGCCCGCTCCCGAGGTCGTCGGCGCCATCCCTCCGGAGATCACGCGGGCGCCGCGGAGGCGGGCCCGCCAGACCCGGGTGGTGCTCCGGAAGGTCGGGCCGTGGTCGGTGTTCAAGTTCTCGCTGCTCTTCTACCTTTGCGTGATGACCGTGATCCTGCTGGCGCTGGCCATGCTCTACGGGATCCTTGGAGCGGTGGGGGCCCTCGAGCACGTCACGGAGTTCGCCCGCAACCTGTTCGCCGACAAGTCCTTCTCGATCAACGGCGGCTGGATCTTTGCCCGGCTCACGGTGCTCGGCCTGGCCATGGTGCTCATCTGGTCGCTGATCAACCTGTTCATCGCATTCCTGTACAACCTCATCTCCGACGTGATCGGCGGGATCGAGGTCACGCTGGCCGAGCGGCACTGACGATCACGAACAGCGCTCGGAACGAGAACGCGCAGGTCAGACGGAACATTGACAGCCCGTTCGAGCCATGCGTAGGCTTGGCCAGCGCCGGGGTATGAGGTCATCTGGCGGTTCTTTCGGGGCCTGTAGCTCAGCACGGTTAGAGCGCATCCCTGATAAGGATGAGGTCGTTGGTTCAAGTCCAACCAGGCCCACTGCGAAAGGAGAGGAAGCCTGATGGGTGAGGACACCGGATCCGACCAGAAGAAGAAGCGCGGGTTCTTCGGAAAGCTCCTCCGCCTCGCGTTCATCGGCGCGATCGTGGCCGGGGTCGTGACGTTCTTCAAGCGCCGCCGGGGGCAGGACTTCGGCGAGGACGAATGGCAGGAGCTCCCGCCTCCCGAGGGCGGCTAGGTCTCGCACACCGTGACGTGGGCGAAGGGCCCGTGCCGGGCGGCACGGGCCCTTCTCCTTTCCTGGCCGTGATCGGTGCCCGGTAGACTCCCCGCGCCATGGCGGTGAACGCGGCGTGGAAGCAGGCGGAGGACGCCGCCGGTGCAGCCGGCATCGAGCTTCGGCCCCTCATGACACTCGAGGATGCCGACAGGATCCTCCACGTCATGGTCGCGACGTGGGGCGAGCACCAGCTGGTTCCCCGGGAGATGATCCGGGCCCTGGCCGATAGCGGAAACGTCCCGTACGGAGCCTTCCGAGGCGACGAGCTCGTCGGGTACGTGCTCGGGTGGATGGCGCTGGACGCGGACGGGCCCCACGTCCACTCGCACATGCTGGCGGTGCTCCCGGGGTCGCGGTCCGGTGGCGTGGGCTACGCGTTGAAGCTCGCGCAACGGGCCCAGGGCCTGGAAGCGGGTTATGGCGTGGTCCGATGGACGTTCGATCCACTCCAGGCGCGAAACGCCCACTTCAACCTGAACAAGCTCGGGGTGCTGTGCGACCGGTTCCACCGGGACTTCTACGGCGCGATGAGCGATGCGCTCAACCGCGGCGACCGGAGCGACCGGCTCGTCGCGAGATGGGACCTGGATCGAGCGATCGGCCCCTCCGCGATCCCGAGCGGGCCGCACGTCGTCGATGCACTCCGCGCGAGCGGGTCGCCCGAGCTTCCGAAACCGGAGCGAGGGGAGGAGCCGGATTTCCCTTCGCGCGGGATCGTGCGGGTGAGCATCCCTGCCGATTACTCGGGACTGAGGGAGCGGGATCCCGGTCTCGCCTCTGCATGGCGAGACGCCGTGGGCGAGGTCCTCGAGAAGTGTTTCGACGTCGGCACGATCGTGGTGGGCCTCGATCGCGACCCCGCCGGCCCGAGGTACGTCCTCGCTGTTCCCGCAACCGCGGCGGGTGGATCGGCATGACCCTCGTTCGAGCGATCGAGCTTCGCCTGATCACGCTTCCTCTCGTTCGCCCGTTCCGAACGAGCTTCAGCCAGGAGACAGAGAAGGAATGCATCCTGGCCAGGGTGGAGACCGATGACGCCGAGGGGTGGGGCGAGTGCGTCGCCGGGCCGGACCCCGGCTTCTCCGAGGAGTTCAACGAGGGAGCGTGGTTCCTCCTCCGGGACTTCCTTGCCCCGGCGCTGTTCGCGGCCAGCGAGGTCCGGGCCGAGGACGTCGAAAGCGTCTTCGCCTTCGTCCGGGGAAACCCGATGGCCAAGGCCACGCTAGCGAACGCGGTCCTGGACGCGGAGCTCCGAGCCCGCGGCGTGTCCCTCGCGGCGTACCTCGGCGCCGACAAGGATCGCGTGGCGTGCGGCGTGTCGGTCGGCATCCCGCCGACGACCGAGCAGCTTCTGGACCAGGTGGCCGGGTACCTGGCCGAGGGATATCGCCGCATCAAGCTGAAGATCGAACCGGGCCTCGACGTCGAGCGCGTCGCCGCCGTCCGGGAGGCGAATCCACACGCGAGCCTCTCGGTCGATGCGAACGCGGCCTATTCACTCGACGATGTCACGACCTTTCGGGCGCTCGATGGCTTCGACCTGCTGATGGTGGAGCAGCCGCTCCATCACGACGACCTGGTGGAGCACGCGAAGCTCCAGCGCGAGATCCGGACCGACATCTGCCTCGACGAGTCGATCCGATCGGCCGCCGATGCCGAGGCGGCGATCGAGCTCGGCTCGTGCCGCATCGTGAACGTCAAGCAGGGCAGGGTGGGCGGGCTGGGGGAGGCGAGGAGGATCCACGACACCTGCGTCACTCGAGGGGTCCCCGTGTGGTGCGGGGGGATGCTCGAGACTGGGATCGGCAGGGCCACCAACCTGGCGCTCGCCGCCCTCCCCGGCTTCGTGCTCCCCGGCGACACCAGCGCGAGCGAGCGGTACTTCCATGAGGACATCACCGAGCCGTTCCGGATGGATCCCGACGGGACGATGGCGGTCCCCGGCGGGCCGGGCATCGGCGTGGACCCGCTGCCCGACCGGCTGGCCCAGACCACCCTGCGGACGGAGGTCCTGAAGAAAGAGTGACAAGAAGGCGGCCCCGGCTTGACCGGGGAGCCGGGCGCCCCCTACAGTTCGAAACGAGAGGCCGCTGGGACCTTCGGGTTCTGGCGGCTTCTCGCTTTCCCCGACCCGTGCGCCCGGGCCTTCGATGTGCTTGACCCCTGCCGGTACCCGGGTACTTTGCGAGAAGTGGCTGGTCGCGCCATGCTAGCGGCGAGCACCGGCGGCTGGCAGCGAGGGGTAGAACCATGAAGAAGCGCGTCGTGCGCACGGGCGAGATCGAGGTCGAGGATTCGCAAGGGCGGGTGCGGGCCCGGCTGGGGGTGACGAACGACGATTCCCCGTTCGTTGCTTTCTACGGCCCGGACGAGCGGCTGCGCGCCCGGTTCGGGGTCCAGCTCGACGGATCCGCCGGCCTGGCCATCGCCGACGACGAGGGAAAGGTCCGAGCCACCTTCGGCCTGTTCTCCGACGGCTCGGCGAGCATGGCCATGGTGGACCAGAACGGGAAGGTCCGGGCGAAGTTCGGGCTGTCGACCGAGGGCTCGCCGACGCTCGCGCTCCGGAACAAAGACGGGCAGCTCGGCTTCGTGTACAGCCTGGCGCAGCAGGGATCTCCCACCATCTCGCTCCAGGACGAGGACGGGAAGGTGCGGGCACGGCTGGGCCTGGCCGCCGAGGGCTCGCCCATCCTGCGCCTGTTGAACAAGGACGGCGAGCTCCGGGCCATCATGGGACTCACGGCGGAGGGCACGCCGGTCATCCAGTTCATGGACAAGAAGGGGGAGCCGACCTGGATGGCCCCGGAGAAGCTCCCCATCGAGGACATGTCCGAGGAGGAGCCCGTCCCTCCGCAAGGGGAGGACTAGCGCTCGTGCCGGGCTGGTGGATGGCAGCCTTCGCCGTCCAGTGGCTCCTGCTCATCGCCCTGTGCATCGTGGTCGTTGCCCTGGCCCGCCAGGTCGGCGTCCTGCACCTTCGGCTCGGGCCGCTCGGTGCCCTGGAGATCGACGAGGAGGGTCCGCCGCTCGGCCAGACCCCCCCGCTGCTTCGCGCCAGCGCTGAGGACGGCTCGGCCGTCGTCCTGGGAGGCCCGGGGGATGGCCGCCTGGTCGTGTTCGAGTCCCCGACCTGCCCGGTGTGCGAGCAGGTGCGCCCGTCGGTGCCCGCCGCGGCGGCGGCGGCCGGGCTGGTCCCGCAGGTCGTGTCCGATCCGGAGGCCGAGCGGGCCTGGGCCGTCCCGGGCGTGCCGTTCGTCGTGATCCTTGACCCGTCCGGCGTGGTGAGGGCGAAGGGCACGGTGAACGACCTGGAACAGCTGGAGGGGCTGGTCGACACGGCCGCCCGCCGCACGTCCTCTGAGCTCCAGGAGGCCCGGGCGGGCTGATGCGCCCCGAGCTCGCCCGCGTTCCCGTCGAGCTTGCCCGCCGGACGAGCAGGCGCTCGTTCCTGAGCAAGGTGGGACGGGCCGTCGTCGCCCTGGTCGGCGGTTCCTTCGTCGCCGTCGCGCTCGCGCCGGAGCGGGCGGAAGCGCACCACATCTGCGGCCACCTCTACACCACGGGATCGTGTCCGCACCCGTTCTTCCCGCTCACCAGGGTGGACGCGTTCGGCTGGCCGGTGCACCCGGTGCACGGCTACCCGGTGGACGACGACGGCCGCATCTACACCGACCGCCGGCAGCGACGACGGAAGATCTGCCAGACCCGGGTTCCCGACGAGTATCCGGGGGTGAAGGATCCCCGGTACGGCGGTGGCTGGAGCCGATGCTGCGCCGGGCGGGTCCGCCACATCCAGGACTGCTGCTCGAGCTCGACGATCCGGATCAACGGCGACGCCTCGGTCCGGGGGTACTGCCCGGACGGCCTTCGGGTCTTCTGCATCGCGTACCGGGAGCTCAACGTGGCATGTTGAGTGGTCCGGCGACGATCGCCGTGGTCGTCGCGTCGATCGTCGCCGGCATCTCCACGCTCTTCGGTCCCTGAGGGCTGTCGATGGTCGAGACCATCACCCCCGTGGTCCACGGGGGACGAGCCGGAAGGTGGGCGGGAAGCGTCGCGCTCCACACCACGGGGGCGATAGCGTCCGCGGCGGCGTTCGGCGCGATCCTCGGTGCGGCGGGCTCGCTGCTCGGCGCTCCGTGGGGAGGAGGGGGGGCACTCGTCGTTGCGCTCGTGGCCGTGCTGTACCTGTTGCGGGAGGCGACCGTGGCGTCGGTACCGGTGCCGCAGCTCCGCCGGCAGGTCCCGCAGTGGTGGCGGACGTTCTTCTCCGTCCCGGTGGCGGCCTTCCTGTACGGGGTGGGGCTGGGCGTTGGGTTCCTCACCTACCTGACCCACGGGACGCTCGTGGTGGTGGCGGTGGCCGCGGCCGCGTCGGGGAGGCCGGTCGTGGGGGCCGCCCTGGTGGCCCCGTTCGGGCTGGCCCGGGGGCTGTCGGTGCTGGTGGCGGCTCGGGCCCGACGGCCCGAGGAGGGCTCGGCGCTGGTGGCACGTCTGGCACGCAGCGCTTCCTCGCCGGCGTGGCGAGCGGCCCATCTCGCGGTCCTGATCGCCGTGGCAGTGGCCGCGGCGGCCGTGCTCCCGTCGAATGAGGTGCCCGTCGCCGCCCTGGTTGCTGGGGTGTTCGGTGCCGCGTTCGTCTGGTCCGCAGGGGCCAAGATCACGCGCCCGGCCTCCTGGCGGCGGGTCCTGGCCGCCTACGGGCTGCCTCGATCGGTGGAGCGGACGTCGCTGATCGTGGTGCCGGCAGCCGAGGTGGCGATCGTCGGCCTGCTGGTGCTGGGGATGCACCGGACCGCCGGCATCGCCGCCCTGGTGATGCTCGCCGCCTTCTCGGGGGCGATCCTTCGAGCCCGGCGGCGGTTCGGGGACGTGGTCGCCTGCGGATGCTTCGGGTCGAGCGACCCGCGGGATTACCGGATCCTGCTCGTGCGGAACGCGGTGCTGGCCGGCGGCGCGTCGATCGCCGCCGTCGGCGGCGTCGACGCCCCCCGTTTCAGCGTGCCGGGCCTTCCAACGGCCGGCGAAGCCCTCCCCGCGGCGCTCGCGGCCATCGGCATCGCCGTGACGGCATGGATGCTGGCCTCTTCACTCCGATCCCTCCGCGTCAGGAGGACCGCGTGAGGCGGGGACTCGGCCTGGCTTGTCTCGCTGGGGTCGTGCTCGGAGGGCTCTTGCTGATGAGCCTCCCTTTGGCGCTCGCGGCGCACGACGACTACGCGGACGGCAACGACACGTGGGGTCGCCTCGACGTAAGGACCGTGGGGTTCACCGCCGATCCGAGCCCGCCCACATGGACGATCCACACGTTCTCCTTCTGGACGGCGAGGGACATCCGGGACAGCGGGTTCTTCCTGGTGCTCCTCGACACGCGCGGCGATGCGGAGGAGGACTACATCGCCCTCGCACGGTCGAACGGACGAGACCTCATCGGAGGGCTGTTCCGCCGGCGCCCCCGCGGTCCGGACACGGTCGTCGGGCGGATCACGGTCCGAAAGAAGGGCCCCGAGGGAGTGATCATCTCGGTGGGCCTGGGAAAGCTCCGGTTCGGGCCGAACCGGACGTCCTACTCCTGGCGGGTGGTGACCCAGTTCACCGGGCCGTCGTGTCCTCGAACGTGCCTCGATCTCGTTCCGAACGACGGCCCCGTCCAGCAGGAGCTTCCTTCGCCGTCGCCGTCGCCGTCGCCGTCGCCCTCTCCCTCGCCCTCGCCGAGCTCGACGCCGACGCCCAGCCCGACGGCCTCGCCGACGCCGTAGCGAGGAGCGCTAGGCGGTACCGCGCCGCCTCCTCGCGGCGAGCCCGATACCAGTGCCGAGGAGCGCGAGGGCCGCGATCAGCGCGACCGTGACGGCCAGGCCTGCACCGAACGACCCGCCGGACCCGCCGTCGGCCGCGACGGCCTGCGCCGCTGGGCTGTCGCCGCCGGTTCCCTGCTCTCCAGTGCTCGCGGGCAAACCCTTGCTCACGAGCAACGTCAGGAGCTCGTCCGCAGTCGGCCAATAGCCGGGCATGGATCGCCCGAAGCATTGGGCGGCCCCGGATGGAGTGAGGACTTGGAGCCCACCGGGGGCGG
>VAYX01000025.1:0-5724 GCA_005885325.1 Actinomycetota bacterium
CGCGGCAAGGGAGCGGCGCTGAGGCGCGGCTTTCAGGAGGCTTGCGGGGAGATCGTCATCGTCCAGGATGCGGACCTCGAGTATGATCCGCGGGACTACGCTCAGCTCATCGACCCGATCGACCGCGATCTCGCGGACGTGGTCTATGGGTCTCGCTTCCTCGGTGGCCCCCATCGCGTATTGCTCTACTGGCATTCGGTGGCGAACAAGGTGTTGACCGGGCTGTCCAACATGCTGACGAACCTGAACCTCACGGATGTGTGGACCTGCTACAAGGCGTTTCGCCGGCCGATACTGCAGAGCCTGACCCTGAAAGAGAACCGCTTCGGCTTCGAGCCGGAGGTCACGGTGAAAGTGGCCGCCCTTCGATGTCGGGTGTACGAGGTGCCCATCTCCTACCAGGGACGAACCTACGAGGAGGGGAAAAAGATCGGCTGGAAGGACGCGATATGGGGGTTGTGGTGCCTCGTTCGCTATCGATTCATGAACTGACGGTCGCCCCCCTCGGCCCCGGATTGAGTATTCTGTAGCGCGTGGCGACCCCCCGCGCCCTGGAGATTCTGCGCGTCGCGACGCGCCTGGGGCTGACCTCCTTTGGCGGGCCTGTGGCGCACCTCGGCTACTTCCGCGAGGAGTACGTGGTCCGACGCCGCTGGCTCGACGAGGCCACGTACGCCGATCTCGTGGCGCTCTGCCAGTTTCTTCCCGGCCCGGCCAGCAGCCAGGTCGGCATCGCCATCGGCATCACGCGCGGCGGCCTGCTCGGGGGTGTCGCGGCGTGGCTCGGGTTCACGCTCCCGTCGGCGATCGCGCTCGTCCTGTTCGCGTACGGCGTGCGGGGGCTCGGGGCCGCCGACGCCGGCTGGCTGCACGGGCTCAAGGTGGCGGCGGTGGAGGTGGTAGCGCTGGCCGTGTGGGGCATGGCGCGATCGCTCGCGCCGGATCGGGCGCGGGCCACGATCGCAATCGTGTGCGCCTTCTGCGCGCTCCTGTGGCCGACCGGCGTGGGGCAGGTCCTCATCATCGCGGCCGCCGCCCTCGTAGGCTTGTGGCTCCTGCCCGGGAGCGCGGCGGCCCCGGCGACCGAGAGGCCGGTGCCGGTGAGCCGGGCGCTCGGCGCATGCATGCTCCTGGTGTTCTTCGGCCTCCTGATCGCGCTGCCCATCGCCCGTCAAATCGTCGGCCTCCAGGCGCTCGCGGTCTTCGACAGCTTCTTTCGCGCCGGGTCGCTGGTGTTCGGCGGAGGCCACGTCGTCCTGCCGCTGCTCCAGGCCGAGGTCGTTCCGCCCGGCTGGGTGACCGGCGAAGAGTTCGTCGCTGGCTACGGCGCGGCCCAGGCGGTGCCCGGCCCGCTCTTCACCTTCGCGGCCTATCTGGGCGCCGTCATGGGACCGCGGCCCAACGGTCTCGCCGGTGCCGTCATCGCGCTGGTGGCGATCTTCCTGCCGTCCTTCTTGATGATCGTGGGCGCCCTGCCCTTCTGGGACGCGCTTCGCGGCCGATCGAGCTTTCAGGCCGCGCTCCGCGGGATCAACGCCGCGGTGGTGGGACTGCTGCTCGCCGCGCTCTATCAGCCCGTGTGGACGAGCGCGATCCGCGGGCCGGCCGACGTGGGCCTCGCCCTGGCGGCCTTCGGCCTGCTCGCGTTCTGGAAGGCGCCGCCGTGGCTGGTCGTCGTGCTCGCCGCGGCCGCCGGCGCGCTCTTCGCCCTTGCCGGGTAACGCGCACACGTGATCCCCTTCGGGGGTACGGAGACCAAAGGACATGGCGATCGGCGTTCGGCTTGTCGTCGCTCTGGTTCTCGCACTCGTCGCCGGCTCGGCGTGGGGACAGTCGTCCCCGACGGTCGGCGCGATCCTGACGCTGCTTCGCGCCGGCGGCTACGTCATCGTGGTCCGCCACGGCGCCACGCACGCCGATCAGGCCGACACCGATCCCCTGAACCTCGACAACGTCGCAAAGCAACGCCAGCTGAACGACAAGGGTCGCGCCGACGCGGAGGCCGTCGGCAACGCGTTCAAGGCCGCCGGCGTTCCGATCGGCAAGTCCATCTCCAGCCGCTTCTATCGGGCGGTGGAGACGGCGCGATTGATCGGCGGCAAGGAGCCGGAGCCCACGCTCGAGGTGAGCGAAGGCGGACTGGTGGTGAGCCCGAACGAGAACAATCGCCGCGCCCAGGCGTTCCGCGCGATCGTCGCGGCGCCGCCCGCGGCCGGCACGAACACGCTCGTCGTCAGCCACAAGCCGAACATCCTCGACGCGTTCGGCAAGGACTGGTTCGAGATCCGGGAGGGCGAGGCGGCGATCTTCAGGCCCGACGGGAAGGGGTCGTACACACTGATCGCGCGCGTGCCGATCGATCAGTGGGCGACGGTGAAGAAGTAGCTTCCCGCGCTACGCGAGCGAGCGCCGCAGGCCGTCGACAATCGCCAGGAACGCGTCGAGCACCGGCGTGCGCGGCTTGTCGCGCCGGAGCACGATGCCGATCTGGCGGAACAGAGGCGGGTCGAGCTTCGCCGCCGTGAGCCGCCGCGCCCGCACGTCGGCCTTGGCGGCGAACCACGAGGTGATCGACAGCCCGAGCCCCGACTCGACGAGCTTCTTGATCGCCTCGGTGTTGCCGAGCTCCATCGGCAGGGCGGGCGCCGCGCCCCCGCGCTGAAACCAGGCGTCGATCACGCGCCGCAGCGTCGCCCCTTGCTCGAACAGGATCAGCGGCTCGCCGGCGAGCTCGGCCGCCTTCACGCGCCGGCCCCGCGGCCAGCGCCGGCCGGGCGGGGCGATCGCGACGAGCTCGTCGCGATGGAGCGCGGTCACCGAGAGCTCGCGCTCGCGGACCGGCAGGCTCACGATGCCGACGTCCAGCTCGTTCGCCACCACCGCCCGGGCAATCTCCGGCGCGTTGCCGGTGACCACGACGAGCTCCGTGCGCGGATAGCGGGCCCGGAACCGGCGCAGCGCCGGCGGCAGCAGGTAGATGCTGAACGAGGCGCTCGTGCCGAGCCGGATCCGGCCGGCCACGACGCCCCGAAGCTCCTGGATGAGCTCGAGGCCGCGGTCGAGCTCCTGCATGGCGCGACCGGCGTGGGCCAGCAGCAGCTCGCCGGCCTTGGTCGTGTACGTCCGCTTGCCGACCCGCTCCAGCAGCGGCAGTCCGAGCTCGCGTTCGAGCTGCCGCACCTGCATGCTCACGGCCGGCTGGGTGAGCCGCAGCTCCCGCGCCGCCCGCGAGAAGCTGCCGTGCCGGGCCACCGACCGAAGCGTGTGGAGGTGCGCGAGCTGCACGTTCATGAAGTCAAAAACTATCTGATCGTAACGATCATGACAATTGATTTTACTGATGATCGCATTTACCGGATTATTCGTCCCGTGGACATGAACCACTACGTCGTGGAGATCATCGCGCGGGAGCGCCTGGACTGTGCACGGGCGCACGCCGCGCGCCGGAGGCTTCTTCGCGGCCCTCAGGCCGCGCTCGCACCCGCCGGCGCCTAGCGTCCCCGCCCTCGAGATCCGCGACGCGTGCGAGGCGGATCTCGCGCAGATCGCCGCGATCTGGGACCACGAGGTCCTCGGCTCCGACGCGACGACCGACACCGAGCCCAGGAACCCGGCCGCCCAGCGCGACTGGCTGGCCCGCCACACCGAGATCTATCCAGTCATCGTCGCGGTGACGGGTCACGATCTGGTGGCCTACGGGTCTCTCTCGCCGTACCAGCCCAAGCCCGCGTTCGCCCGGACGGTCGAGGACTCCGTTTACGTCAGGCGGGACCGGCGCGGCGCCGGGCTCGGGACGATGATCCTCGGCGAGCTGGTGCGGCGCGCCGGGGCGCTCGGCCACCGTTCGATCCTGGCGCGCATCACGGCGAAGAACACCGCGTCGCTCCGCCTGCACGCGCGCCATGGCTTTCGGCCCATCGGCCTCGAGCGGGAGTCGGCGTTCAAGCTCGGCCGCTGGCACGACGTCACCATCATGCAGCGTCACCTCGACGCGATCTGAGGGAAGGAGCATCACGATGATCGGACAATTCGACCATCTCATGAAGATCACCGACCGGCCTTGCGCCGTCATGGTCAGGGGGGCGGGATCGTGGATCTGGGACCGGGATGGCAGGCGCTATCTCGACTTCGTCCAGGGCTGGGCCGTGAACTCTCTGGGCCACTCGCCCCGCGTCGTGCTGGACGCCCTGGTGGCGCAGGGCGAGCAGCTGATCAACTGCAGTCCCGCGTACTACAACGAGCCCATGGGCCGGCTCGCAGCGCTGCTCGCCGGGACATCGGGGCTCGATCAGGTGTTCCTCTGCAACAGCGGCGCGGAGGCGAACGAGGGCGCGATCAAGCTCGCGCGCAAGTGGGGCGCCCGCCATCGCGCCGGCGCCCACGAGATCGTCACCATGCACGGCGGATTTCACGGCCGCACCCTCGCCACCATGGCCGCCTCGGGCAAGGCCGGCTGGGACGCGCTCTTCCCGCCCGTCGTGCCCGGCTTCCGGAAGGTTCCGCTCGGCAATATCGGCGCCGTCGCCGATGCGATCACGCCCCGCACCGTCGCGGTCATGCTGGAGCCGATCCAGGGCGAGGCCGGCGTCTTCGAGGCCGGCGACGACCATCTGCGGGCCCTGCGCGCCCTGACGGCGGAGCGCGGGATCCTCCTGATCGTCGACGAGATCCAGACGGGTATCGGACGCACCGGCCGTTTCTTCGGCTACCAGCACGCCGGCATCGAGCCCGACATCGTCACGGTCGGCAAGGGACTCGGCGGCGGCGTCCCGCTCGCCGCGCTCGTGGCGGCGGAGCGCGTGTGCTGCTTCGAGCCGGGCGACCAGGGCGGCACCTTCAACGGTAATCCGCTGATGGCCGGCGTCGGCTGCGCGGTCGTCGAGACGGTCAGGCAACCGTCGTTTCTCCAGGCAGTCGTCGCGAGGGGCGCCTATCTGACCGATCGGCTCCGGACGCTCGCCGAGCAGCTCGGCCACGGCGAAGTCCGCGGTCGTGGTCTGCTCCAGGCGCTCGAGCTCCGGGGAATGGACGCGAAGAAGGTCTCGGCGACCGCGCTCGACCACGGCCTGCTCGTCAACGCGCCGCGTCCGGACACGCTCCGGTTCATGCCGGCCCTGACCGTGACCCGGGAGGAGATCGACGAGATGATCGCGCGACTGCGGGCGAGCCTCGACTGAGCGCTCAGCGCTCCGGCGCGGCGCGGCGCTCGAGCTTCCGGAGCGCCGCCGCGACGTCGACATGCCCGGCGAGCACCGGCGCGACTGGATCGCCGAGCTGGGCGAAGCGCGCCGGCGCCGTCTTGATGGTGAAGCGCGCGGGATCGAGCCGGGCGGTCACCTCGTCCCAGCGGAGCGGGCACGAGACCGGCGCCCCGGGCAGCGGGCGCACCGAGAACGGGGCGACGATGGTCTGGCCGCGGCCGTTCTGGCCGAAGTCGATGTAGACCTTGCCGCCGCGCGAGCGCAGCGGGCGCGCGATCGTCGAGATCGCCGGTTCCGCCTCGACGCCCATCACCGCCAGGAGCCGCGCGAAGGTTCGCACCACCTCGTAGTCGTAGCGCGCGCCGAGCGGGAGCAGAATGTGCAGGCCCGTGGCCCCGGAGGTCTTCACGAAGCTCGGCAGCTCGAGCTCGTCCAGGATGTGATGGAGCGACCTCGCCACCTTGACGACGTCGGTGAACGGCGCGCCCTTGGGATCGAGGTCGAGGACGAGCCAGTCCGGATG
>VAYX01000025.1:5731-14156 GCA_005885325.1 Actinomycetota bacterium
CTCCAGAGGTGCAGCGGAATCGTGCCGAGATTCACGACGTAGCGGAGGCTCTCGCGGTCGTCGACGATGAAGTAGTCGATGTCGCGGCCCACGTCGTGCGAATGGATCCGCGCGGTCCTGACCCACGACGGAATCCACTCCGGCGCGTCCTTCTGGAAGAAGGACTTGCCCTTGATCCCATCCGGATAGCGCGTGAGCACGAGCGGCCTGTCTTTAAGGTACGGCAAGAGCCACGGCGCGACCGCATCGTAGTACTCGATCAGGTCCGACTTCGTATACCCCTCATCCGGCCAGAACACCTTCTTCGGATTCGTCACGCTGACGCGCCGCTCCGACGATGGGTTCGGCTCGGTCGGGGCCGCAGATCTCGCGCGACGCAGCGCCTTCGAAGACCCGCGAGCGCGACCGCGAGGGGGCGAGGCGGGCTCGGGGGGGTCGGGAGGTGTCACCGGGACCCGTTCCCGTGAACCGGCGTCGGACCCCGAGCGCCCGGATGGAGCCCAGCCGGCATCGGGCAGCGCACGCGCGCCGCGTGGTCCCGGGACACCTCCCGACCCCCCCGAGCCCGCCTCGGACCCACGCGTTGCGACCGGGACTTCGCGCACACAATCCTCAGGGCGTTTGTCGTCACGCAAACCGAGGAAAGCCGGATGCCGGATCCCCCCGTCGCGCGTCCACTCCGTGAAGCGAACCTGGCACACGAGCCGCGGCTCGACCCAGTGGTGGCCGCGCCCGGTCGGGGTGCCGCGCGCGAAGGGGGATGTCGCGCGCGCCAGCGACCGGAGCTTCTCGCTGACGAGCGCGAGCGTCCGGTCGTCGAACCCCGTGCCGACCTTGGAGACGTAGACGAGCTGGCCGTCCTCGTAGAGGCCGAGATGGAGCGCGCCGAAGTGAGCGCGGGTGCCCTGGGGCACGGTATAGCCGCCGACGACGAACTCCTGCTCGAGCAGGCACTTGATCTTGAGCCAGTCCTTGGAGCGCCGGGAGACGTAAAGACTGTCGCGCTTCTTGGCGATCACGCCCTCGAGCCGCTGCTCGCAGGCGGCGGCCAGGAACTCGGCGCCCTGGCCCGCGACGTGATCGCCGTAGGAAACGACGCCGCGCGCCGGCGCCAGGAGCTTCAAACATTCCTTGCGCGTCTCGAGCGGCAGCCGGCGCAGATCGCGGCCGTCCAGCCCGAGCGCGTCGAAGGCGATCATGCCGACCGGCACCTCGGCGCGCGCGCGTTCGACGTCGGCGGGGCGCGTGAGACCCATGCGCTCCTGGAGCCGTTGAAAGCTCGAGCGCCCCGCGTCGTCGAGCGCGACGATCTCGCCGTCCAGCAGGAACCGCGCGAGCGGAAGCGCGCGCAGAGCCGCGGCCACCTCGGGATACCGGCTGGTGACGACCTGGCCGCTCCGGCCGCGAAGCTCGACCTGGTCGTCGGCGCGATGGGCGAGAACCCGCACGCCGTCGTACTTGATCTCGAAGAGCCAGTCCGGATCCGTCGGGGGCGCCTCGACGAGCGTGGCGAGCATGACGAGCTCCCCGCGCGGCGCGATGTCGGCCCGCGGCGCGCCGAGCTCGGTCAGGCGCCGGCGCAGCGTCTCGATCCGTTGCGGACCGTCGCGCAGCTCCTCCACCGTCAGCCCGGACAGGACCGACGCCGGGAAGCGTTCCGTGGGCTCCACCTCGCCCGCGTACGCGTCGGTCTTCTTCAGCAGGAGCCACTCCTTGTCCTTGCCGCTCATCCGGGCGAGCGTCCATCGCCCGCGCAGCTTGAAGCCGAACAGCTCGAACTCGAGCTTGCCCCGCTCGATCTGCTCGCGCGCGGGCTCGGGCTTCACGAGCCGGAACCGGCCGGTGTCCCACACGATCGACGGTCCAGCACCGTAGTTGCCCTCGGGGATGACGCCCTCGAAGTCGCCGTACTCGAGCGGGTGGTCCTCGACGTGCACGGCCAGGCGCTTCTCGTGCGAGCGCACCGAGGGCCCCTTGGGCACGGCCCAGCTCTTCAGCACGCCGTCGATCTGCAGGCGCAGGTCGTAGTGGAGCCGCCGCGCCGAGTGCTTGTGCACGACGAAGCGGCTGCCGCCGGCGGGACTCGGCCCGCCGAACGGCTCGGGCGTCGCCACGGGGTCGCGCTTTCGCCGATACTCCTCGAGATCGCGGCTAGCCACGCAGCACCAGGATCACGCCGAGCGCGGCCATGAGGTTGTCGGCCGCGTGCGCGGCGATCGACGGCAGCAGGCTGCCGGTGCGCTCGTACGCGAACGCCCACAAGAGCCCGCTCCAGAAGACCGCGGCGAAGCCGAGGACGCCGTAGCCGTGGGCGATCGCGAAGATCGCCGCGCTCAGCCCCGCGGCCATCCCCGTTCCGAATCGCCGGCGCAGGGTCGCGAACACCAGCCCGCGGAAGACGATCTCCTCGAACACCGGCGTGAGGACGACCGTGTCGAGGAGGGTGGCGGCGACGTCGATCCGCGGGCCCCAGGCGAGGTCGGGATCGAACCATTCGGCCCAGTGCGAGGACAGGCCGAGCCCGCGGCCGGCGAGGTCCATCACCCCCTCGCCGAGCTGGCCGACACCGAGGAGCGCCAGCAGCACGACGGCGAGGCTTCGGATCCCGCCGGCGACGGGCACCAGCCCGAAGCTCTCGCGGAAGCTCATCTCCGCCGGCCGCACCAGACAGCGGTTGGCCAGGACCAGCACCGGCACGAAGGCGAGGTTCGTCACGAGGCCGAACATGACCCGGTTGAGCGACCGCGAATGCTCGGGCGCGAGGGCGGAATACAGGTAGACGGCGCCGAGCGCGAGCACCCCGAGCGCTCCGCCCCGAACCAGGACCACCACGCCCTGGCGCCCGCGCCATGGCGGCGGCAGGCTCACCGCGCCCACGCGCGCGAAGAGGCTGCGACGTCTCAAGAGCCCGAGCACGACGAGCACGGCGACGGCGAGCAGCGCCAGCTCGAGCGCGATCAGGAGGCGCCCCCGCACCAGCACGTGGGCCGACCGCGCGCCCTGGGCCGCCGCGATCGCCGCGAGGGCTTCGCCGTCGCCGGCGCGCGCCGCCAGGCGCCCGGCGATCCGATCGCGAAACCAGCCGGGCGCCAGACCCTGCTCGAGCGTCTCGGCGACGACCGTGCCCTCCATCGCTTCGCCCTCGTCGCCGAGATAGGCGGCGACGACAACACGCCCGAACGCGGGGAGCGGATCGGGGCGCATGGCCCACTCGGCGGCTCGACGCCGCACGCGGTCCAGGCGCCCGGCCTCGCCCTCGAGGATCGCCAGGTGGAAATCCACCGCCGGATCGACCGACGCATCGGCGAGCTCCTCGTACCAGCGGATCGCCTCCGCGAGATCCTCGGCGGGATCGGTCGACGTCAGGCGATAGAAGAGACGCTCCCACCCCGACGCGCCCCCGATCGCGTCGTCGAGATCCATCGTCCGTCCGACGACCAGCGCGAGCGCGCGCTCGGGCTCCTCGACCGCCTCCATCCGTGATCCGCCGTACTGCAGCCACGCCATGACGGCGATGAACGCGACGAGGATCAGCGCCGACAGTACGGTCAAAACCCCGACATGTTGACGCTCGACCGGCGCGGGGACGCTATCCGTTGGTGAGCCCATGGCTGCGCGCATCATAGGGAGCAACGTGCTATCGTGCAAACCATGCCGCCCCACTCGCTGGGCTCGGGGACGATCTCGTTCGGGCTGGTCTCCATTCCCGTCCGGCTCTACACCGCCGCGTCCTCGGCGAACGTATCCTTCAACCTTCTCCATGCCAAGTGTGGCTCGCGGATCAAGCAGCAGACCTTCTGCCCGACCTGCAACGAGGTCGTCGATCGCGCGTCGCTCGTTCGCGGTTACGAGTTCGCGAAGGATCAGTACGTCCGCGTCACCGACGACGAGCTCAAGGGGCTCGAGGGCGAGGCGTCGAAGGTGATCGACATCGCCGAGTTCGTGCCGCTCCAGTCGGTCGATCCGATCTTCTTCGAGAAGACCTATTACCTCGGACCCGACAAGGGCGGCGACAAGGCGTACCGGCTCCTCGGCGACGCCATGGAAAAGGGTGGACGGGTCGCCCTGGCCACCTTCGTCATGCGCGGCAAGGAGAGCCTCGTCCTGATCCGGCCGGCGCGCGGCGGCCTCATGCTCCACACGATGTACTTCGCGGACGAGGTGCGGGACTTCGGCGAGATCGACCGCGGCCAGTCGGCGAAGATCAAGCCGGGCGAGCTCGACCTGGCGCTGCAGCTCATCGACGGTCTCGCCGGCGACGAGTTCCAGCCGGAGCGATTCCAGGACGAGTACCGCCACCGCGTCCTCGACCTCATCAACCAGAAGGTCGAGGGCAAGGAAGTCACGGCGGTCGGGCCCCAAGTTCAGCGCGCCCAGGTGATCGACCTGATGGAGGCCCTCAAGGAGAGCCTGGCCAAGCGGGTCGCCTCCGGGGAGAAGAAGCCCCTGGCGAAGGCCAAGCGGACCGAGCCCGCCCCGGCGGCGCCGGCGAAGAAGGCCCAGGGCGCAAAGAGGTAGCTCTCCGGCGCCCGAGGGTTAGAATGGATCTGGGCCGCCAATGCCCAGAATTGCCCTCGAGCCGCGATTCCAGGTTGAACACCTGTCGGTCCTCGACAGCGAAGGCAACCTCGACACTGCCCTCGAGCCCAAGCTGTCCGCCGACGAGCTGAAGTCGCTCTATCGTGCGATGGTGCTGGGCCGGCGCCTCGACGAGCGCATGGTGCGCCTCCAGCGTCAGGGTCGCATCGGGACCTTCGCGCCCATCAAGGGGCAGGAAGCCTCCCAGATGGGGACCGCGTTCACCCTCCGGCGGGCCGACTGGATGGTGCCGTCGTTCCGGGAGATTGCGGCGATGATCTGGCGCGGGTGGCCAATCGAAAAGCTCCTGCTCTTCTACGCCGGCCACGTGGAGGGCGGGCGGCCCGCCGACGACCAGCACGACCTGCCGATCACGATCCCGGTCTCGACGCAGCTGCCTCACGCGGTGGGCCTCGCCTACGCCGCCCAGTACCGCGGTGACGACGTGGTCGTCATGGCGTACTTCGGCGACGGCGCCACGTCCGAGGGCGACTTCCACGAGGCGATGAACTTCGCCGGGGTCTGGCACGTGCCGGTCGTCTTCGTCTGCCAGAACAACCAGTGGGCGATCTCGGTGCCGCTGAAGAAGCAGACGCACTCGCGCACGATCGCCCAGAAGGCGCTCGCCTACGGCTTGCCCGGCGTCCAGGTGGACGGCAACGACGTCCTCGCGGTCTACGCCGCGGCGCGCGAGGCCGTCGATCGGGCGCGCGCCGGCGACGGCCCCACGCTGATCGAGAGCGTGACGTACCGTCTGGGCTTTCACACCACCGCCGACGATCCGTCCAAGTACCGGAGCGAAGAAGAAGTCACGATGTGGGAGAAGAAGGATCCGCTGACCCGCTTCCGCGCCTATCTGGAGCAGCGGAACCTTCTCGAGAGCGACATCGAGTCGCGCGTCGACGAGGAGATCGCCGCGGCGGTGCAGCGGTTCGAGGCGACGCCCCCGGCCGATCCGCTCACGATGTTCGATCACGCGTACGCGGAGCTCCCGCCGGACCTCGAGGCCCAGCGGGCGGAGATGGCCGAGCGCGAGGCGGCAGGCCCGCCGCGCGTCGGCGAGCCGACCCCATTGCCCCCTCGCGCCACGCCGATGCGGGGCCAGCGGCTGACGAGGCGCTGACGCCATGCCCAAGCTGAACATGGTCAAGGCCCTCAACCTCGCGCTCTTCCAGGAAATGGAGCGCGACGGCGACGTGCTCGTCCTGGGCGAGGACGTCGGCGTCGACGGCGGTGTCTTCCGGGTGACCGACGACCTGCAGCGGAAGTTCGGCTCTCAGCGCGTCATCGACAGCCCGCTGGCCGAGGCGGCCATCATCGGCACCGCGGTCGGCATGGCCCTCTACGGCCTCAAGCCCGTCTGCGAGATCCAGTTCTCCGGCTTCGCCTTCCAGTGCTTCCACCAGATCGAGAACCACTGCGCGCGCTACCGCGCCCGCTCACAGGGGCGCTTCCACGTCCCGATGGTGATCCGCATGCCCTACGGCGGCGGCGTGCGCGCGCTCGAGCACCATTCCGAGTCCGAGGAGCAGTTCTACGCCCACATTCCCGGGCTGAAGATGGTCATTCCCTCGGGCCCGCGCAATGCCCGGGCTTTGCTCGCCGCCGCCATCCGCGACCCCGACCCGGTCATCTTCTTCGAGGCGAAGGCGCTCTATCACGCCGCCAAGGAAGAGGTCCCGGACGAGAGCGAGATCCTGCCCCTCGGCCGCGCGCAGGTCGTGCGCGAGGGCAAGGCACTCACGCTGATCGCGTATGGCGCCATGGTCCGCGTCGCCCTCGAGGCCGCCGAGGTCCTCCAGGCAGAAGACGGCGTCGAGACCACGGTGATCGACCTGCTCACCATCGCGCCGCTCGATCGGGACACGCTGGTGAGCTCGGTCAAGCAGACCGGCCGCGCGGTCGTCGTCCACGAGGCTCCCCGGAGCTTCGGCCCGGGCGCCGAGATCGCGGCCTCGATCATGGACGGCGCGTTCCTCTCGCTCGAGGCTCCGGTCCGGCGGGTGACCGCCTACGACGTGCCGTTCGTGGGGTTCGCCCGCGAGAAGGCGAACGTTCCCGACGTTTCACGCGTCGTCGCGGCCGCGCGCGACACTCTCGCGTTCTGAGGTATGTCCCGGCCGTTCGCGCTGCCCGACCTTGGTGAGGGCCTGACCGAGGCCGAGATCGTCAAGGTCCTCGTCCGCGAGGGCGACGTGATCGCCGAGGACGCGCCTTTGATCGAGGTCGAGACCGACAAGGCTACCGTCGAGATTCCTTCTCCCTTCTCCGGACGCGTGTCCGGCATTCATGTTCAGCCTGGGCAGACTGTGAAGGTTGGGCATGTCCTGGTCACGTTCGACGATGCCGCGGTGGTGACGGCAGGGCGAGGAGGCGGGGGGAGCCTGCCGAAACCTGAGAACTACGACAGGTTTCGGCAGGCTCCCCCCGCCTCCCCGCCCCGCCGGGAACCCGCGGTGGCTGCCGACGCGAGCCCGTCCTCTCGGGCTGCGATCACGCAGGGGCGCGGGACGGCGTCGGGGACAGTGACGGGTTCGAGCGGCGCGAGCAGCGGAGCGGGGACGGGTTCGGCGGGCGCGAGCGGAGGAGCGGATGGGGCCGTGCGGGTGGGCCCGGTGCCGGCGACGCCCGCTACTCGGCGGCTGGCGCGGGAGCTGGGGGTCGATCTCGGGAGCGTGAGGGCGACCGGGCCGGGCGGGCGCGTGACCGACGACGACGTGCGGGCAGCCAGCGGGGGGACCGAGCCCCGGACGGCGCCGGAGCCGGCCGCGGAGCACGCCGCCCCGGCCAAGCCGCTCAAGACGCTCAGTGCGGAGCCGGTGCTGCCGAGGTTCGAGCAGTGGGGGCCGGTGGAGCGACAGCCCCTGTCGCACCTGCGCCGCACCATCGCCGAGCGCATGACGCTCTCCGCCACCGTCGTCCCCCACGTGACGCACTTCGACCGGGTCGACGTGACCGAGCTCGACGCGATCATCCGCCGCAACGTCGAGGCGGCGCGCGAGCGCGGCCTCGTCCTGACGCTGACGAGCTTTCTCCTGAAGGCGGCCGCGCTCGCGCTGCGGGAGCACCCGACATTCAACGCCAGTCTCGACGCGGCGGCGGGCGAGCTGATCGTCAAGCGCTACTGCCATCTCGGCGTGGCGGTGGCGACCGAGCGCGGCCTGATCGTCCCGGTCATCCGCGACGTCGACAAGAAGCCCCTCGTCGAGCTGCAGCGCGAGCTGGCGGCGCTCGCGCAGCGCGTTCGCGAGGGCAAAGCCACGCTCGAGGACCTGCGCGGGGGGACCTTCACCATCACCAATCTCGGCGCGCTCGGCGGAACCGGCGCGATCCCGATCATCAACTACCCCGAGGTGGCCATCCTCGGTGTCTCGCGCGCGCGCGAGGAGCCGGTCGTGCAGGATGGCCGGATCGTGCCGCGCACGCTGCTGCCGATCTCGCTCACGTTCGACCACCGCGTCGCGGACGGCGCCGACGGCGCCCGGTTCACGGCGGCAATCGTTCGGCGACTCGAGCGTCCCGAGCAGCTCCTGCTCGAGTGGTAAAGTTGAGCCGGCCATGACTGAGGCGCGCAAAGACACCTGGTCGAGCGGTGACGCCTACGAGCCCTACGTCGGGCGCTGGAGCCGGCTCGTGGCGCGTGATTTCGTCGGCTGGCTCGGGTTGCCCGACGACCTGCGCTGGCTCGACGTCGGCTGCGGCACCGGCGCCCTCTCCGAGACCATCGTCGCGCGGTGCTCGCCGAGCGCGGTCGTCGGCATCGACCGGTCCGAGGAGTATCTCGCGTACGCCCGCGCGCGCGTGACCGACCCGCGCGTCACCTTCAAGATCGGCGACGCTCAGGCGC
>VAYX01000026.1 GCA_005885325.1 Actinomycetota bacterium
GCCCGTGCAGACGGCTGACCGTCTCCAGGTTGTGGGCGAACACGTCGGGCTCGGACTCGATCACGGTGGCGATGTCGCGCTCGCCTCCCTTGAAGTCGGCGGGGAGGACCTCCACGCCGCATCCCGGGACTGTCTCACGTACCGCGCGGACGCACGACGCCCAGATCCGGGCGCCCCCGTCGGGCAGGTCGTCGCGGGCCACCCCGGTCAGCACGACGTACCGGAGTCCCATGGCCAGGACGGCCTGGCCGATCCGAACCGGCTCGTCCTCGTCCACCATGTCCGGCTTCGCCGTCATCACGTCGCAGAAGCCGCATCGCCTCGTGCACTTGTCACCGAGGATCAGGAAGGTAGCTTCCCGGTCCTCCCAGCACTCGTAGATGTTGGGGCACCCGGCTTCCTCGCACACGGTGTGCAGCGACAGCTCGCGCATGATGCGCTTCAGGTCCACGTAGTTGGGGCCGGTCCGTGCCCTGACCTTCAGCCAATCGGGACGGTGGGGCGAGGGCAGTGCCGTCTGGGCGCATCCGACCGATCGGGCGACGTGCGTGTCGTCGAGGGTCGTCGCCGCGGTCGCCGGAAGATCGGAAGGAGGTGCGACGAGCGGGAGGTAGAGGCGCCGCTGGTGCGGATTGTGATCGCGACCGGCCACCCGGCAAGTCTAGCCCGCGCTCGCCGCATCGAGGGGTGGCGCAGGTTCGGCCTCGTCGAGCTCGCCGTCGCCGTACGGCGGGATCGCGGGCAGGAACACGCGGAACGAGGCGCCACCGCCCTCGCGCTCCTCCACCCAGGCCTTTCCCCCGTGCAGCTCGGCGAACATCGCCACCAGCGAGAGGCCGATGCCGGTGCCGGGGGAATGCGGCGAGGCCGTCGGCCCCTGGCGGAACGGCTCGAAGATTGCCTTCTGGAGGTGCCGGGGGACCCCGGCCCCGTCGTCGTCGACGATCAAGAGCACGCCGCCGTCCTCGTTTCGGACCTGAACCCAGACGCTCACGTCGGGGGGCGTGTGCCGGATCGCGTTCGACAGGAGGTTCTCCACGATCCGCTCGATCTTCGGCGCGTCGGCCTGCACGGTGACGGATGTCTCGTCGAGTCGGATGGTCCGGGTGGCCGGCACGTCGAAGTTCTCCACCGTGCGCCGGACGAGCGCCCCCAGGTCGATGGCGTGGTACTGCGGGGTCATGATCCCTCGGCTCAGGCGGTCGATGTCGAGCAGGTCTCGCAGGAGGCGGTCGAGCTTGCGCGCGTTCGCCGCCAGCCGGTCGAGGAGGTCTCGCCGCTCGGCCTCGGGGAAGTCCTGGTTCTCCAGGGTCACCGCGACCCCCAGGATGGAGGTCAGGGGGCTGCGCAGCTCGTGGGACACGGCCTCCAGGAAGGCGTTCTTCATCTCGTCCAGATTTCGCATGCGTTCGGCCGCCTCGCGCTCGCGTTGCTCGCTCTCGCGGAGAGCCTCCTCCGCGAGCTTGCGCTCTGTGACGTCGAACATGACGCCCTGGGAGAACAGGGAGCGCCCGTCCTCACTTCGCACGATGGTCGCCTGGTCGCGGACCCACAGCCACCGGTCGTCTGCGGTCCGGATCCGGTACTCCTGGTCGTAGGGCTCACCGGTCTGGTTGTGCCGTGCGGAGGCCTCGATCACGCCGTCCAGGTCGTTGGGGTGCACGGCCCGCAACCACAGGGTGGTGTCCTCGCGCCAGTGCTTCGGGGTGTAGCCGAGCATGGTCTCGATCTGCGGGCTGACGTACACGGTGGTGGACAGCTCGTCCACGAGGTCGACGTAGGTGACCGCCGGGATTGTCTCGACCAGGGACCGGTACCGCGTCTCGGCCTCCAGGAAGCGTTCCTCGGCCTGCTTGCGCTCGGTGATGTCCATGAGGACGCCCTGCCAGACGTTCCACAGGCCCTTGCGATCCCGCTCCACCACCACGGCCTCGTCGCGAACCCACACGATCCGGCCGTCCTTGGCCATCATCCGATACTCCATGCTGAAGGGACCGACCTTCTCGTGGACCCGGTCAGCTTCGGCCGCAACGGACTCCCGGTCCTCGGGATGCAGCCGCTTCTTCCAGATGTCCGGGTCGGCGATCCACTCGTCCTGGGAGTAGCCAAGGAGCTCGCGGATGCCCGGTGCGACATATCGGAGCGACGCCGTCGCCTCGTGCGGGGCTCCCGCGACGTAGGTCACGACCGGCATCCCCTCGACCAGCGTCCGGTACCGGTGCTCGGCGGCGTTGCGGGCCCGGATCTGCCTGCGGACCTCGCGCCACCGGATGATCGAGAACACCAGGAACACCAGCGCGACCAGTCCGATGGCCGCGACGATCTCGTCGTCCTGCCCGGGATAGCGTGACGAGATCCACTCGTGGGCTCGCTGAAACCCGTGCGTCGCGGCGCCGAGCCACAACACGACGAGGCCCGCCAGCGAGATCAGCAGCAGATCTCGCAGCGCCCTCGAGCGGTGGCGACGCGGCCTCGTTCCTTCTTGGTCCATGGCGAAGGTCGTTATCCGTCCTATCGGCGGGCCTGGGGGCGTGCCTAAGCGGCCCTCAGAACCGGGCCAGCTCCAGCATCCGCTCGTAGATCCGGTCCGTGTCCGGCATGAAGGCGTGCTCGAGGGCCGCGGCAAAGCCCATCGCCGGGGCGTCGGGACCCCCCATCCTGACCACGGGGCCGTCCAGGTCGAACAGGGCCTCTTCGGCGATGGTGGCGGCGATCTCGGCGCCGGCGCCGTAGGTCCGGTTGTCCTCGTAGACCACCATGGCCTTCCCGGTCTTGCGGACCGACGCCAGGATGGTCTCCTTGTCCAGCGGAGCGATCGTCCGGACGTCCACGACCTCAGCGGAGAGGCCGGCTTCCTGCTCCAGGCGGTGCGCGGCCTCCAGGCACAGGTGGAGCATCAGCCCGTAGGCGATCACCGAGAGGTCGGTTCCCTCCCGTTTCACGTCGGCTCGGCCGATCGGCACGGTGAACGGCTCGTCCGGCACGTCGCCCTTGATCAGGCGGTAGGTCTTCTTGTGCTCCAGGAACAGGACCGGGTCCGGATCGGCGATGGCGGAGCGCAGCATCCCGACGGCGTCGTAGGGGGTGGCCGGCACCACCACCTTCAGGCCGGGGATGTGGCCGTAGAAGGACTCGATCGATTGCGAGTGATAGAGCGCCCCGTGGATCCCCCCTCCCCATGGACACCGAACCACCATGGGAAGCTCGAAGTCGCCGTTCGTCCGGTACCGCATCCGAGCGGCCTCCGAGACGAGCTGGTCGAACGCCGGGTGGATGAAGTCGGCGAACTCGATCTCGGCCACCGGAACCATGCCGTGCAGCGCCATGCCGATGGCCAGGCCGACGATGAGCGATTCAGCGAGCGGCGTGTCGATGACCCGCCGCTCGCCGAACTCGTCCAGGAATCCCTGGGTCACCCGAAAGACGCCGCCCCGCGCGCCGACGTCCTCTCCCAGGACGACGAGGCGTTCGTCTTCGGCCATCGCATCGTGGAGGGCGTCGTGGATCGCCGTGACGACGTTCTTCTCGGTCATCTCACGAGTCTTCGTGGAAGACGTGTTGGGTCAGCGTGGCCGGGTCGGGATCGGCGGCGTTCCACGCTTTGTCGATGGCGACGTTCAGGTCGGCCTTGACCTCCTCGGCCATCGCCGCGATCTCTTCGTCCCGGGCCAGGCCCTGCCCCGTGAGGAAGGCGGCGAACAGCGAGACCGGATCGTGGAGGCGGGCCTCCTCGACCTCCTCCCGGCTGCGATAGGTCCGGTCGTCGTCGTCGGACGTGTGGGGCTGGAACCGGTAGGTCTTGCACTCGATCAGGGTCGGCCCCTCGCCCGAGCGTGCCCGGGCCACGGCCTCCTTCATCGCCGCGAAGCAGGCCAGGACGTCGTTGCCGTCGACCACCACGCCGGGGAACCCGTAGGCGGGGGCCCGGTCCGCCACGTTTGCCACCGCCATCTGCTTGGACTGCTCCACCGAGATCGCATACCGGTTGTTCTCGCAGACGAAGATGACGGGGAGCCGGTGGATGCCGGCGAAGTTCAGCCCCTCGTGCCAGTCGCCCTCGCTCGTGGCGCCCTCGCCGAACCACGTCGCCACCACCCCGTCCTCCCCCCGGTACTTCACCGCGTAGGCGATCCCTGCGGCGTGGGGGATCTGGGTTCCGATGGGCGACGAGCCCGAGATGATCCCCAGCCGCCGCGAGCTCCAGTGGGCCGGCATCTGCCTGCCGCCGGAGGCGGGGTCGTCGGCCTTGGCGAATAGCCCCAGGAAGACCTCGTACGGGGTCATGCCGGCCACGAGCACCACACCGAGGTCGCGGTAATAGGGCAACCACACGTCGCGTCCCCGCTCCAGCGCCCAGGCCGTGCCGATCTGGCAGCCCTCGTGGCCCGAAACGGGGACGACGAACGGCGCCTTGCCTTGGCGGTTCAACCGGAAGGCGGCCTCGTCCACCAGGCGCGCGGTGAGCATCGTCCGATACATCGCAAGGAGGTCGTCGGGGGTGAGGCCAAGGGCCTCGCGCGAGGTGTCGCTCAACCGGGTCGCCACGATCACCCTCCTCGGAATGCGAGTCTAGCATCGGCCCAACCCGTTCCTTCCGACCGCGTCGCCGATGGTCCCGCTGCCGGTTGAACGCCCCTCCAGCTGTGAGCCCGCCCACCGGACCGGATACCCCCCCCGGGTACACTGAACGGAACGGCGTGACCCAGGAGGAGCGATGGTCGGCTATTCGGTGAACCGCAAGGACCTGTTGGATCGCCTGCGCAGGATCGAGGGCCAGGTCCGAGGGATCCAGCGGATGGTCCAGGAGGACCAGTACTGCATCGACGTCTTGACCCAGGTCAACTCGGCCGCTGCGGCGTTGAAGGCGGTGGGCATGGGGCTGCTGGACGAGCACGTTCGCCACTGCGTCAAGGAGAGCATCGAGCAGGGCGGCGGCGAGGAGAAGGTCGAGGAGCTGCTGGCCGCGGTGGCCAGGTTCGCGGGGCGATAGGCGTGACCGAGGGGAAGGCATCGAGCTCGATGGAGCACGCCGGGCATCCCGGAGGGCATGACCCGGACGCTCACACCGACCATCACGCGGGCCATGACCCCGGCGGTCACGGCGGCCACGGCCACCACGGTGGCATGTCGATGGCCGACATGGTCGGGGACATGCGCCGCCGGTTCCTGGTCGCGCTGATCTTCTCCATCCCCATCTTCGTGTACTCGCCCATCGCGGCACAGCTGTTCGGGCTGCGACCGGCCGCACCGTTCGGCATCCGGACCGACGTGCTGTCGCTCCTCCTCTCGTTGCCGGTCGTCTTCTATTCCTCGGCGGTGTTCTTCCGGGGTGCGGTGGCGGCGCTTCGCAATCGGACCCTGGACATGATGGTCCTCGTCGCCACGTCGATCGGCGTCGGCTGGACCTACTCGGTCCTGACCGTCTTGGGTCTTCCCGGCGAGCACTTCTTCGAGGCGATCGCGTTGCTGGCCGCGTTCGTCCTGTTCGGGCACTGGATGGAGATGAGCGCCCGGGCCGGGGCGAGCGACGCCGTTCGGGCCCTGCTCGACCTGGCGCCCCCGATGGCTGTGGTGATCCGCGACGGGGTTCCGCTCGAGGTCCCGACGTCTGAGGTGCACGTCGGCGAGCTCCTCCTCGTCCGTCCGGGATCGCGGGTTCCCGTGGACGCCGTCGTGGAGGAGGGCGAGTCCTCGGTCGACGAGTCGTTGATCACGGGGGAGAGCCTGCCCGTCACGAAGCGACCGGGCGATGAGCTGATCGGTGGCACGATCAACAAGGAGGGTGCGCTCCGGGCCAGAGCCACCAAGGTCGGGGCCGACACCGCCCTGGCTCAGATCGTCGAACTGGTCCGGGCGGCCCAGGAGTCGAAGGCGCCCGGCCAGCGGCTGGCCGACCGAGCCGCGTTCTGGTTGGTCGTCGTGGCGCTCGGCGGAGGCCTGGTGACGTTCTCGGCATGGTTCCTGCTCGCCGGAGCGTCGTTCTCCACGTCGCTCCAGTTCGCCATCACCGTGGTGGTGATCGCGTGCCCCGACGCGCTCGGCCTGGCCACGCCGACGGCCATCATGGTCGGCACGAACATGGGTGCGCGGCGGGGGATCCTGTTCAAGGACGCAGGAGCCTTGGAGCAGGCGTCGGCCCTCACGACGATCGTGTTCGACAAGACCGGGACGCTCACCCTGGGTCAGCCACGGGTCGTGGAGATCCGAGGCGACGGGCCTGCGGAGGACGAGCTGCTGCGACTGGCCGCCGCCGTCGAGCGGGAAAGCGAACATCCGCTGGCCCGGGCCATCGCCGAGGCGGCCGACGAACGAGGGCTGACGGCGCCACGGGCGACGTCGTTCCGGGCCGTGGCCGGAGCCGGTGCAGTGGCCGAGGTGGACGGGCGCACCGTCGTGGTGGGGAGCCGACGGCTGCTCGAACAGGTGGGGATGTCCCTGGACGGGCTGGGCGAGGTGGCAACGGCGCTCCAGGGGTCCGGTCGCACGGTGGCCTTCGTCGGCGTCGATGGCCATGCCGCGGGCGTGGTGGCTCTTGCCGACCCCGTCCGCCCCACCGCCCGCGAGGCGGTTGGGCGCCTTCATTCGGAGGGCGTCGAGGTCGTGATGCTGACCGGCGACAACCGGGCCACGGCCGAGAGGGTGGCGGCGGAACTCGGGATCGACCGGGTCCTGGCCGAGGTCCGCCCGGACGACAAGGAGCGACAGGTCGCTTCTCTCCAGCGGGACGGAAGGAAGGTCGGCATGGTCGGTGACGGGGTGAACGACGCCCCCGCATTGGCCCGGGCGGACGTGGGGATCGCCATCGGAACCGGCGCCGACGTCGCGATGGAGACGGCGGACGTCGTGCTGATGCGGGCCGACCCCGTCGACGTCCCCAGGGCCATGGCACTGTCCAGGGCCACCGTCCGCAAGATGCGGCAGAACCTGGGATGGGCCGTCGGCTACAACACGCTGGCGCTCCCCATCGCCGGCGGAGCGTTCGCCTGGGCCGGGCTCACCCTGCGTCCCGAGATCGCTGCCCTGTCGATGTCTGGGTCGAGCGTGCTGGTGGCGGTCAACGCCCTGCTCTTGAAGCGAGCGAAGGTACCCTAGATAGGAGACATGGAGATGGAACAGATGGCAGAACAGATCGTGGAGCGGCAGCCGGTCGTCTTGGACGTGACCGACGCCGACTTCATGGAAAAGGTGATCGAGGAATCGAAGCGCCGCCCGGTCGTGGTCGACCTGTGGGCGTCGTGGTGCGGGCCCTGCCGGACCCTGAGCCCAATCCTGGAACGCGCGGCAGAACAGCGAGGCGGGCAGGTCCTGCTGGCCAAGATCGACGTGGACGCGAACCCGTACACCGCCGGGCAGTTCGGGGTGCAGAGCATCCCGACCGTGATCGCGTTCCGCGACGGAAGGCCGGTCGACGGGTTCATCGGCGCCGTCCCCGAGCCCATGGTGAACGAGTTCGTGGATCGGTTGCTTCCGTCGGAGGCCGATCTCGCCGCGCAGGAGGCGCTCGAGGAGGAGCGATCGGGTGACGTGGCCGACGCCGAGCGACGGTACCGGGAGGTCCTGGCGTCCGATCCGGGCAACCGCGGGGCCCGGCTGGGGCTTGGCCGGATCCTCGCCGAGCGAGGGGACGCCGAGGCGGCGACGGAGTCGCTGACGCCACTCCTTCCCGATCCCGAGGCCGAGCGTTTGCTCGCCGAGCTGCGCGTTGCCGAGTGGGCGACGGTGGAAGGCCCCGGCACGCTGGCCTCGGCGAAGCGCCTCGCGGCGCAGGGCAAGTGGCGGGAAGCGCTCGACGGGATGCTGGCGGCGGTGGTCGACGATCCCGAGGCGCGCCAGGCGATGCTCGACGTCTTCGCGGTGCTCGGCGAGGACGACCCGCTCGTGGTGGACTACCGCCGGAAGCTGGCGAACGCCCTCTTCTAGGAGTTGCGCATGGCCGACGTCCACGACCGCATCCGCGAGTGGTGGGACCGGGACGCCGGCACGTACGACCGTTCGGCCTCACACGCCATGACCGACCCGGTGGAGGCGGCAGCGTGGCGGGCCGCGCTCCAGCGGCTCCTGCCGGTGCCGCCGGCCCGGGTCCTCGACGTGGGGGCGGGCACCGGTGCCTTGAGCCTCCTCGCCGCGGAGCTGGGGCATCGGGTCACGGCGGTCGATCTCTCGCCGGGCATGCTGGACCGTGCCCGAGCGAAAGCGGAAGCCCAGGGGCTCGACATCGAGTTCGTCGTGGGGCCGGCCGAGGCGCCGCCCGCCGGTCCCTTCGACGCGGTGATCGAGCGGCACGTGCTGTGGACGGCCCCGGATCCGGTACGGTCGCTTCGGGCCTGGCACGAGGTGGCGCCGGCGGGCCAGGTCGTCCTGTTCGAAGGGGCATGGGGCGCCTCGGGCTTGGTCGGCCGAGGCAGGGAAGCGGCCATCGAACTCGTCCGCCGCCTGTACGGGATGCCGCCGGACCACCACGCGCCGTACGACCCCCAGATCCTGTCCTCGCTGCCGCTCGCCCAGTTGGACTCGCCGAGACCGGTCATCGAGGCCGCGGTCGAGGCGGGGTGGCGTGCCGTCCGCCTGTACCGGCTGCGCGACGTGGAGTGGGCACATCGGGCCGGCTCACCGCCGGTCCTGGGATGGCTGGAGCGCGTGCCCCGTTACGCGATCGTCGCCGACGCCTGAACCGTCGGCAACGCGAACGAATCGGTCTCGTCCGCGCACGACTCGAGCTCGAGGCCGAAGACCCGTTCGAAGTGGCGAAGGACCGGGAGCGTCATGTCGGCGACGCTGATGTCCCGCCCGGCGAGCTGCGACAGCGAGGCGACCCCTTCGTCCGCCAGTCCGCACGGCACGATGGCGTCGTACCACGACAGGTCGGTGGTGCAGTTCAGCGCGAACCCGTGAAGGGTGATGCGGGCTCGCATCAGGCGAACGCCGATGGCGCACACCTTTCGTTCGCCGGACCAGACGCCCGTCTGGACTTGGTTCCGGTGCAGTTCCACACCGACGTCGGCGGCGGCCCGGATCACGACCTCCTCGAGGCTGCGGACGTACCCGATCGCGTCGGGCTTCGTGCCGATGTCCACGATCGGATAGCCCACCAGCTGTCCGGGGCCGTGGAAGGTGAGGCTCCCGCCCCGGTCGATGAAGTGCAGCTCGGCCCCGGCGGCACGGATCCGCTCCTCGTTCCACACGATGTGCTCGGGCTTCCATCGTCGCCCCGCCGTGTAGACGGGCGGGTGTTCAAGGAGGACCAATGTGTCGGGGATCTCCCCGGTGAGGCGCCGACGAGCCAGGTCGTGCATGGCCTCGTTCGCGTCGGCGTACGGGACCGGCTCCGGAGGCCGGACGAGCCATCCGGGTCGCGGCATCACAGGCCCAGGTCCTCGGTCCAGTCCCAGGTCTCCATGTTCTCCTTGATCCGGGCCAGGAACTGGGAGGCCTCCGCGCCGTCGATCACCCGGTGGTCCCACGACATCGAGACGTACACCATGTGCCGGACGGCGATCGCGTCATCGATGACCACCGGGCGCTTCACGACGGCGTCGAACGCGAGGATGCCCGTCTGCGGTTGATTGATGATCGGGACCGACAGGATGGACCCGAACGGGCCGGGATTGGTGATGGTGAACGTCCCCCCGTGGACCTCGTCGGGCTTCAGCTGATGGGCCCGGGCTCGCGTCGCCAGGTCGTTGATCGCCCGGGCCAGCCCGATGAGGTTCATCCCGTCGGCCCCTTTCACCACCGGAACGATCAGGCCTTGGTCGTACGAGACGGCGATCCCCAGGTTGACATAGTGCTTGACGACGATCTCCTCGCCTCGCAGCTCACTGTTCACCAGTGGGTGGGCGAGCAGTGCATCGACCACCGCCCGGGCCAGGAACGGCATGTAGGTCAGGTTGAAACCCTCCCGCGCCGTGAACGCCCCCTTGGCCGAGGTACGGATGCGCGCGATCTTCTCCATGTCGACCTCGACCATGTTCCAGGCCCTGGCCGAAACCTGGAGGCTCCGGGCCATGTGCTCGGCGATGGCCTTTCGAACGACGGTCATGGGCACGACTTCCTCGCCGCCACCCGCCACGGCAGGAGCGGGTGCCAGCTGTGGCGTGGGGATCGCCGCCGGCGCCGGCGCGGCCGGTTCGGCGGCGGGCCGCTCTTCGGGCGCCGCGGTCTCGCGCGACACCGCG
>VAYX01000027.1 GCA_005885325.1 Actinomycetota bacterium
CCACGGGTCACCACCGAGCTCTGGGAGCGGGTGGGTGATCTCCGCCTGGTCTCCGGCGATGGGGACGGAGCGGCGCGCGCGTTCGAGGAAGCGATGCGGGAGCATCCGGACCGCGACGACCCGAGCGTGGCAGTCCGCCTCCACCGGAAGATCGCGACGGCGTTCCTCGTGGAGCATCGGGCGGACGCGGTCGAACGCCACCTCGCTGCGGCCGAGGCCACGCCGGCGGGGGACGAAGCGGAACGGGGCCGGCTGCTGGCCCTGCGGGCCAAGCTCCTCTGCGAGCTGGGGTCTCCGGCCGAAGCGCTCCACGCCGCCGAAGAGAGCTTGCTGCTCGCGGAACGTCACGGTGACGAGTCGGACATCCCGGCGGCCAACGAATCCCTGGCCATCGTGCACCACGTCCGAGGAGAGTGGCGGGCGGGACTCCACGCGGAGATCCTGCGGGTCGGTTCGAGGGCCGAGGGCGACGCTCGGCTCGCTCGCGTGCTCGACCTGCACCATTGCATCGGTCAGTACCACCTGTACGGCGACGACCTGTTCCAGGGCGTGGAGGAGTTCGCTCGCTCGACCCTCGACCTGGCGCAGACCCGAGGCGCGAGACGAGCGGAGGCCTTCGCGTGGTGCCTCCTGGGCGAGTCGCTGTTGTTGCGCGGGCACTTCGACGAGGCCGCCGGATGCCTGGAGCGAAGCGGCGAGATCCACGCGGAGTTCGGGACACGGTCGGGAGCGCTGCCCTGGCAGCGCCTGGCCGAGCTCGAGGTCTATCGCGGCAACCCGGACGCCGCCGACGTCCACATTCGGCGGGGGATGACGATCGCCACGGTGTCCCCGATGGCGAGTCACCTGTGGGGCCGGCTGTACGCGACCGCCGCGCTGGCCGCTCTGGAGCGAGGCGACCATCGCGCCGCGGTCCGAGCCGTGCGATCGGCCGATGCCGCAGCGGCTCGGTACGGCGACTGCCCCACGTGCAGCGCGCTCCTGCACCCGTGGCGGCCGAGGCGGGGACGGCATCGGGGGACGCCGGGGGCGCGTCCGCCCACGCCGAGGCCGCGGCCAAGGTGGCGGCGTCCTTCCAGAGCTCGGCATGGTTGGCCATGTCGGAGGCCGCCCACGGCTGGGCGGCCCGGGCCGCCGGGGATGCCGAGATCGCGACGGAACGGTTCAGCTCGGCGGCGGCCCTGTTCGATCGGGGAGGCCAGCCCTACTGGGCTGGCCGGGTCCGGGACCTTGCGAGATCGAGCGCCCCGTCGTAGCGCCCCGTCGTAGGGAACGACTGGGGAACGCCGCACCCGTACCGTGCCTCCGTCGGCCGGGGCGAACCGGTCGCGGAGGAAGGAGGACACGATGGCCAGGTACATCGGTCTGCACACGATCCCCGGATTCACCCGGGAGATGCTCGCCGGGGCCACGCCGGCCCTGGAGAAGCAGGAGGAGGCGCGATTCCTCCGTGCGTACACCAGCTTCAAGGAGGGAAAGGTGGTGTGCGAGTGGGAGGCCCCGGCGAAGGCCACCGTGGCCAAGGCGTACGAGGATCTCGGTTTCCCGTACGACTCGATCCACGAGGTCGAGGCCATCTGTGACAACGGCGGTGGCGGGGTCGACACGCGCTGGGTCTGAGCCTTTTTCGGGAGCGGCTCCCGGCCACGGGAGCCGCTCCCACCTCGAACCGGCCGGGGCTGCGAGGGGGCGTTGCTAGAATCGGCCGGTGATCCCCCGTCCCCTCCTTCGCCTCTCGTTCGTCGCGATCACGCTGAGCGTCCTGCTCGCGGCGTGCGGCGCCGTAGCGCCGCCCGCCGCGACCGTCGGCGACGACCGCATCACCGATGACCAACTGGCCCAGGACATCTCGGCGTTCCGGTTCCTGTCCGCGATCAACCAGGCCCCGTGCGGGCAGCCCATCGGGGGCGAGACGGCGCAGTCCGCCTGCGCCCGATTCACCTTGACCACCCTGATCCAGGAGGACCTGGTGAAGGGGTACGCGAGTGACCACCACATCACGGTGGACAAGGCGGAGGTGACGAAGTCGCTGACGGGCCTTCGGTCCGCGCTGGGCGACACCCTCGATCAGCAACTCGCCGCGGAGGACCTCACCCAGCGGGATCTCACCGAGATCGTCGGCCGGATCCTGCTGTTCAACGAGGTCGAGACGGCGGTGGCGACGTCCAGCGTGGACGACGCGCAGCTCCGCCAGCTCTACCAGGAGCAGCGGCTCCAGTTCACCCAGATCCACGCGAAGCACATCCTGGTCGAGACGAAAGCGCAGGCCCTTCGCATAGAGCAGCAGGTGACCGCGCAGAACTTCGGCCGGCTGGCCGAGCAGAACTCGATCGACACGGGATCCGCGCCGAACGGGGGCGACCTCGGGACCCTCCAGGCGTCCGGGCTCAACGCCACGTTCGTCCAGGCGGCTCTGGCGCTCAAGCCGGGCCAGATCAGCGAACCGATCCATACCGAGTTCGGGTGGCACATCATCCAGCTGGTGAGCGTCGACGTGCAGCCATTCGACCAGGTGCGGGACCGATTGGCCGGGCCGCTCCGGGCGAAGGCGTTCACCGACTGGCTGCAGGAGCAGCTCGGCAGCCGTGACATCACCGTGAACCCGAAGTACGGGCGGTTCGACCCTTCGACGGGGAACGTCGAGCCGATCAGGAGCACCGCCACGGGGTCGCCGACGCCGTCGAGCTCACCGACGGCCGCCGCCTCGCCGTGACCGGCCGGCCCAGCCGCGATCCGCTATCCGCGGTTCCCGAGGGCCCCGTCCCGTCGAGCCGGCAGGGCGAGCGGCTGCTCGACCTGGTCCGGGTCATGGCCCGGCTCCGGGGCCCGGGCGGATGCCCCTGGGACCACGAACAGAGCCACCGCACGTTGGCCCGACACCTGTTGGAGGAGACCCACGAGGTGCTGGACGCGATCGATGCCGGCGACCCGGACCGGCTTCGCGACGAGCTCGGGGACGTGCTCCTCCAGGTGGTGTTCCACGCGCAGATGGCGGCCGAGGAGGGGACGTTCGACGTGGATGACGTGGCGCAGGGCATCGTGGAGAAGCTGATCCGGCGCCATCCGCACGTCTTCGGTGAGGTGCAAGTGTCCGGCGCCGACGAGGTCCTGGTGAACTGGGAGCAGATCAAGGCGGAGGAGACGGGGGAGCGTCCCGTCGAGGACGACATCCCACCCACGCTTCCCGCTCTGGCCAGGGCATCGAAGGTGCAACGGCGCGCCGCCGGTTGGGGCTTCGACTGGCGGACCACCGACGGAGCGATGGGGAAGCTGCGCGAGGAGGTCGAGGAGCTGGCCGCCGCCGGGACCCCGGAGGAAGCGGAGGAGGAACTGGGCGACGTGCTGTTCGCCGCGGCGGCCGTGGCCCGCAGGTTGGGAGTGGACCCCGAGAGCGCGCTCCGACGCACCACGACGAAGTTCGCCGATCGGTACGAACGGCTCCTGGCCCGGGCCCGCCGGGAAGGCGTGGACTTGGCCGCGCTGGACGAGGAGGAGCTCCTGGCCTACTACCGACAGGGCTGAGCGCGAACGTCCCCCGAGTGGTGGACCGGCGGCATCGGCCGCCGGGGCGGAGCGAAATCGTTCGGCGGGGGACTCGTCCCGCGGCGGCCTACTTGCCGATAACCCTCGTGGATGGCCCGAGCGTGACGGATTCGGGCCACTCGCGGAGACGAGGACGAGCAAGGGGACGCGGTGACGACCACGCAGGCCAGCCCCACCACGCAGCGGCGCACCGACCCCCTCAGCCGGGAGTCCCTGTTCCGCCAGGTCGGATGCCTGGTGGGCGCGGTCCTGCTGGGGTTCATGTCGATGGCCACCCGGCAGGTCTCGCCGGGAAGGACCGGTGGCCTCCTCCAGGCCTCGACGCTCGCAGCGCTCACCGTTGCGGCCATCATCCTGGTCCCCTGGGACCGGCTCCCCTCGGTCGTGCACCGGGCGTTGCCGTTCGTCTACCTGGTGGTCGCCGTCCTGGCTCGGCAGGCGACCGGGGGAGCGGACTCGACCTTCGCGCAGCTCGCGCTCCTTCCCGTGCTGTGGGTTGCGGTGTATGGAACGGTCCTCGAGCTCGGCGTGACGGTGGCCGGCGCGGCGGCCGCACTGGCCATCCCCCTGTTCTCCCAGGGCTCGACGGACCAGGATTGGGTGCGGGCCATCGCCATGGTCTCGATCGGCGGCTCGATCGGCTTCGTCCTCAACCGGTTCTTCACTCAGCTGCGGAGCCAGACCAGCCGGCTCCGGCTGCTGGCCGGAACGGACCCCCTCACCGGAGCGGCGAACCGGCGGGCGTGGGACGAGGAGCTGTCGCGCGCGTTGACGTGGGCCCAGCAAGAGGGCATGCCCGTCACCGTCGCGGTCATGGACCTCGACGACTTCAAGGGATACAACGACCGCAACGGCCACCAGGCCGGCGACCTCCTCCTGAAGGAGGCCGCGGCGGCCTGGCAGGCCATCCTCCGCGTGAGCGACGTGCTCGGGCGGATGGGTGGCGATGAGTTCGCCGTGCTCCTGCCGGGATGCACCCTCGAGATGGGCGCGGCCATCTCCCAGCGCCTGCGTGCGGCCGTCCCCTCCGCTCGCTGTTCGATCGGCGTGGCCGAATGGGATCGCCTCACCGGCGCGGAGCAATTCCTGGCTCGGGCCGACGCCGCGCTGTACGAGGCGAAGCAGCAGGGGCGGGGACGGGTGGTCGTCCTTCCCGAATCCTCCAGCCACGCTTCGGGCTCCGACCCCGCGGCGTAGCTTCAGCTGCCGAAGGGCGAGCCGGGACTTCACCGCTCGAATTGGCCGCTTCGCCGTCACGGCCGCTCTAGAATCTTCCCCCCGATGCCTGCCATCGCCTCCCTGGCCGCGCGCGAGATCCTGGACTCCAGAGGGAACCCGACCGTCGAGGTGGACGTGTTCCTCGACGACGGCGCCGCCGGGAGGGCCGCGGTCCCCTCGGGAGCCTCCACCGGCGCCCACGAGGCGCTCGAGCTCCGGGACGGTGACGCCGGACGCTACGGGGGCAAGGGGGTCCTGCGGGCCGTCGAGAACGTCGTGAACGTGATCGGCCCCGCGATCGAGGGCCTCGACGGGCTGGACCAACGGGGGCTCGACGCCCGACTGCTCGACCTCGACGGCACCGCCGACAAGTCGAGCCTCGGCGCCAACGCGATGCTCGGCGTCTCGCTGGCTACCGCTCACGCCGCGGCGGCGAGCCTCGGCCTGCCGCTGTACCGCTATCTCGGAGGACCCGGCGCCCACGTGCTGCCGGTGCCGCTGATGAACGTCATCAACGGCGGCGTCCACGCCGACAACGAGCTCGAGCTCCAGGAGTTCATGCTGGCTCCCGTCGGGGCGGCGTCGTTCTCCGAAGCGCTCCGGTGGGGTTCGGAGATCTACCACGCGCTCCAGGGTCTGCTGAAGGACAAGGGCTTGGCCACCGGGGTCGGCGACGAAGGGGGCTTCGCCCCGCAGATCGCCACGGCGTCCGAGGCCCTCGAGTTCTTGGTCCGGGCCATCGAGAAGACCGGCCTGGAGCCGGGGGATGAGGTCGCGCTGGCCATGGACCCGGCCTCCTCCGAGCTGTACCGGAACGGCACGTATCGGCTGGAGGGAGCCGACCGAAGCAGCGACGACATGATCGCGTTCTACCGGGGGCTGCTGGACTCGTTCCCGGTGGTCTCGATCGAGGACGGCCTGGCCGAGGACGACTGGGACGGCTGGGCCAGGCTCACGGCCGAGCTCGGCTCGAGATGCCAGCTCGTCGGAGACGACCTGTTCGTGACCAACCCCGAGCGGCTCGAGCGGGGGCTCCGGGAAAACGTGGCCACGGCCATCCTGATCAAGGTGAACCAGATCGGCACGCTCACCGAGACCATGGACGTGATGCAGCTCGCCGCGCGGAACGGGTACGGGGTGGTCGTGTCGCACCGGTCGGGCGAGACGGAGGACACCACGATCGCCGATCTCGCCGTGGCCCTCGACGCGGGGCAGATCAAGAGCGGGGCACCGGCCCGCGCCGAGCGAACCGCCAAGTACAACCGGCTGCTTCGGATCGAGGGCCTGCTGGGAGACGCGGCACGGTACGCCGGTGGCGCCGCCCTCAGCCGAGCGCCGTCATGACGGTCCGAGCCGCGACCGCGGACCGTTCCCGGCCTCGCCTCACCGGCCGGGCCGGGTTCCTCCTCATCGTGCTGACCTTCCTCGCGGTGTTCACCGCGGCCCCATCACGGATGTACCTGTCCGAACGCGGTCACATCGCGGAACTCCAGCGCAAGACCCAGGGTCTCGAACGGGCCAACGCCGCGCTCCAGGCGGATATCGTCCGGCTCCACGACCCGGCCGAGAAGGAGCGCCTGGCCCGCGAGTGCTTGGGGATGGTGCACGAGGGCGAGATCGCCTTCGTGACCGGGTCTCGTACCGGCAACACCGAACCCGCTCCCTGCTGATCCGGCGAACATGGCTACCGCCACCACTCGGGGGAACCCTTGAAGTCCGAACCGCCGATCACCAGCGTCAGTCTGCTGCCGCACTCGTACACCTCTGGATGACTTGCTAAGCAGTCTCGCGGTGCCTGGACTGGGATGATTGGTTGACGTCCACAGCGGCGCCCCTCTATGCGGAAGCGTCGAATGTGATGAACGACGCAATGCAGAGGCACAAGGGAATGGCTTCCGCTTAGCTGGGCTCCATTCGGGCTCAGGTTCGTTCCTGCCAGGCACCGATTGATCGGCTCCTGGCGTCAGGCCCCCACGTCGGCGTGGTCGGCGAAGCCGAGAGGTTCCGCAATCTCCTCGCGTTCTCGTTCGTAGACCCCACACGGGGTGTCGTGGCGACATCGAGAGGAGGTAAGGACGAGTCGGTTCGGTCCGTTCGATGATCGCAGGTTCCAAGCAGGAGGTGACGTCATGCTTCGACGGGTTCTGTCCGCGGCGCTGGGAGCCGCCTTGCTGGCCTCGATGGGTGGTGTGGCACACGCCGCCAGCACCAACGGCTCAGGCGGGAACATGCCCGCCTACTACGATGGGAAGCTGTTCACGATCAACTTCAAGCTGCTGACGCCCGATCTTCACAACAACCCCTCCTTCAACATCATCTACCAGTGCGACGCGTGCGAGGCTTCGGGCTTGAACTTCGTCTCGGTCCTAGACGCGATCCAAGGTGATGGGTTCAACCCGATCTGGGAGGAGGTCCAGATCAACTTCAACCCGGGTTTCCAGCCCGTGCAACTCACCTCGGATACCGACGTCCTCGCCGCCGCAACGAGTGGGGAGATCACCCTCACCGACACCGAGGAGTTCTACCGCTGCTCGGTCGTTGGTCCCGGTCCCAAGTAACTGATCACGACGGGTGAAGTGGCCGGGCGGCATTGCCTGCGCCACTCGGCCTTTACTCCAGTTGGGGGGCTCTGGTGTTCCCCGATCCGGCGACCGCTTCCTCGCAGCAGGAACGCTAAGGCAGTCGGGGCAATCGGGCTCCGGCGCGTGGCACCACAGCTTGCCGACCCGCCGGGCGAGGTCGTCGAGTGCTCCGGGCCGTTCCGAGTGCAGGGGCCGAGCGATCTCGATCAACCACAACCCGTCCACACCCAACGGCGTACACGTCCACCAGACGTGACCAGACCTGACCTGACCTGACCAGACCTGACCCGATCCGCCCCTTCCTGCTTGCCGGAGCCCCAGCACCACCCCGAGCCGGAGCCGGAGCCCTGGCCCGCCCCGAGGGCACCTTCGCGCCCGACCTCTTCCTATCGGGGGTGCTTGACGCTGCAATCGAGGGGGTGGGATAGTGGCCGTTCGCCTGACGTCCGGGGTGTGGAAAACTGCCCCCCGGGCTGTGGAAAGGAGCCAAGATCGCTGATCTCGAGGTTGGCGCGGTCGTCGACGGGACCGTGTCTCGAATCACCCCCTACGGGGCCTTCCTGACCCTGGAGGGGGGCAAGGTCGGACTTGTGCACATCTCCGAGATCGACCGGAACTACGTCAAGGACGTCCATGAGCACCTCCGGGAGAGCGACGTCGTCCAGGCGAAGGTCATCGCCATCAAGGAGGACGGCAAGATCGACCTCTCCATCAAGGCCCTCCAGGATCCGGCACCCCCTCGCCCCCGCAGGGGGAGCGACCCGGGGTTCGAGTCCATGCTCAAGAAGTTCATGCGCCAGAGCGAGGAGCGCCAGGTCGACTTCAAGCGCTCCGTCGAGCACAAGCGCAAGTAGCGCCCCCCGTGGGCGAGCTCCGGGGAAGCGACCTCTCGATCGTCCGTGAGCGGCTCGGCCGCGAACCCACGGTCTCCTTCACCGTGATGGCTCGGTGCCCGGGCGGGCACCCGCTGGTGATCCGGAACGCGCCGATCGACCGGGACGGCCACCCCTTCCCCACCCTGTTCTGGCTGACCTGTCCCGTCGCGGGGAAGGCCGCCGCCCGCCTCGAATCCCAGGCCTGGATCCGCACATGGAACGCCCGGGCGGAGAAGGACGAGGCGCTGGCGACCGCGCTCGCCGTCGCACACGAGGAGTACGCGCGGGAACGTTCCCGAGGGTTCCCACAGGCCCTCGAATGGGGCGGGGTGGGGGGAGCGTCGCGAGGGGTGAAATGCTTGCACGCCCATTACGCCAACCACCTGGCCGGCGGCCGGGACCCCATCGGCGCCTGGGTGGCGGGTGAGATCGAGCCGGTCCATCCCGAGGAGAAGCCCGGCCGGGTGGGCGTGGTGGATCTCGGCACCAACTCGATCCGGCTGCTGGTGGCCTCGGCGGGTCCGTCTGAGGACCAAGGCCTGGAGGAGTTCGCCCGGGACATGGTCATCACCCG
>VAYX01000028.1:0-4226 GCA_005885325.1 Actinomycetota bacterium
TGCCGGCCGACCACGTAGCGGAAACGCGCCAGCGGATCCGCGACGGGATAGAGGGCGATGACGAACGCGACCGATTCGTCGCCGGGGCCGGCGTCGACCGAGCCGTCGGGCGTGACGATCGGAGTGCCGGCGTGCTCGGGGACGCCGGGCTTGAGCCCGGCGAGCAGCGCCAGCTGGCCGCCGCTCGAGCTCCCGACGATCCCGACCCGTCGCGGATCGACGCCGAGGCGCCGCGCGTGAGCGCGGACGTAGCGCACGCCCGCCGCCACGTCGGCGCTGGCGGCCGGATGCTTGTGCGCCGAGCCCTGGCGAAAGTCGAGCGACACCACGAGCAGGCCCGCCGCCGCAAGCCCCCGGCAGTGCACGGCGCCGGACGTCCGGTCGTTGCGGCTCCACGCTCCACCGTGCACGTCGACCAGCGCCGCCAGCGGCAACTCCGCCTCGCCCTTCGGCCGGTAGATGCGGGCGAGAAGATCCAGGCCGCCCGGTCTGGCGAAGGGCGGGCAGGACCTCGGCGGTGAAGCGCTCGAGCTGGGCGAGCTGATCGTCGCCCACGAACCGGATGCACAGGTCGCTGACCCCGGCCGCCGCGTACCGTTCGAGCGCGGCGATCACCACGTCGGCGGGCCCGAGGCCCATCGTCCCCCGCGAGTGCACACCGCCACCGTAGTAGGTGGCGAGGAACTCGGTGGTGACCCGCTCGGCGGTGCCGGGATCGTTCTCCATTCTGACCGTCGTGTACACGCAGAGCTCGAATCGCGTGCCGGCGCGCCCGTGGCGCGCCAGCGCCTCCTCGGCGCGCTCGCGCACGAGACGGCATTCCTCGGCGTGCACGTAGGTGGTGATGATGCCGTCCCCGAGCCGGCCGAACCGGTCGAACTGCGCGGGGAGCATCTCTCCGCGGTTCGCCGCGGTGATGAGGACGGGCGGGCCGGCCGCGTTCCACGGCAAGGGACCGATCGTGTGGTCGCTGAGCTCCACGTCGCCACGGCGATGGGTCACCGGCTTGCCGCTCCAGAGCATCCGCCAGATCTCGACGTGATCCTCGAGGCGCCGGACGCGGCGCTTGTGGTCGGCGCCGCACGCCGCCCACTCCCGCTCGGCCGACGGCAGGCTCCAGCCCACGCCGAGGCCGAGCACCACGCGGCCCCGCGAGATCTGGTCGACGTTGGCGATCTGGTGGGCGAGCACGACCGGGTGCCGCAGCGCGGGCAGGAGGACGGCCGTTCCGAGCCGCACGCGCGTCGTGATGCCGGCCAGGTACGCGAGGGTCGTCAGGGGCTCGAGCCGCGGCTTGGCGACGATGCTGTCGCCCACCCAGACGGCGTCGTAGCCCGCGCGGTCGGCGAGCCGCGCCATCGTCCAGCACTCCTCGACGGCAGGCCGCTCGGCCGACTGCATGACCACACCACGGGTCGGAATGAGAACGCCCAGTCGCATGCCGGGCGATAGTGTACCCCGCCGCGCGTCAGCCGAGGAGCCTGCGGAGGGACGCGAGCAGCCGGTCGGGATCCAGCTCGAGGTCGGTGCGCCGCTCGGCGATCCGGCCCTCGGCGTCGACCAGCACCACCAGGCTTCCGTGCACGATCCGCTCGCGCGCGAGGGCGTTGAGGCCGAAGGCGCGGATCACGCGGCTCACGTCGTCCGACGCGCCGGTCAGGAGGTGCCAGCTCGCCAGGTCGATACCGTAGCTGTCGGCGTAGCGGCGCAGCACCTCCGGGCGATCGGTGAGCGGATCGAGCGTGATGGAGACGAAGCGCACGCGCGCGTCGAGCTTTTCGCTGCGAACCCGGCCCTGCGTGCGCGCAAGCTGCGCGGTGATCAAGGGACACGCCTCTGCGCACGTCGTGAAGACGAAGCTGACGACGAGGACGCGGCCGCGGAGGCTCTCGGACTTCACGGTCGCCCCGGCCTGGTCGACCAGCGTGAACGACGGCATCATCTCCGCCCGCCCCCGCGAGCAGGCGGCCAGCAGCACGCACGCGAGCACCGCCGCCAGTGTCCTCATGCCGGGGCCGCCGTCCACTCCACCGCGAGCCCTTTCGCGCGCGCGGCGATGGCGAGCACGATGAGCGCGTACCCGGCCGGGACGAGCACGGGCTCGAGGCGAGAGAACCACTGGATCGAGGCGGCCGAGACGCCCGCGACGGCGAGCAGCACGCCGAAGGAGCCGAGCCCGCAATGCGTGAGCGAGGACACGCTGGCGCCGAGCAGGCCGACGACGCTGGCGCCGCTCAGCGAGCTCATCGCGCTCCACCGGGTGGTCGCGCCGCCGATCGCGAGGTACAGCCCGATGAGCCCGGAGAACGAGAGGAAGAAGAGCAGGCTCGACCACGTCAGCTCGAAGCTCCACACCGCCACGCCGAAGACGGGATGCCGGCGCCCGTACTCGACCAGGGGCTCGCGCGCGATCAGCGTGACGGCGTCGGCGGCGGACGGTGTGAGCCGGACGATGCGGCGGGCGTTCTCCCACACCGGGTAGAGACGAACGTAGTTCGGGACGCCGCCGAGCCCGGCGACCAGGATTCCGAGGATCGTCGCCTGGTAGAGCCCGAAGACGGCCAGCGTCGCCGCCGCCACCGTCCATCGGCGGGTCGCGAGTCGGCGCGCCAGCGCCGAGAGCGTCCTCATCGCCGCCGCCCCGGCAGGACCCGGGCGCTCTCCTCCCGCACCTGGGCGAAAACGCGCGCCTTGAGGGCCATGAACTCGGCCGTGGCGATGACCTCGGCGGCGCGCGGCCGGGCGAGCTTCACCGTCACCACGTCGCGGATCTCGCCCGGCCGAGCCGTCATCACGACGACCCGATCGGCGAGAAAGAGCGCCTCGTCGATGTCGTGAGTGACGAAGATCACCGTCGTGCGCACCTCACGCCAGACGTCGAGCAAGAGCTCCTGCATGGCCAGCCGTGTCTGCGCGTCCAGCGCGCCGAACGGCTCGTCCATGAGCATGACGCGCGGCCGGTTCACGAGCGTGCGGGCGATGCCGACGCGCTGCTGCATCCCACCGCTGAGCTCGGCGGGATACGCGTCCTCGAAGCCGGTGAGGCCGACGAGGCTCAGGTAGGCGTGGGCCCGAGAGGTGCGCAGCGTCTTCTTGATCCCGCGCATCTTGAGGCCGAACTCGACGTTGCCGAGCACGGTCTTCCACGGGAACAGCGAGGGCTGCTGGAAGACCATCCCTCGATCGGCGCCGGGCCCCTGGACCGGCTCGCCGTCCACCACGACCGTCCCGTTGCTCGGCTGGACGAAGCCCGCCACCGCGTTGAGCACGGTCGTCTTGCCGCAGCCCGAGGGGCCGAGCAGCGCCACGAACTCGCCGGGCGTGGTCGTCAGCGTGAACCGCCGGACCGCTTCCACGCGCCGGCCGTTGACGCCGTAGGCGATGGAGAGGTCGTCGATCTCGATCCGGCCGGTGCTGTCATCCGTCACGTCGTGTCCCTCAGGCTCCGTCCTTCACCCGACGGGGCAGCCACGGCATGCAGCGCGCGCCGATCGCCCGGATGAGCACGCTCGACACCATCCCGAGCACTCCGATGACCAGCATGCCGACCACGATCTGCGAGTACTTCACGATGCCGTAGGCGACCCAGGTGAAGTAGCCGACTCCGAACTGTCCCGAGATCATCTCGGCCGAGATGAGGCAGAGCCACGACACGCCCATGCCCACCGAGAGTCCTGTCACGATGGACGGCAGCGCTCCCGGGATGACGACCTCGCGAAAGATCGCGGCGCGGCCGGCGCCGAGGCTGGTGGCGGCGCGAACGAGCTGGCGGTCGATGCCCTCCACGCCGTGAATCGTGTTCAGGACGATCGGGAAGAACGCGCCGAGCGCGGTGATGAAGACGATGCTCGAGCGCTCGGTGGGCCAGAGCATGATGCTGAGCGGAACCCACGCGACCGCCGGGATGGGGCGAAGCAGCTCGATGGGCGGGAGCAGCGTGTCCTCGGCGAACCGGAACCACCCGATGAGGAGCCCGAGCCCGATCCCGAGCGCGCCCGCGATGGCGAAGCCGAGCCAGATGCGCTCGAGGCTCGCGAGGATATGCACGTAGAAGCCGGCCGTCCCGAACAGGTCCACCGCCTCGGCGAGAACCTCCGCCGGCGTCGGAATGTTCTGGAAGCGCACGTAGAAGGCGAGGTCCGATTCGGTCGCGACGTGCCACAGCGCGAAGAAGAGGCCGAGCGACGCGGCGCGACGGGCGCGCCGGCGCCACCGCCCGGCCGGCG
>VAYX01000028.1:4240-21290 GCA_005885325.1 Actinomycetota bacterium
TTCCGCGCCGGGCACCGCGGCCATCTATTTCGCGGCTCCCAGCTTCTTCGCCTCCTCGAGCGAGAGCACCCTGCCCCCGTTCTGGGTCGCGAACGTCTCGGCCTCTTCCTTCCACGCGAAGGCGACGAGCGACGCGGGCGCGACGCCCCGGCTGCCGCCGGCGACGTAAAGGGCCCGGTGCGCGAAGAGCTTGAGCCCGGACGAGTAATCGAAGACGTACGCGGCGTTGACGGCCTTGCCCGCCCCTTCCGCGGCGCGCAGCGCGGTCATCAGGCTCGCCAGCGAGCCGTACGCCTTGATGGGCTCGCCCTTCGCCCACAGCTCACCCGTCGTGCGCTCCGTCGGAGACGTCCCCGCCACTACCGCCTTCTGCTCTTTCGCATAGTCGCGGCCGAGCTCCCGGTAGGCCTGCTTGACGAAGCGGTCGTCGATGACGCCCTCGACGTCCACCTGCTTGATGATCCCCATCTTCTGGAGGACGGTGGCGTCGTACTTGAGCACCTCCACCCAGCGGGCCTTGATGGTGGCGTCGAGCGTGAGAAAGCCGCCGCGCCCGAAGTAGAGGTAGAGCACCTCCTTGGGGATGGACGTCCACTGCTCCTGCTTCGTGGTCGCCTCCTCGGGTCGTTGGCCTCGACGACGGCCTTGAGATAGGCGACGACGATCTCGGGGTGCCGGTCGGCGAAGTCCTTGCGCACGACCGGACCGTGCAGGTAGGCGATTGACGCCTGGCTTCCGTCGAAGATCTTCCGGGCGAAGCCCTTGAACTCCATCAGCTCGCCCCACGGACAGAAATCGGCGTGCGCATCGATCCTTTTCTCCTGGATGCTGGTGGCCCCGATGGGCGGGCTCTGGTTGATCAGCGTGAAGAAGTCCAGCCCGAGGCCGCGATCGACCAGCGCCTTGAGGAGCATGCCGTGCGCGGCGGAGCCGAACGGCACCGAGACCTTCTTGCCCTTGAGGTCCTCGAATCGGTGCAGCGGCGCGTCGGCCGGCACCACGATCGAGTTGCCCGAGCCCTGGAGGTTGTAGCCGGTGATCGAGACGATGATCGAGCGCAGGCTCTGCATCTCCTGGAAGCGGGCGATGTTCACGAGCAGCGGATAGTCGCCCATCACGCCGATGTCGAGCTTGGCCGCGAGCATCTGATTCGTGATGGGCGGCCCGGAGGTGTAGTCCTCCCACACGACGTCATACTTCGCGCCGGCGTATTTGCCCGACCGCGGCAGATGCTTGTCGAGCAATCCAAGCTGTTTGACGGTGATGCCGCCCGAGTAGGTGTCCGTACACAGGCTCTGGTGGCCGATGCCGATCCGAATCGTCTCTTGCGCGGATGTGGGCGCGCACACCGCGGCGAGCGCGGCGACCAGCATGAGCAGGGACGCGAGGGGTCGCATAGTTCTCTCCTGTCTGGGCCGGGCGGCCGGGTGTGGCCCACAGTCGGAGACTACGCCGCGGCCGTCAATGTCCAGGGCTGCCGAATTTCTGTATGTGACTGCGATTCCCTGTGTCACGCTCTGGCTGTGCAAATGCCGAAGGACCCTCGAGAGCGTTCCGTCGTGCTCGTCGTCGACGACGACGACGGCGTTCGCGAGGCCCTTCACCTCGTGCTCGACGCCGACTTCGAGGTGATCGTCACGACCCACGGGCGGGCGGCGCTCGGCGCGATCCGCGCGCAGCGCGTGGATCTCGTGCTGCTCGACATCCTCATGCCCGACGTCGACGGGCTCGAGATCCTCCAGGAGATCAAGGCGCTCGCGCCGGATCTTCCGGTCATCATGATGACCGCGGTGAAGACCGTGCGGACGACAGTCGCCGCCATGAAGCTCGGCGCGACCGACTACCTCACGAAGCCGTTCCAGGAAGAGGAGCTGCTCGCCGCGATTCGCGGGGCGATCGGGCAGCGTCCCGCCCGGCCCGCCGCGACCGTGGAGCGCGAGCCTTCACCTCGCGAGGGGCCGTCGGCCCGCACCCACCGGCTGCTCCTCGTGGGCGGCGACCCGGGTTGGCGCGCGACGCTCGCCGTGACGCTGACGCGCGCGGTGAGCGTGGAGATGACGGGCACGTTCGTGGACGGCCTGAACGCCATGCTCCGATTCCGGCCGACGTGCGTCGTGCTCAACGTCGGGCGCTCACCGGGCGAGGCCGGGCGCTTCCTCGGAGCGCTGAACGCGCAGCTCCCCGCGTGCCCGGTCCTCGTCGTGAGCGAGGACCCCTACCTGGGCGCCGAGCCGGTCTGGGAAAACCTGAACATCCGCGGCGTCCTGAGGCCTCCGGTGAGCTCCGGCGATCTGGTGAGCCGGATCGGCGCCGTCCTCTCGCCCGGCAGCAGCATGACCGGCCCCTGGCCACAGCTCGGTGAGTCCGTCACCCGCGCGATCGACCACCTCGGTCGCCATTTCGACGAGGACCTCACGGTCGACGCCATCGCGGAGGTCATCGAGATCTCCCCTAGTCACCTCGCGCACGTGTTTCGCGCGGAGACCGGATTGAGCGTACGGGACTACCTCACCCGGCTCCGCGTCACGATCGTCCAGGATCTCCTGGCCAGCACCGACGAGAAGCTCGAGTCGGTCGCGGCGCGGGTCGGATTCGGCGACACGTCGCACCTCGCGCACGTCTTCCAGCGGATCACCGGAAGGCCCCCGAGCGCCTACCGGCGAGGCTATTCGGCAGTCTGAAACACCAAGTCAGCAGTCCTGAACATTGATTCCTTCCGTCGACTGAGCGAAGTTCACGCCGTACCCGCCATGGCACTCGATCAGTGGCTTCTCGTCTATGTCGCAATCGGCGCCTTCATCGGCTTTTTTGCCGGCATGCTCGGCATGGGAGGCGGAGGCATCCAGGTGCCGCTCACGACCATGGCGTTCGCCGCTCAGGGCTTTCCGCGCGAGCACATGCTGCACGTCGCGCTCGGGACGGCCATGGCGACCGTCATCTTCACGTCGATCTCGAGCCTGCGGGCGCACCACCAGCACGGCGCGGTCAACTGGGACGTGCTGCGGCGGCTGATCCCGGGGATCGTCGTCGGCACGGGCCTCGGCACCCTGCTGGCCCGGCACATTCCCACGTTCCCGCTCGCGGTGATCTTCGTGGTGTTCGTCCTCTACATGGCCTCCAGCATGCTCTTCAACTGGAAGCCCAAGCCGACGCGTCGCCTGCCCGGGCCGGCCGGCATCCTCGTCGCCGGAACCGTGATCGGCGTGTGCTCGGCGCTCGCGGCGATGGGCGGCGCCACGCTGACGATCCCGTTTCTGGTCTTCTGTAACGTGCCCTTTCACATGGCGATCGGCACGGCGGCGGCCGTCGGCTTTCCGATCGCCGTGGTCGGCTCGATCGGCTACTTGGTGAACGGCTGGGGAACCGCGGGACTCCCCGCGCAGAGCCTCGGCTACATCTACCTGCCGGCCCTGATCGGCTTCATCGTGGGCAGCATCGTGCTGGCGCCCTTCGGGGCGCGGCTGGCGCACCGGACGTCGGAGCGGACCCTCAAGCGCGTCTTCGCCATCGTCATCGGGGCACTGGGGCTCAAGATGCTGCTGGCCCTGGCGTAGGGCGCGCGCGTGCCCGCGCCGATCCGCCGCCTGCTCGTCGCCAACCGCGGCGAGATCGCCATCCGCGTGATGCGGGCCGCGCGGGAACTCGATCAGCGCACGGTCGGTATCTTCTCACCCGAGGATCGCGGCGCGCGCCATCGCTTCGTCGCGGACGAGAGCTATCTCGTCGGCGCGGAGCGCACGCCGATCGACGCCTATCTCGACGTGGACGCCATCGTCCGGGTGGCCCTGCGGGCGCGAGTGGACGCCATCCATCCCGGCTACGGCTTTCTCGCCGAGAGCCCGGACTTCGCGGTCGCGTGCGCGCAGGCCGGCATCGTCTTCGTGGGCCCGACGCCGGAGGCGATGCGCGCCCTGGGCAACAAGATCGCCGCGCGCGCGCTGGCGCAGGCGGCGGGCGTGCCAACCCTGCCGGCGAGCGGCCCCCTGCCGCGCGACCCCGGCGAGGCCCGGGCGATCGCCGAGGGCATCGGCTATCCGCTCATGCTCAAGGCCAGCCACGGCGGCGGCGGCCGCGGCATCCGGGTCGTCGCGGCGCCGTCGGAGCTCCAGCCGCTCGCGGAGGCGGCGCGACGCGAAGCCGCGCTCGCCTTCGGCAACGACGAGGTATACGTCGAGAAGCTCGTGCGGCGCGCGCGTCACGTCGAGGTCCAGATCCTCGGCGATCTCCACGGGAACCTGGTGCACCTGTTCGAGCGGGATTGCTCGGTGCAGCGCCGCCATCAGAAGATCGTCGAGCGGGCGCCCGCGCCCCTCCTGACCGAGGTCGAGCGGCGGCGCCTCTGCGCGGCGGCGCTGACGCTGGCACGCGCCGCGCGCTACACGCACGCCGGAAGCGTCGAGTTCCTCCTGGACGCCGACACCGGCGCGTTCTACTTCATCGAGGCCAATCCGCGCCTGCAGGTCGAGCACACCGTCACCGAGCAGGTGACCGGGATCGACATCGTCAAGGCGCAGCTCCGCATCGCCGCCGGCGCGCGCATCGGCGATCCCTTGTCGGGGGTGCCGGCGCAGGAGGCGATCACGCTCTCCGGCCACGCGCTGCAGTGTCGCGTGACGACCGAGGATCCGACCCGGGGCTTCGCGCCCGCCCACGGTCGGCTCACCGCGTGCCAGACGCCGGCCGGCTTCGGGATCCGCGTCGACGACGGAACCGTGCTCACCGGCGCGGTCGTCTCGCCGCACTACGACTCCCTGCTCATGAAGCTGACCGCGTGGGGCGACTCGCCGGAGGAGGCGATCGGGCGCATGGCCCGCGCGCTCGGCGAGACGCGTATTCAAGGGGTGGCGACCAATCTCGAGTTCCTCGGCAACGTCATCTCGCATCACACCTTCGCGTCGGGCGCGTACACCACGCGCTTCGTCGACGAGACGCCGGAGCTCGTGGACGCCACGCCGTGGCCGGACGGGCCTACCGGGCTCCTCGAGTTCCTGGGCGACGTGATCGTCAACGGCAATGCCGAGATGCGTGCGCGCCCGCGCCCGGCGACGCCCTTGCCGGCGGCGCGCGTGCCCGACTACGACGTCGACGGCCCGATCCCCGCGGGCAGCCGTGATCGGCTCCGCGAGCTCGGTCCGGAGCGATTCGTCGCCGAGATGCGCCGGGAACGGCGCATGCTCTTCACCGACACCACCATGCGCGACGCGCAGCAGTCGCTGCTGGCGACGCGGGTCCGCACCCACGATCTCCTGGCCGTCGCGCCGGCCTACGCCCGTCTGGCGCCCCAGCTTTTTTCCCTCGAATGCTGGGGCGGCGCGACGTTCGACGTCATGCTCCGGTTCCTGCGCGAGGACCCCTGGGAGCGGCTGGCCCGTCTGCGCGAGGCGGTTCCCAACGTGATTTTACAGATGATGGTCCGGGCCTCGAACGCGGTCGGGTACACGAGCTATCCCGACAACGTGCTGCAGCACTTCATCGCCGAGGCCGCGGGTACGGGCATCGATCTGTTCCGGGTCTTCGATTCCCTGAACGGCATCGACAACATGCGGGTCGCCATCGACGCCGTGCGCCAGTCCGGGGCGCTGTGCGAGGCGGCGATGTGCTACACGGGCGATCTGTTCGACACGGCGCGGCCGAAGTGGAGCCTCCGCTACTACGTCGATCTCGCCCGGCAGCTCGAGAAGGCCGGCGCCCAGGTCCTCGGCATCAAGGACATGGCCGGTGTGTGCAAGCCGCGCGCGGCGCGGGCGCTGGTCGAGGCGCTGCGCGACGAGGTGGGGCTGCCCATCCACTTCGACACGCACGATACGAGCGGCATCGCCGCCGCCAGCGTGCTGGCCGCCATCGACGCGGGCGCCGACGCCGTCTATGGCGCCCTCGACGCGATGAGCGGGCTGACGGCGCAGCCGAATCTCAGCGCGATGGCGTCGGCGCTGGCCGGCACCCCGCTCGATCCCGGGCTGGACCCCGAAGCCCTGCAGGCCCTGTCTCGCTACTGGGAGACCGTGCGTCGCTACTACGCGCCGTTCGAGGCCGACATCCGCGGCGGCACGGCGGACGTCTATCGTCACGAGATGCCGGGGCCGCAGTACACGAATCTCCGCGCGCAGGCCCGCGGCATGGGGCTCGAGCACCGGTGGGACGAGATCTGCCGCCGGTACGCCGAGGTGAACTTGTTGTTCGGCGATCTCGTGAAGATCACCCCGACGTCTACCGCGGTCGCCGACATGGCGCTCTGCATGGTCGCGAACGGGCTGAGCCGCGACGACGTGCGGGACCCGGGACGCGACATCGCCTTCCCGAAGTCGGTCGTCGCGCTGTTCCGCGGCGAGGTCGGCTACCCGCCCGAGGGCTTCCCGGCGGAGCTGCAGAAGAAGGTGCTCAACGGCGCGCCGGCCATCTACGGGCGGGCCGCCGCGTACCTGCCCTCGGTCAATCTCGCCGCCCGCCGCCGCGATCTCGAGGTCGCGCTGCACCGGCCGGTGGGCGAGCGGGAGCTATCGTCGTCGCTGCTGTTCCCGGGGCTGTTCCTCGACTACGCGCGGCATCGGCGCCGCTTCGGGGACGTCGCGGTACTGCCGACTCCCGCGTTTCTCTACGGGCTCGAGGAAGGCGAGGAAATCGAGATCGAGGTCGCGTCCGGGACGCGGCACGTGATCGGTCTGCAGGCGCGCACGGCCCCGGACGCGGACGGGTTCGTCACGCTCTTCATGACGCTGAACGGCCAGCTGCAGCTGATCCGGGTGGCCACCGCCGCCGCGACCGCGCGGGCCGCGCGCGCGCGGGCTCAGGCGGGCAATCCCGCGCACGTGAGCGCCGGACTGGCCGGAACCGTCGTCGCAATCGCGGTGCGACCCGGTCAGCTCGTCGCCCGGGGCGCGACGCTCCTGGCGATCGAGGCGATGAAGCTGGAGACGCACATCATCGCGGAGCAAGAGGCCGTGGTGGTCGAGGTCTACGTCGAGCCGGGCGACGCGGTCGGCCCGGACGATCTGCTGGTCTTGCTTCAGCCGCGCCTGGACGCCAGGAGCTCCTGAGTCAGGCGATCCATCGCCCTCTCGAGCGCCGCGCCCGCCTCGCGCGCGCCGTTCAGGTCGCCGTCGCCCCCCCGCGTCTCGAGGTCCTGCGCCAGCCCCGCCGCCGCCGCCGCGCCCAGCACTTTCAGGGCGCCCTTCAGCGTGTGAGCTTCGCGCATCAGCTCCTGGGCGTCGCCGCTGGCGATCGCCCGGCGGATCGCGTCCATCCGCACGGGCGCGTCCTCGGCGAAGATGGCAAGCAGCTCGTCGAGGAGCGCGCGGTCACCGCCGACATAGCTGAGGGCGGCGGAGAAATCGAATCCCGGCCCGGCCGCCGGCGCGCTGGCCGCTGACGCCGCCGGGGGCGCGGCCGGCCGCTCGTCGCCGCTGAGCCGGTTCAGCGCCGCCGCCAGGTCGTCGGGCTTGATCGGCTTGGTGAGGTAGTCATCCATCCCGGCGGCCAGGCATCGCTCCCGGTCGCCGCGCAGCGCAAAGGCGGTGAGGGCCATGATCGGCAGTCGGCGCCGACTCGGATCGCGCGCCTCGCGCTCGCGGATCGCCGCCGTCGCGGCCAGCCCGTCCATCACAGGCATCTGGACGTCCATCAAGACCACATCGAACGCCCGCGTCTCGTAGGCGCGCACGGCCTCCTCGCCGTTGCCGGCGAGCACCGAATGATGGCCCAGCTTTTCGAGCAAGCGCACGATCAATACCTGGTTGACCGGATTGTCCTCGGCGACCAGCACGTGCAGGCGAGGCGAGGTGTCGGCGCGGCCCTGGGCCGGCGGCGACGGAGCCTCCGGCGATTGTCCGAGCGCCAGCAGCACCGCGTTGAGCAGCTCGGAGGGCGAGAGCGGCTTGACGAGATGGCGCGCGACCCCGAGCTGGCGGCAGCGGGCGAGATCGCCGCTCATCACGTCCGACGTCAGGAGCATCACGATCACGCCCGCCAGCCCCGGCTCCTGCCGGATGCGCTCGGCCACGGCGAAGCCGTCGAGATCCGGCATGCGGGCGTCGAGGAGAACCAGGCGGAACATGCGTCCGGAGGCCCGCGCCTGCTCGAGGGCGGCCAGCGCCGAGCGACCGTCGGCCACGATCGTCGCGGCCACGCCCCACGAGGTGAGCGTCGCTTCGAGCAGCCGCCGGTTGGTGGCGTTGTCGTCGGCGGCCAGCACGGTCAGCCCCCGCAGCGCGCGGGGCGGCGCGGCCACGCGTTTGGGCACCGGCTGCTCGGCTCGCCGCAGCTCCACGGCGAAGTGGAACGTGCTGCCCCGGCCGACCTCGCTCTCGAGCCAGATCCGGCCGGACATGCGCTCGACCAGGCTCCGGGAGATCGCGAGTCCCAGTCCCGTTCCGCCGAACCGGCGCGTGGTGGAGGCATCCGCCTGGGCGAAGGCGTCGAAGATGAGCGTGCGCTTGTCGTCGGGAATTCCGATGCCCGTGTCCTGCACGGAGACCTTCAGCGTCACCGTCTCCGCCGTCACCGCCTCGGTGTCGACGCGCACAGCGACTTCGCCCCGCTCGGTGAACTTGATCGCGTTGCCGACCAGGTTGAGGAGGATCTGGCCGAGCCGGCCGGTGTCGCCGACCAGATCGTCCGGGACGTCGGGCCGGATCTCGTACGCGAGCTCGAGCCCCTTGCCGTGGGCGAGGGGCCCGAGCGTCTTGAGCATCTCGCCCAGCGTCTCGCGCAGGCCGAAGGGCACCGGCTCCAGCTCGAGCCGGCCCGCCTCGATCTTCGAGAAGTCGAGAATGTCGTTGATGATCGACAGCAGCGCCTCGCCCGATCGGTGGACGGTCTCGGCGTACTCGCGCTGTTCCCGGGTCAGCGTGGTGTCGAGGAGGAGCGCGGTCATCCCGATCACGCCGTTCATCGGCGTGCGGATCTCGTGGCTCATGGTGGCCAGAAACTCCGACTTCGCCCGGTTGGCGGCCTCGGCGGCCGCTTCCTTTTGCTTGAGCGAGCTGATGTCGCGGACGATGGCGAGCTCGCCCAGCGGGTGACCGCCCTCGTCGTGGAGCGGCGTCGTCACGACCGACACCACGACGAGCTCTCCGGAGCGGGTCCTGGCGTGGGCTTCGAACGACGCCGGCTCCGCGCGCTCGCCTCGCGCCGCGGTATCGCCCCGCGGGCCACGTCCCTGCCAGAGGTCGAGCTCGCGCAGCGGCCGGCCGATCGCCTCCGCCGGGCTGTAGCCGTAGAGGCGTGTGGCGCCCCGATTCCACGAGGTAACGACCCCGTTCTGATTGTGCGAGAAGATGGCGTCGCTCGATTGCTCGACCTGCGTGACGAGCAAGCGGTTCTTCTGCTCGCTCCGGTGCAGCGAGCCCAGCAGGGACTCGATGTTCTCCGCCATGCTGTTGAACGCCCGGATGCATTGGGCGGTCTCCGGCGGACCGGCGAGCGAAATCCGTACGGCGTAGTCACCGTGACCGAAGCGGCGGGCGCTCGCCGCCAGCTCGTGAAGTGGTTGCACGGCGCCGCGTAGCGTGACGAGCGTGACGCCCAAGGACACGCCGGCGCCCAGGAGCAGGATGCCGAGCCTCTGGAGGAATCCGTGCCACAGCTTGTTGATGGAGGTCGCGGGGTCGAGCCGCAGAAAGACCGTGCCGTAGCGATCCCCGCCCACGATGACCGCCTGCGACTGCTCCAGGACGGGAAGGTCGACCCAGTCGATGAACCACTGGGGCGCGTCGGTCTTGATCCCGGCGCCCACGGCCGCGACCGGATGGCCGGTGTTGTCCGTCCACGAGAACCGGGAAACGACCGGATGTCGCGCCGTGGCCCGTGCCAGCTGCTCGATCACCGCGTAGTCGCCGACCACCGCGGGGCCGCTCAACGCGGGAATGGCGAACCGCATCTCCTCGTCGAGCCGCTCGCGGAGCGTGACCCGGTGGTCTGCGATCTCGCCCTTCAGGATGAAATACAGGAGCGCGACGGCGCATCCCACCAGGGCCAGGCCGGAGCCGAGCACGAGGCGGGCCGTGAGCGAGAACCGGTCTCGCCACAGCCGGCCGAGCGGAAGAGTCACTACTGGAGCTCGACCTTGACCAGCGCGGTCCGATAGAACCGCCGCATGTTTTCGAACTCGGCGTCTTTCGCCGCGATGAAGCGGAGCGGCGACGCCTGCTTGAGGACGGCGGCGCTCGACTCCAGCACCTTGGCGCCCTCCGGATCTTCCGCCATCTGGAGGAAAACCTCCCGCACCGCCTTGACCTTCTCGGGCGGTACCGACGGGAGCGCGGAGAGCGCGAGGCTCAGGTATTTCTCGGAGCTCCACAGCACGCGATAGGCGACGTTCTCGCGCTGGGCGAACGCCCGCATCACCTCGGCGTTCACGCCCGCGGCGACGACGCGACCGGCCTTCAGCTGGCCCATCGCGCCCTCTTGATTGCCCGCGAAGAGCGGCTTCACGTGAATTCCCTTGCGCAGCAGCGCGTCCATCGGGAGGTGATAGCCCAGGAACGCGGCGGCGTGCGGGAACACCATCTCCTTGCCTTCGAGGTCGGACAGCGACTGGATGGGCGACTGCTGCAGGACCACGATCTCCCCGCGCTCGGCGTCACCCCGGGTTCGCGCGAAGACGCGGTAGCCGCTCTCGCCGTTCTCCTTGATGAAGTTGTGATTCGAGTACAGGAAATCGAGCTCGCCGCGCCGGACCATGGCGCTGTGCTCCGTCCCGGTCTGGGCGACCTTCAGCTGGAGCGGCACCCCGCTTCGCTCGGACACGTAGCGCAGGATTGGATTCCAGAACTGCGCGGTCAGCGTGGGGCTGCGCCAGATGATGACGCCGAACGAGAGCGGCCGGCTCTGCGACCAGCCGTGAGTTCCGAAACCCGCGAGCAGCGAGACGGCGAGCACCGCTGTGACGAGCCACTTCCTCTTCATCGAGCTCCCCCAATTCCTTTCCGACATAGAGGTCCACCATTAATAAGCAAGGCCCAAGCCAAGTATCTTCGGCTTTAGAAATCGGGGCTTCAGCCGCACTGGGCGGGCGGATTCGAGCGGCCAGGCTAGCGGAGTGTCAGATCTGACAGACGGCGCTGGCCGGGTCCTCGATCAGGGGCGAAGGCGGACGTACGAGGGCACCCAGGCGCCCTTCGAGATCGCCGGCGAGACGGCGCCGTAGGTGAACCCCTGAGCGTCCTTCACCATCTGGCGGACGTCGAACAGGAGCGCCGCCTCCGGCATGCTGCGCAGGAACGCGCGGAACATCGGTCCGATCATGAGCTTTGCCGTGCGGCAGCCGAGCGGTCCCAGATAATTCCGGCGCAGACCGATGTGCCCGAGCTCGTCGCCCGCGATCTCGTACAGGAGCGCGCGCACCCGCTCGCGCGCTTCGGGCTCCTCGGCGAGGATCGTGTCGAGAATCCGGTCGAGGTGCAGGTAGACCGTGAATCCCATCAGCTCGGTCACGAAGGCCGCCGACGCCATGAGCGCCGGGGGCATCCGCGTGAAGAAGGCGTAGGCCCGGCGCACCCACGGGGCCAGCGGAACCCATTGCACCCGATCGAGACGGAACGTCTCGAACATCTCGTGGAAGAGCCGCATGTGGCCGAACTCCTCGGCGAGATGATAGCGGCTGATCTTGTCGGTCACGTACACCGAGTCGGCCAGGGTCGGCGTCACGTCCCACGCCGCGGAGATGCCCACCCATTCGTGGCGGGCGAACTTGTAGAGGAAGGTCAGCAAGAGCGTCGTCCGATCGAGCGCCCGCGGATCGTCCCGCATGACGACGTTGTTGCGGTAGAAGAGCTCCGGCGCCGTCAGCGGCCGGCGCGCGCGAACGGCGTGCTCCCGGAAGCGGCCGAGGACGCGCTGCTTCTCCGCCAGCGCCTGCTCGCGCTCGAAGAGCTCGCCGTTCTTCTGCCGGAGATACGCCCAGTAGCCCTCGAAGTTCTCGGCGCGCTCGCGCCGGGTGGCGGGAACGAAGATCGACGCACCGGCCGGCGCGGGCGGCGCCATCAGACCTGACCCTCCCACGACCCGTCGGCGACCTCGCGCCAGCGCGCGCGGATCTGCTCGAACTCTCGCGGCGGCAGCCCGCCCGCCCGGAGCAGCGCCGCGTTCTCTTGCCATCGCTCCGGCCTGGTGGTGCCGACGATGGCGGTGTGAACGCCGGGCACGCTCAGGGTGAAGCGCAGCGCGGTGCCGGCGGCCGTCTCGGGCGCACTCGTGAGGAATCGATAGTCGAGCGTCTTGAGGCGCGACCAGTAGGTCTGGTAGTACGACTCGGCCGGCTTTTTCTGGTATCGCCAGGCGACATTGGCGAGCGGGCGCTTGGCGATGACACCCATCTGCCGCGCGGTCGCCATCGGCAGCGTGCCCTCGATGGCCTCCTGGTCCGCGATGCTGACCGAGGTCTGCAGCGTGTCGAAGCGCCCGCACTCGACGGCGTAGCGGGCCGCCGCCCCGTCGCCGCTGTAGCCGATGTACCGCGCCCAGCCGCGCTCGCGCGCCTGCTCCAGCGCCTCGATGGCCTCGCCCTTGCGCAGCGTCTCGAGCGCGCAGCTGTGGAGCTGGATGAGATCGACGTAGTCGGTCGCCAGGCGCCGAAGACTGCGCTCGATGCCGGTCAGGAGCGGGGTCCGCCGCCAATCCGCGCGCGCCCAGCCGCCGGCATGCCCGCACTTGGTGAACAGGTAGACTTCGCGCCGCCGCGCGCCGATCGCCTTCCCGATCAGGCTCTCGCTGTCCTCGTAGCACTCGGCGGTGTCGATGACGTTGAGCCCGGCGTCGATCGCGCTCCCGAGGAGCCGGGCGACGGTGCGGCCGGTCACGCCCTGGTAGCCGATCTCGGAGCCGCCGAAGCCCAGCACGCTCGCCACGATGTCGGTCCGACCGAGGCGGCGCTGTTCCAGAGTGGATCCGCCTGACGCGCTCATGCGGTCCCACACGTTACCACACGGCCCCGGCCCGGCTCTGGCCTCAGGTGGGAAACTGGAGGTGGAGGCCGATCGGTCCAACCGCACGAAACCCGAGGAGGACGCCCATGACCACGATCAGCGAAGTGGAACGGCCGGGACTGGCGGTTCGCGCCTTTTACAAGATCGGCGAGGCGATGTTCGGCAAGGTACCGACGCCGGAGCGGATCATGGCTCACCGCGTCCCGCTCATGCTGGGGCTCGGCGCGCTCTACGGCTCGCTCGAGTGGCTCGGCCGGATCGACGCGCCGCTGCGGGCCCTGCTGAACGTGCACGTCGCCGCGCTCTACGGCAGCGCGTATTGAATGGACATCCGCCGCGCCGTCGGCGCGAAGCGGGGCATTCCGCTCGAGAAGCTCGACGCGCTTGTCCGCTACTCGACCAGCGACCGGTTCACCGCGCGCGAGCGCGCGGCGCTCGAGTATGCCGAGGCGATCACGCGTGAGGATCGCGACGTGACCGACGCATGTGTCAGCCGGCTCCGCGAGCACTTCTCGGAGGCCGAGGTCGTCGAGCTGACGTTCATCGTGGGGTACCAGACCTTCGCCAGCAAGTTCGCCAAGGCCTTTCGACTGCCGCCGCAAGGGTTCACCGCGGGCGCGTAAGGCCGCCCCGCCGCTCGTCGCTCGTTGACAACGCTGGATCGGGCCGCCTAGCATCCGGTGGCGATTCGGGCGGAAACGTCCGCCCACCGGAGGGTGGAACGACGATGCGCACGATGATTCAGGGCGGCTGGGTGGTCGGCCACGCGGGCGGCGGGCACGAGCTCATTCCGAACGGCTGCGTGGTCTTCGAGGACGACCGCGTCATCCACGTCGGCGCGACGTTCGACGGGCCGGTCGACCGGCGCGTCGACGCCGTCGGCAAGCTCGTGGCCCCGGGCCTGATCAACTGTCACCTGCACGCCGCCACCAACGCGGGCCAGGCGGTCTTCCTCGACGGGCTCAAGGCCGACTACTTCGGCAGCAACTTCGTCGGGTACGTCGCGCCCCGCCGAGGGACTGCGATGCCCCGGGCCGGAGACCGCGCCGACGTGGCGGGGACTTACGGGCTCTGGTCGGCGCTCCGCGCCGGCGCCACGACCATCATGGACGTCGGCACGATGCCCGGCGGCCCGGCTTCGTTCACGAAGATCGCGGGCGAGCTCGGCGTCCGCGCCTACGTCGGCCCCGCGTTTCGCTCGGCCAGCTACGCCTTCGACGGCAGCCGGATCGTCTGGGAGTGGGACGAGGCCGCCGGCATGACCGGGCTCGAGCGCGCGGTGGCCTTCATCAAGGAGCACGACGGCGCCTACGGCGGGCGCATCAAGGCGATGCTCTATCCGGGTCAGCTCGACACCTGCACGCCCGAGCTGCTCCGTCAGGCGCGACGGTGGGCCGACGACCTCGGGGTGCCGATGCAGCTCCACGCCGCGATGAACCAGCGCGAGTTCCACCACATCCTCGAGCAGCACGGTCAGACGCCGATCCAGCTCCTGCACTCGATCGGCTTTCTCAAGCCGCGCACGGGCCTGGGCCACTGCGTGTTCCACAACGACCACTCCTGGTGCCACTACCCGTACGCCGACGATCTGAAGCTGCTCGCCGACAGCGGAGTCACGGTCGTCCACGCGCCGTACAAGTACGCCAAGATGGGCGTCAAGTTCGAGTCGTTCGAGCGCTACCGCGGGCTCGGCATCAACCTCGCGCTGGGCACGGACACCTATCCTCAGGATCTGATCCACGAGATGCGCTGGGCGGCGCTCATGTGCCGCCTCGCCGACGGAAGCTTCCGGGTCGGCCGGCCTCAGGACGTCTTCGACGCGGCGACGCTCGGCGGCGCGCGCCATCTCGGGCGCGATGACCTCGGCCGGCTGGCGCCGGGCGCCAAGGCCGACATCATCGTCGTGGACCTGCGCCATCTGCACTACGGCGCCGTGCACGATCCGATCAAGGCGCTGGTCGACTGCGGCAGCGGCCGCGACGTCGAGACCGTCATCGTCGACGGCCAGACGCTCGTGGAGAACGGCCGGGCGACGCGTCTCGACGAGCAGGCGCTGCTCCGCGACGTCCAGGCGGAGGGCGAGCGTCTCTGGCGGGCGATTCCGCAATGGCATTGGACGGGCAAGCCGCTCGACGAGGTCGTGCCCCCGAGCTATCCGGTGCGCGGGGCGCACTGACCGCATTCAGGACAGACGTCGTCCGCGATACGGCCTTACCAGCAGCGGAGCGATTCGCGCAGGATCGCGGTGATCTCGGCCGAGCCGACCGCCCGCGGCGCGCCGCTGAGGAGCCGCGGCTGCTTCAGCGTGCCCTCGAGCAGCGACGGGATATCCCGCTCGCCGTAGCCGAGCGCGCCGAGGCCGTTGGGAACGCCGACGTCGCGCATGAGCGCGAGCAGGGCGTTGGGCAGCGCCTCGCGCGCCTCGCGCTCGGAGAGCCCGGCGGTCGAGACGCCCATCAGCTCCGCCGCGCGCAGGTGCCGCTCCGGCGAGGTGGCGTAGGTGAACCGGAAGGTGGCCGGCGCGGTCACGACGACCGAGATGCCGTGCGGGACGAGCGCGTGGCTGGTTCGATAGCCGCTCGGCACGTAATCGCGGACGAGGCCGGCGATCGGATAGGCGAGCGCGTGCGGAATATGGACGCCCGCGTTGCCGAAGCCGACGCCCGCGTAGTTGGCGGCCAGCGCCAGGTGCACGCGCGCCTCGAGGTCGAGCCCGCTCAGCACGCCGCGGCGCAGGTACTTCCCGACGTACTCGATGGCCTTCTCGCACCAGATGTCGCTCGCCGGGTTCGCGCCGATGTAGGCCGGACGGTCGGGTGGATGGTGCTTCGCCCGCGCGTTGTACGGGCGCGTGGTGTAGGACTCGATCGCGTGCGTCAGGATGTCGCAGCCCGCCGCGGCCGTCACCTCCGGCGGCGCGGTGAGCGTGTTGAGCGGGTCGACGATCCCGAGCGCCGGGCGCAGCAGACGGTGTGAGACGCCGGCCTTCACGTGGTGAGCGAGGACGTGGGTCACCGCCACCGCCGTCGTCTCGCTGCCGGTTCCCGCCGTCGTCGGGACGGCGATCAGGGGCTTGAGCGGGCCCGGCACCGGCCGGCCCCGTCCGACCGGCTGGTTGATGTAGTCCAGCAGCGGCGCCGGGTAGGTCGTCAGGAGATTGACCGCCTTGCACGTGTCGAGCGCGCTGCCGCCGCCGACGGCGATGAGCCCGTCGAGTTCGCGCTGGCGCGCGTACTCGGCGGCTTCCTCCATCGACCGGTCGGTCGGCTCGATCTCGACGCCGTCGTAGACGTCGGCCTTGATGCCCTCTTCCTCCAGGAGCAGGCGGATCCGGTCGGGAAGCCCGAGCTCGCCGATGTGACGGTCGGTCACGATCAGGACGCGCTTGAGCCCGAGCCGGCGGACGTCGTAGGCGATCTCGTCCGTCGCGCCGAGCCCGAACTTGATCGGCGAGGCCTCCATCACGAACACCGTCTCGGTTGGCAGCGTCACGCCCTTCATCTCGTCCCTCTTTTCGTCGCGTCGTTCGTGACCGCGCTACGGCCCCGATTATAATCGTCCTGGTGAGTCGACCGCCGCTCTCCGTCCCCGAGCCCTCACCGGGCACGAAGTTCGGGGCGCTCCACCATCGCGATTACCGGCGCTACTTCCTCCTGGTGCTCCTCAGCGCGACCGCCGACAACATCGAGCACGTGATCAGCTACTGGGTCATCTTCCAGGCGTTCCACTCGCCGACGCTCGCGGGGTTCGCGGTCATCAGCCACTGGGTGCCCTTCCTGCTCTTCTCGGTCTACGCGGGCGCCCTCGCCGACCGCTTCGACTGCCGCAAGCTGATCCAGATCTCGCAGGGACTGTTCGCGCTGGCCTCCCTGTCCTGGGCCGTGCTGTTCCTCACCGGGGCGCTCCGCATCTGGCACGCGGCGGTCATCTTGTTGATTCACGGCGGCGCCGGTGTGATCGGGGTGGCGGCCTCGCAGTTGATCATCCACGACATCGTCGGGCCCGAGCGGCGGCCGAGCGCCATCCGCCTCAACGCCACGAGCCGCCATCTGGCCATTCTTCTCGGGCCCGCCGTCGGCGGCGGGCGCCCCGCTTCGGCCTCGCCGACATCCCGCGTCTGCTCGCCGAGG
>VAYX01000029.1 GCA_005885325.1 Actinomycetota bacterium
TGGCAAGGACCCGGTGGAGATCCGCCGGATGAACTTCCTCCAGCCGTTCACGGAGCCGACCGCCTCGCCTGGCGGGCTCCAGCTCGACTCGGGCAACTACGGGGAGACCCTGGACCAGGCGCTCGAGCTCCTGGGGTACGAGGACCTCCTGAAGGAGCAGCAGATCCGCCGGGAGCACGGCGAGGCCAAGCAGATCGGGATCGGGTTCTCGACCTACCTCGAGATGTGTGGGCTGGCCCCCTCTCGCGTGTTGGCAAGCCTTCGGTATGCCGCCGGCGGCTGGGACGCGGCGGAGATCCGGGTCTCGCCGACGGGGAAGGTCGTCGTGGCGGCCGGCACGAGCCCCCACGGCCAGGGCCACGCGACCACATTCGCAGGACGTCGAGGTGACGTTCGGGGACACCGAGCTCTCGCCCCTCGGCATGGACACGTACGGCAGTCGGAGCATCTCGGTCGGCGGGGTCGCGGTCCACCGGGCGGCGATGAAGGTTGTGGAGAAGGCCCGGAAGATCGCCGCGCATGAGCTCGAGGTGGCGGAGGACGACCTGGAGTTCGATGCGGGCACGTTCACGGTGAGAGGCGCGCCGGACACGGCGAAGACCATCCCGGAGATCGCCTTCGCCGCGTGGACGGCGCACAACCTGCCCGATGGTCTCGAGCCGAACCTCGAGTCCTCGGCCGCCTACGACCCGGAGAACTTCGTGTTCCCGTACGGAGCGCACATCTGCGCGGTCGAGGTGGACACCGAAACGGGCGAGGTCGGCGTGCTGAAGTACGTCGCAGTCGACGACGTCGGGAGGATCATCAACCCGCAGATCGTCGACGGTCAGGTCCAGGGCGGCGTGATCCAGGGCATCGCCGAGGCCCTCTTCGAGGAGGCGGTGTACGACGAGAACGGCACGCTGCTCACCGGGACGCTCACGAGCTACGAGGTCCCAGCGGCCTCCGAGGTGCCGTCGATCACGCTCGGCCGCTCGGAGACCTGGTCCACGACGAACGAGCTCGGGGTGAAGGGTGTCGGCGAGACCGGCACGATCGCGTCGCCTCCCGCCGTGATCAATGCGGTCATCGACGCGCTCTCAGATCTGGGGGTCTCCGACATGGAGCGGCCGGCGACGCCGGAGCGCGTGTGGAGAGCCATCCGCCGGGCGAGAGGAGGGGCGGCATGATCCCGGCACCCTTCGACTATGTCCGCGCCGAGTCGGTGGACCAGGCGATCGAGCTCCTGTCGGGTAACGACGACGCGAAGATCATCGCCGGCGGCCACTCGCTCCTGCCGCTGATGCGGCTTCGCCTGGCCAGGCCGGCCCTACTGGTCGACATCTCGCGGCTCGCTGACCTTGCCTACGTCCGGGAGGACGACGGGCAGGTCGCCATCGGCGCCCTGACCCGGCACCACGACGTGGCCAACAGCGAGGCGCTCCAGGAGCTGGCGCCGATCGTGGCGTACGCCGCGAGCTTGATCGGCGACCCTGCGGTCCGCCATGTCGGAACGATCGGCGGTTCGTGCGCGCATGCGGACCCGGCCTCGGACATGCCCACGGTGCTCCTTGCCCTCGGAGCCGAGCTCGTCGTACTGGGTCCGAAGGGAACGTCTCGAAGGGTCACGGCCGCCGACTTCTTCAAGGGCCTGTTCCAGCCCGACCTGGCATCGAACGAGGTGCTTTCGGAGATCCGGGTCCCGAAGACCACGGGGCGCGGATGGAGCTACCTGAAGTTCCACCGCCGGGCTCAGGACTGGGCCATGGTCGGGGTTGCCGCCCTGGCCGGGAACGGGATCGGTCCCGCCGTGGCCCTCACGAACATGGGGGAACGGCCCCTCCGCGCCGCCGGCGTGGAGGAAGCCCTGGCCGGGGGAGCGGATCCGGCGACCGCGGCCGAGCGAGCCGACGAGGGCACCAGCCCGCCGTCGGACACGTTCGGCAGCGCGGAGTACCGCAGAGAGCTGTCGAAGGTGCTCGTGCGCAGGGCCCTCGAGGAGGCCATGTCCCGGTAGGCGAGCCGAGGCTTTGACGCTCGGCCGCGCGTCTGCCTAGATGGTGGGTCATGCCGTCCCTGGCCGCACCACGGTTCGACTTCGAACGTTGGTTCGACGACAACGGTGTTCGGATCATCACGATCCTGGTCACGGCGGTCTTGGTGACGATCGTGACCCGGTTCCTGGTTCGGCGGTTCCGCCGCAAGCTCGAGGGGAAGCCGAGCCTGACCCAGGAGCTGAACCTCCAGCGGGCCACCACCCTCACGCACGCCCTCTCCACGGCCCTGGTGGTGGTGATCTGGACACTCGCGTTCCTGCTGACCCTGGGGACGCTCGAGGTGAACCTGGCGCCGTTCCTGGCAAGCGCGGGCGTCGCAGGCGTCGCGCTCGGGTTCGGAGCGCAGAGCGTCGTCAAGGACACCCTGTCGGGATTCTTCATCCTGCTCGAGAACCAGTTCGGCGTGGGGGACGTGCTCGAGATCCTGACCACCGCCGGCCCGATATCGGGCAAGGTCGAGGACCTCTCGCTCCGGGTCACCACCCTCCGGGCCTTCGACGGGACCCTGCACGTCGTTCCGAACGGCAACATCCAGGTCGTCTCCAACAAGTCGCGCGGCTGGGCCAGAGCCATCGTCGACGTCCGGGTGGCCTACGGGGAGGACGTGGATCGGGTCCGGGAGGTTCTCGAGGAGCTGTTCGAAGAGATCCGCAAGGACACGGTCCTGAAGGACTGGATCATGGAGGGGCCCAGCATCCTCGGCGTGGAGAGCCTGGCCGACTACGCGCTCGTGGTGCGGGTGGTTGCGGACACCAGGCCCTCCAAGCGGTGGGACGCGGAGCGCCGCCTTCGAGAGCGCATCACCCGCCGCCTGTCCGAACGTGGGATCCACGTGCCGTTCCCGCCGGCCGTCTCACCGAGGCCGGGCGACGCCTCCACCACCGGCTCACTCCCCTAGGGGCGGCGCCCGCCCCCGCAGTCCCGCTGGGCATATCGAACTGCACTCTTCCGTATAACTTCGTCGAGAATTGGGATGAACCTCGGAAGGAGATGGAGAGGATGTCCATCGGTCTCTTGGTCTTGCGCGTCGTGGTCGGGCTCCTGCTCGTCGGCCACGGGACGCAGAAGCTGTTCAGCTGGTTCGGCGGTGGCGGCCTCGACGGCACCGCCCGCAGTGTCGAATCCCTCGGGTACCGGCCCGGAAGGGTCATGGCCATCCTGAGTGGGGGGTCCGAAACGCTCGGCGGGCTGTCGCTCGCGCTCGGGTTCCTCACCCCGCTCGGGGCGGCGGCCATCATCGGCGCGATGCTGAACGCCATCCTGGCCGTGCACCTGCCGAAGGGGGTCTGGAATACCAAGGGCGGGTTCGAGTTCCCCCTGACGAACGCGACGGTGGCGGCGGCACTGGCCTTCACCGGGCCGGGGAGGTTCTCGATCGACCACGCCATGGGGTTCGAGCCCGGGCACGTGGTCTCGGGGTCCTTCGCCCTCCTCCTCGGCCTGGTCGTGGGCATCATCGTCTTCGCCTCGCGGAGGCCGCAGCAGGAGAAGGCGATCAACCCCACCTCGACGAAGCAGCTTCGCGCGGACTGATCACCGATGTGGCGGCTCCCGCCGCGGCTCGCGGCGGGAGCCGCTACGCTGGACCCGTGACGAGCACGCCGCCGTTCGATTCGGTGCAGGATGTGCAAGCGGGTCTTGGCGGGGAGAGCTATCTCGCGGATCGCGGGCTGGCCACGGCGATCTACCTGGCGGTGTCGCTCGACAAACCGCTGCTGCTCGAAGGCGAAGCCGGCGTGGGCAAGACCGAGGTGGCCAAGGCGCTCGCGTCGCTCCTCTCGCGCGAGCTGATCCGGCTCCAGTGCTACGAGGGCATCGACGCGTCCCAGGCGCTCTACGAGTGGAACTACTCGCGCCAGCTGATCGCCGTTCGGGCAATGCAGGACGGGACGGCGGAGACTCACGTGGAGGACCTCTTTGGGCCGGAGTACCTGGTCGAGCGCCCCCTCCTGGCCGCGATCCGCTCCGGCTCCAAGGCGGTGCTCCTGGTCGACGAGCTCGATCGAGCCGACGACGAGTTCGAGGCGTTCCTGCTGGAGATCCTGTCCGAGTTCGCCGTGACCATCCCGGAGATCGGGCGGGTGGCGGCGGAGGAGCCGTGCCTGTACCACTGGATCGACCATCCCACGCTGGAACGCGAGGTCGAGATCGTCCGAACGCGAGCGCCGGGCGTCTCGCAGACGATCGCCCTCGACGTGGCCGCGGCCGTGGCTCGCCTTCGGTCCATGGACGTGGCCAAGCGCCCGGGCGTGGCGGAGACGATCGACTGGGCGAACGCGCTGTCGTTCCTCGGCGTCGAGCGACTGGACGAGGGCACCGCCAGGGAGACCCTGGGCGCGGTGCTGAAGGATCATGAGGACCAGGAGCTGGCCGAGTCTCGCATCGCCGAGGTGGTCGGCGACGTCGACCGCTAGACCCGGGAGCCCCGAAGGCTTCGATCGACTGATCGGGTTCGGCCGTGATTTGCGGCGACGCGGCCTTCCCGTCGGCACCGGCCGCATCATCACGTTCTGCCGGGCCGCGGCGGCACTCCTGCCGCTCCGGCGCGAGGACCTGTACTGGGCGGCCAGGGCCTCGCTGGTTTCGAGGCCCGAGGATCTCGAGGCCTTCGACGACGCGTTCGCCGAGTACTTCGCGTCGGGGGCTGGGCTTCCGGCGTTCGCCCGGCTGGCGGTGCCGAGGGCACCCGTATCCGAACCCCGATCCGCACATGCGGCCGCCCCGCCCGATGAGCTGGGGGCGGTGGCAGGCTTGGTGGCCGCGAGATGGCGAGCCGCCGAACAGGCCGAGGAGCCCGATGGCGCAGCCGCGCTCCGCATCGTGGCGAGCGCCGTGGAGGTGCTCAGGGAGAAGTCCTTCGCCGACCTTTCCGAGGAGGAGCGCCGGCGCGTGGCCCAGCTCATCAGGCGCCTCGCCGTGTCGGCCCCGGTGCGCACGACCCGCCGCCTTCGCCCTTCCTCATCGGGGGATCGGTTCGACATGCGGCGGACGCTGCGGAGGTCCCTTCGGACCGAGGGCGAGCCGTTCCACCGGGCCTGGCGGGGCCGAGGCAGCAAGAGCCGGCCGCTCGTCCTGATCCTCGACGTGTCGGGGTCGATGGGTCCGTACTCCCGGGCCCTGATGCAGTTCGCGTTCGCCGCCATGGCGGCGGGACGCAAGGTGGAGGTGTTCTGCTTCGGAACCAGGCTCACCCGCGTCACCCGCTCGCTCCGCACGAAGGACCCGGACCGGGCGATGCGAGAGGTGGGGAGGCTCGTCGCCGACTGGGAGGGCGGCACGAGGATCGGCCCGTCGATCAAGCAGTTGCTCGATCGGTGGAGCCAGCGCACCGCGCTCAGGGGCTCGATCGCTGTGATCTGCTCCGACGGCCTGGAACGGGGGGACCCGGAGCTGTTGCGCGGGCAAATGGCCAGGCTTCGCCGGCTGGTCCACCGCATCGTGTGGGTCAACCCGCTGAAGGGGAGCCCCCGGTACGAGCCGCTCGCACGAGGGATGGCCGCGGCGCTTCCCTCGATCGACGTGTTCCTCCCCGGCCACAACCTGGAGAGCCTGGAGGAGCTGTCGCGGATCCTCGCCGGCTGACGCCCTGATTCGACTCCGTGCATGCGCGACGCCACAATCGCCGTGACGGGGCCAAGCCTGGAGGGTGGAGCTCGGCGCGCTTCCCCAGTGGTGAACCCCAAACGAAGGAGGGGAGTCATGGCCAGATCCGGTCGGACCACGACCATCGGATTGCTCATCGCGCTCGCGGCGGTCATCGTCGTTTCGCTCGCGCAGGGCGCGACGGCGATCCGCCCGAACCAGGAAGTGATCTCCGAGAGCGCTCTCCTTACCGGCCTCGGAGCCGGCGCGGCCTTTCCGTTCATCGACACCACCCCCAGACCGATCGTGCGAGCCCACATCGCGGTGACCGACGCCACGACGACCTGCGCAGCCGGGGGAACCGCCCCAGCGAACATCCAGGTGCTCGTGGGCCAGGCCGGTGTTTCCCTGGTCAACGTCATGACCACGAGCACGAACACGGGGATCTCCACGACCCCGGGCCAGTGCGTCTTCCACGTGACGGTGCGGCCCGGCGTCGGGGGGGTGGCGGAGAAGATCACCGACATCGTCATCGTGAACGCCGGTGCGGCGCCCCTGACCGGCATCAACACCGCCACCGCATCGGCCACGGTGCAGTGAACCTATCGTCCGAAGACCTACCCTGAGGGAAGCGCGGCGACTTTCACGGGAACGGGAGGGTGACAGGAGCCCCACGCGCGGTGCATAGAATCGGCGGGTGGAGACGCCGAAAGGACCCGGGCAAGTCAGGCGGATGGGCCGGCTCACCGAGCCGACCGAAGAGGGGCTCCTCACCTACGGCGAGTACCTGAGGATCCCAGAGCTCCTGTCGCTCCAGCAGCTTCGATCCGATCCGCCGGTGCACGATGAGCACCTGTTCATCGTGGTCCATCAGGCGTACGAGCTGTGGTTCAAGCAGCTGCTGTTCGAGCTGGGATCGATCCGGGACCGGATGATCGGCGACGAGCCGGAGCGTGCCCGTCACGAGCTGACGAGGATCCACGCCATCGAGCGGGTCCTGATCGAGCACATCGAGGTGCTCCAGACGATGACACCGCAGGACTTCCTGGCGTTCCGGACCCACCTCGCGCCGGCGTCGGGCTTCCAGTCGGTGCAGTTCCGGGAGATCGAGTTCGTGTCGGGGCTGAAGGATGCGCGATACATCGAGGACCTGGCGTCCTCGCCGGAGGAACGCGCTCGGTTGGAGCGGCGCCTGGAGGAGCCCACGATGTGGGACGGCTTTCGCTCGCTGCTCGAGGCGAACGGGCTGCCCATGCCCGCCGACGATGCGGAGGCCCGCCGGAGCAGCCTGCTCAGGATGGCGAGGGAGCCCGCGTTCGCAGCGCTGTTCGCGGTCTCCGAAGGGCTGCTCGACCACGACGAGTCCTTCGCCATCTGGCGGAGCCATCACGTCCTGATGGTCGAGCGAGAGATCGGGGCCAAGCGGGGCACCGGAGGCTCGAGCGGGGTCCCGTACCTGCGGACGACGCTCGGCAAGCGGTTCTTCCCCGAGCTGTGGGAGCTGCGGAGCTACCTGTAGCGCCGATCGCCGGCGTTGGGTGCGGGGCATCGGGATTGACCCGACAGCCCGATGAGGAGTAGACCGACGCCATAGACGGAAGGGAGGTGGTCCATGGCCAAGGACCTCACGGTATCGCTGGAGGACCGGCCGGGGACGCTCGCGGACCTCGGTGAGGCTCTGGGCAAGGCCGGCATCAACATCGAGGGGATCTGCGGATTCGGCGTCGAGGGACGCGGCATCATCCACGTCCTGGTGGAGGATGCCGCGGCGGCGCGGAAGGCCCTCGAGGGGGCCGGGATCAAGGTCGAGGGCGAGGCCGATCCGATCGTCGCCGAGGTGGCCGGCAGGGCGGACAAGCCCGGAGAGCTCGGCAAGATGGCACGGGCGATCGCGAACGCGGGGGTCAACGTCCAGGCGATGTACATGGCGACGCATGACCGCGGCGTGATCGTGACGACCGACAACGAGAAGGCTCGCAAGGCCCTCGGGAGGTAGCGCCCCCGTCCGGCCGGAAAGCATCGGAGGCGGCTCCCACGGGAGCCGCCTCCGCTTGTTGTTGAGGGTGGATCAGCGATCGTCCGCCCGCGCGTCCGCGGCCGCGTACGCGCGATCGAGCAGCTCGACGGGGTGCAGCACCTCGAGCCGCCGGCCCGCGTTCCGCAGGCCGGCGGCGATCTGCATGGTGCAGCCGGGGTTGGCCGACGCCACGATGGTCGCCTCGGTCGATGCGATCGAGGCGGCCTTCTGCTCCATCAGCCGATCCGACATGTCCGGCTCGAGCACGTTGTACAGGCCGGCCGCGCCGCAGCACCGGTCGCCGTCGGGGACCTCGGCGATCTCCACGCCGGGGATCAGCCGGAGCACCGCGCGGGGTTGCTCCTTGATCCGCTGGGCCCGGAGGGCGTGGCAGGCGTCGTGATACGCCACACGGATCGGGCCTTCGCCCGCCGGCCCGTGGCCCGGACGCTCGACGCCCTGTTCATCGAGGAACTCCATAAGGTCGCGGACACGCGCCGAAAAGGCCGTGGCCTCCTCGCCGCCCAAGAGGTCGCCGTACTCCTTCACGTGCGCGCCGCACCCGGCGGCGGCGACCACCACCCAGTCGGCGTCCCGAAAGGCCGCGAGGTTCCGCCGGGCCAGCTTCCGCGCCGTGCTCAGCCGTCCGTTGTGCGCCTGAAGCGCGCCACAGCACACCTGATGGCGAGGAGCGATCACCCGCCAGCCATTGCGGGCCAGCACCCGGACGGTGGCCCGATTCGCGGGCCGGTACCACTGGTCCTGGACGCACCCGGTAACGAGGGCCACCGTTCCCTTCGCCGGTCCCTCCGGCTCCGTCGTCCTTGCCACGCGGCGGCCGGGGCCGCCCCCGGGCACCAACGTGCGTACGCGCTTGCGGAGGAATGGGCGCGCGAGTGGCGTGAGCCGCCTTCCGAGCGACAGCACCCATCGCCGCCGGAGGACGACGCTCAGGCCGAGCCACCGCACGAACCGGGCCCGGCGGGTGCGCAGCGGCTCGATCTGCACCCTGGCCCGCTCCATCATCCGGCCGAACGGGACGTGCGACGGGCAGACGTCCTCGCAGGCCCGGCACTCCAGACACAGGTCCATGAACCGGGCGAACGTCGCATCGACGTTCGCCCGGCCATCGGCCACGGCCCGCATGGCGGCGATCCGCCCCCGAGGCGATGCCGACTCCTCACCGGTCAACCGGTAGGTCGGGCAGTGTGGAAGGCACAGCCCACAGGCCACGCAGGTGGCCAGGTCGTCGTCGGAGGGGGCATCGCCCGGCCGCCAGTTCGCCGCCAAGCCCACCGGGCCGATGAACCGGGTCCCCTCGGGCATGACGGCTCCCAGGGGAGGCTCGACCCCCTCGCCGAAGCCCGCCAACTCAGATCCCTCCCCAGAACCGCCCGGGCGCCAGGACACCTGCCGGATCGAAGGACGCCTTCAAGCGACGGTGAACGTCCAGGCCCGGGGGGACGTCGTTCCCCAGCCCTCCCGGGCCCTTGACCACCGGCGCGATCCCGCCGAGGGCACGAGCCCTTGTCCGGAGGGCCTCCAGGTCGCCGTCAGACGAGGAGAGCCCGACCCAGGCGATCCCCACGCCGAGGAGCGCACCCCAGGACCCGAGATGGGGACCCGGGAGATCGTGGAATGGCCGTGTCAGGAACTCCGCCAGCCGGGAAGGAGGCACGGCCGCCTCGGCGATCACGGCGCTCGCCTCCCACGGCCGTTCGAAAGGGAACGCGCCCTCCTCGGTCACGACGGTGACCGGCGCCACCCGGTCCGTGGCCTCGACCTGGCGTTCCGTCTCTTCCGGCCATCCCTCCAGCCGAAGTTCCACGACCTCGGGCATGGCCAGCACGGCGGTCGGGCCCGGAACCGCGTCGAGCAGGCGCCGGCCGACCTCCAGACCTCCCGCCACCCTGACGGATCGCCGGGATCGCGGCCGCGGCCGGACCTTCAGGGCGACCTGCACGATCACCCCGAGGGTCCCGAGCGAGCCGGTCATCAGCTTGTGGAGGTCGTATCCGGTGACGCTCTTCACCGTCCGGGCGCCGCTCCTCACCAGCCGGCCGTCGCCGGTCACGACCTCCATCTCGATCACGGTGTCGCGGATGGGACCGACCCGCAGGCGCCTCGGCGAGGTGGCCGCCGCCGCGATCACACCACCCACCGTGGCGCGCGGCGGCGCATCGCACGGCCACTCCTGGCCTCCGTCCCACAGGATGCGGTCGAGCTCCCCGACCCGCATCCCCGCCTCGACCACGGCGATCATCTCCGCGGGCTCGTAGGCCACGAGCCCGTCGAGCTGGGTCGTCCACAGCTCGGCGTCCACCTCGCAGGGCTCTCCCTTGTCGACGTGGGTCCGCCCACCCACCACGAGCAACCGCTTGCGGTCGGCGGTCGCCTGGCGGAGCGCCTTGGCGACCTCCAGCTTGTCCATGGGATGGATCAGATCCACGATCCCTCCGGGATGCTCTGGGCGGCCTGCGCCGCATCCGTCCCCCGGGCCATGGCGAAGTCGCCGCACCGTGCGCCGGCCGGCAGCACCTTGTGCGGGTTCATCCGGCCCTCGGGATCGAAGGCCGCGCGGACGCAGGCTTGAGCGCCGAGGTCGACCTCGGAGAACATGAGCGGCATGAAGTCCCGCTTCTCCAGCCCGATGCCGTGTTCGCCACTGAGCGAGCCGCCATTGTTCACGCAGAGCCGAACGATCTGCTCGCTGGCCGAGAGGACCCGTTCCAGGGTCCCGGGGATCCGCCGGTCGAACGAGAGCAACGGATGCAGGTTCCCGTCGCCGGCGTGGAAGACGTTCGTCACGATGATGTCGTGCCGGCCGGCGATCTCGTACACGCCGGCCAGGACGTCCACGAGCTTCGAGCGCGGCACCACGCAATCGTGGAGGTGATAGTGCGGTGCGATCTGCGCGACCGCTCCGAACGCGCTCTTCCTTCCCTTCCACAACAATGCCCGTTCGGCATCGTCCGCGGCCACGCGGATGGTGCGGACGCCGTGGTCGCGGGCGGCGTTCTCCACGGCGCGGGACTGTGCCTCGACGGCCTCGGGGAGCCCGTCCACCTCCACCAGGAGCACCGCGGCGGCGTCGGTCGGGTAGCCGGCGTGGGCGAAACTTTCGGCCGCCACGATGATGCCGTGATCCATCATCTCCACGGCCGCGGGCACGACACCCCCCGCGATGATGGAGGAGACGGTTGCCGCGCAGTCCTTCACGGCGCTGAAATCGAGCAGCATCGTTCGCACCGCGGGTGGCTCGGGTGTGAGGCGTACGCAGGCACCGACGACGATCCCCAGCGTTCCCTCGGACCCGATGAGGATCCCCCGGAGGTCGTAACCGGGGGCCTCGGGAGCTTCGGAGCCGAACCGCTCAACCGTCCCGTCGGGGAGCACGACGTCCACGGCCAGCACATGGCTCGAGGTGACACCGTACGCGAGACAGTGCGGGCCGCCGGCGTTCGTGTTGACGTTCCCCCCGATCGAGCAGGTCTGCTGCGACGAGGGATCGGGGGCGTAGGTGAACCCGAGCGGCGCGACGGCGTTCGCCAGATCGAGGTTCAGGACGCCGGGCTCCACCCACGCCAGGCGATCTTCCGGCCGGACCTCGAGGATCCGGTCCATCTTCGACGTCACCACGACCAGCGCGTCGCCGATCGGCGTCGCCCCTCCGGCCAGGCCCGTGCCGGAGCCGCGCGGCACGACCGGCAGGGCGTGCCGCGCGGCCACCTGCATGCACGCGACCACGTCCTCGACCGTGTGGGGGAAGGCGACGAGGGCACATCCGCCCTCCACCATCGCGGCGTCCCTGGCGTACAGGGTGAGGGCGAGCGGATCGGAGAGGACCTCGGTGGTTCCGAGGGCTTCCTCCAGCTCGCGGCGGGCCGCATCGACATCGGCCATGGCGACCGGGACAGGCTAGCGCGCGAGGAAGGGGGATGTGGCTCGGCCGGTCAGGCGACCGTGCCGGGTTCCCCGTCGGGGGTGGTGAACGGCAGCCCTTGGCGCTCCCACTCCTCCATCCCGCCTTCCAGGTTGAAGGCCTGGAACCCCCGCGCCTGGAGCATGAGCGCCGCCAGCTCGCTCCGGTTGCCGGAGCGGCAGACGACGACGACGGGCTTGCCGGGGTCCAGGCCGGCCGTCTCGCCCGCCATGATCGTGTTGAGCGGGATGTGGACGGCGCCCTCGACCCGTCCGGCGTTCCACTCGTAGGGCTCGCGGCAGTCGACCAGCTGGATCTCGGCCAGCCGCTCGTACGCACCCTTCGGGGTGGTCAGGTCCGTCCGTACGTCGCTCATCGCAGGTGCGAATGCTAGCAGCGTGGTCCTCGATGGGGACCGCCCTGCTTCAGGTGGCCTCGGACAGCGCGTCCTCGAAGGCCCGGAAGGCATCCTCGCCGAACAGGACGAACCGGACCTCCTCGACCTTCGTGTTCGACCCGATCACCGCGCGTACGGCCACGGGGGCCGCGAGCTCGACGGGATAGCCGTAGACCCCCGTGGAGATGGCGGGGAACGCGACCGACCTCGCCCCCAGCTCGTCGGCCACCCGGAGGGCCTCCGTGTGGCAACTGGCCAGCAGGGCCGAGCGGTCCTCGGACTTGGAGAAGACCGGGCCAACCGTGTGGATCACCCACCTCGCCGGCAGGTTGCCTGCAGAGGTCGCCACGGCTTTCCCCGTGGGGAGCCCCTCCGGATGGGCCGTGCGCCGGATC
>VAYX01000030.1 GCA_005885325.1 Actinomycetota bacterium
CAGCCTACCGACGAGCTCCGGCCGGGCCGCGTCCTCGCGGGTCTTTAACGGAACCACCTCGGCCGGGATCCCCGCGGATCGGTAGTGATCGAGGCCCTTGCTCGCCCAGTGGTCGAACATCTCGTCGCCCTCGTGGGCGGCCGCCGTGGGCAGGATCAACACCGGGGCGCCGGGGTTGGCCGATCGCTCCATCAGCCAGCGGTCCACCTCCGCCTGCCATGGCTCGAACTCTCCCGACCCGAGCAGCCCGAACGCGAGCGTCATGCCTTCACCGCCGCCAGCCGGAAGTACTCGCCCCGCATCGCCTCGCGGAAGATGTCCTCGCCGAAGGCCTGGACCATCCCCTCGACCTGGCTGACGTGCTCCTGGATGGCCCGAAGCTTCAGCTCGAGGATGTCGGAGGGGAGGTCGTACTCGATGCTGAGCTCCTCCCGGGGAGTCACCGGCGGCGTGCCCGGCCGGAACACGTTGAACCGGTTGTACACCGGCACCCATCGCTCCGCCCAATCGGGTGTCACCGTGGCATAGAGGAGCTTCGCTCCGGGCTTCCCGCTGTGCTGGAACCCTTCGGTTGCCCAACGAGACACGGACTTGTGGCCGGCGTGATCGGTCATGCCGTCGGGGCCGAACGTCAGCACGGTGTCGGGTCGTACCTCGTCGATGATGGCCCGGACTTTGCCCGCACCCTCCTCGGGGAGCGGGGCGTCCATGTCGATGTCGGGCAGGTCGAGCCACAGGTGCTCGTCGACGCCGAGGACGGCGAGCGAGCGGAGCAGCTCCTTCTCCCTCACGTCGCCCATCGTTGCCGACGGCCACCGCTCCTCGTCCATCGACCCACCCTCGCCACGGGTCGCCGTCACGCACACCACGCGGGAGCCGTTTCGAACCGCGCGAGCCATCAGCCCCGCCGCCAAGTAGGTCTCATCGTCCGGATGGGCCCAGACGCCGAGGACCGTCCCGAGCTCGTCGGCCACTCGATGCTCCCTCCCTCCCGTCGTGCAGACTGGTATCGCCAAGCGCGAATCCTAGCCTCCCCGGCCGGAAACGAAGAACGACCCCTTTCGGGGTCGTTCTCCTTCACGGATCCCGCGCATCGGGAGGGGGGAGCGCGGGTTCCGCTAGCTCCTGGGATCGACGAGCCGCTTCCCCCGGTAGTTCGGGAAGACGATCTCGGCGTGTTGCCAGCACCGATCCGACAGGTTGTAGATGGAGAGCTTGGTATGGCAGCCGGGATGGGAGCACACTCGGCCCTGGTCCTCCGTCCTGGAGGCGGGCGGCAAGTGCCCGGGTCGGGTTCCCTTGGTCATGGGAGCGCTCCTTCGCCCGACCATTCGACGCCGGGACCCGTGGGGTTCGGACGATCTCAAGGGGGGACCGGGGCAGGCGGCTCCAGGGGCTGCGACCCGGTTACAGAGGGGTCGGAGGGGCCTCCTGCAGCAAGGCGTGGACCCGCTGGAGCAGGTCCGCGGGCACCTCGTCGCAGCCGCACTTGGCCCGCAGCATGGCCTTCAGCCGGCGCTGGAACTCGGAGCGGTCGGCGCAGTTCCCACACGTGCCGATGTGCTCGTGGACCTCGGCGTGCAGGGACACATCGAGCTCCCCGTCGAGATAGAGCTCGATCTGCGTCAGGACCTGGCGGCAATCAATCGGACACAAGGCCTCTCTCCCGTACTCTCTCCCACAACGCCTTCTCCAGCGCCCTTCTTCCCCGGTGCAGCCGCGACATCACGGTCCCGATCGGGATCCCCAGGATCTCGGCGATCTCCTTGTATGAGAATCCCTCGACGTCGGCAAGCAGCACGGCCAGGCGGAATCCCTCTGGGAGGGCCTCCAGGGCCCGTTGGACGTCCTCGTCGGGCATGCTCCGGATGACCTCCGCCTCCGCCGAGGGCTCGACCCCGCTCTCCCCCAGCTTGTCGTACAGGTACCACTCGTCGAGATCGTCCTCCTGCACGGTCACCGGCTCCCGCTGCTTCTTCCGGTAGGAGTTGATGAAGGTGTTCGTGAGGATCCGGTACATCCAGGCCCGCAGGTTCGTCCCCTCCTCGAACCCCGAGAACCCCCGGTAGGCCCGCAGGTACGTCTCCTGGACCAGGTCCTCCGCGTCGGCGGGGTTGCGGGTCATGCGGAGCGCGGCCGAGTACAGGTTCGGCAGGAGGGGGAGCACCTCGCGCTCGAACCGCTCCCTGAGCGCCGGGTCGTCGGGCGGCGCCGCCTGGCTACGCGCCATGCGCCCCAGTATCCCGCATCGACTGGCTCGCGACCTTGAGAGACGGCCCCGGGACGCATCGCGATGGCGAGCGGCCCGATGGCTGTCACACAGCCCATCCGGTGACAAGATGACTGCCATGGCGAACGGCAACGAGCGGCGCAATCGGTGGTCCGGGTTCGATCTGGGCGGCGGCTCGGGAGAGCCTCGGCGCCTGCGCACCTCGCCGTGGGTGTGGGTCATCGGCTTCCTGGTGGTCCTGGTCCTGTTCAACTACTTCGCGGCGCCCCGACCGAGCAAGCTCGACTACTCGGACTTCCTCAAGAGGGTGAGCGCCGGCCAGATCGTCGGCACGGTGAAGATCTCGGCGACCACCGTGACCGGAACGTACACGGAGGAGGGTAGGAAGGTCGAGTTCACAGCCGACATCCCGCCGATCCTCCAGGGCACGACGCAGCTCACCGACCAGCTGGACCAGCAGGGAGTCCCGTACACGGGCGTGACGCCGAGCCCGATCTCGAGCTTCCTCATCGGGTGGGTGGTGCCGCTCCTGCTGTTCGGCTTGCTCTGGTTCTTCCTGATCCGAAGGATGAGCGGCGCCCAGACCTCGGCGGCCCTGAACCTCGGGCGGAACAAGGTCCGGATCTACGACCGCAAGGAGATGAAGACCACCTTCGGGGACGTGGCCGGGCTGGACGAGGCCGTGGAGGAGCTCCGCGAGATCGTGGACTTCCTGAAGACGCCCAAGAAGTACCAGCGTCTGGGAGGGCGGATCCCCAAAGGCGTGCTGCTGCTCGGGCCTCCGGGGTGCGGCAAGACGCTGCTGGCCCGGGCGGTCGCTGGCGAGGCCAACGTCCCGTTCTTCTTCATGTCCGGTTCGGAGTTCGTCGAGATGTTCGTGGGCCTGGGCGCGGCCCGGGTCCGAGAGCTGTTCAACCAGGCGAAGGAGCGTGCCCCCGCGCTCGTGTTCATCGACGAGCTCGACACGATCGGCAAGGGCCGAGGCGGCGCGCTGGGGGCCGGGTTCGGCGCGCACGACGAGCGCGAGCAGACCCTGAATCAGCTGCTCGTGGAGATGGACGGGTTCGACTCGTCCAAGGGCGTGATCATCATGGCCGCCACGAACCGACCGGACGTGCTGGATCCCGCGCTCACGCGCCCGGGCCGGTTCGACCGCCAGGTGGTCGTGGACCGGCCGGACCTGCGGGGCCGGGAGGCCATCCTGCGCGTGCACGCGCGCGGCGTGGCCCTGGACCCGAACGTGGACCTTCGGGTGCTGGCGTCCCGCACGCCCGGGTTCACCGGCGCCGACCTGGCCAACGTGATCAACGAGGCGGCGCTCCTGGCCGCGCGGCGGGAGAAGAACTCCGTGACGATGGAGGAGCTCGAGGAGGCCATCGACCGGGTCACGGCAGGGCTGGAACGCAAGAGCCGGATCATGTCCGAGCGGGAGCGCGAGATCGTGGCCACGCACGAGATGGGCCACGCGCTCCTCGCGTTGGACATGCCCACGGCCGACCCGGTGCACCGGGTCTCGATCATCCCCCGGGGCGCGGCAGCGCTCGGGATGACCATGCAGCGGCCGCTGGAGGACCGCTACCTGCTCACAGAGCCCGAGCTGAAGGACCGGCTGGCCATCCTGCTCGGCGGGCGCACGGCCGAGGAGATCTCCTTCAAGCAGGTCTCGACCGGCGCCCAGAACGACCTCCAGCGAGCGACCGAGATCGCCCGGGCCATGGTGACCGAATACGGCATGAGCGATCGCGTTGGGCCGCTGTCCTTCGGCAACGACGGGTTTCGAAGCCCGGAGGGTCGCCTGTTGTTCCCCGGCGCCGCGCAGGAGCTCTCGCCCGAGCTCGCGTCCCTCGTCGACGAAGAGGTGAAGCGTCTGGTCGACGAGGCCCACGAGCGGGCAAATCGGGTGCTCGAGGCCCAGCGCGACCTGCTGGACCGGCTCGCCGACCTCCTGATGGTGATCGAGGTCATCGAGGGATCCGACCTCAACGCGTACGTGCAAGGAACCAAGCCCATCCCCACGCCCGAGGAAGCACGGGCGCGGCTGGAGGAGAGCGGCAACGGCCGCCGGACCCCGTCGGGGCCGGACATCATCGGGCAACCCCAGACCCAGCCGATCCCACCGCCGCCGCCCGCCGCGGTCGACGGCTAGCTACGGGGCGGCTCGCCCCCGATCAGCAGGTCGAATCGTCCCCGGAACCTGTCCAGGAACCGGTAGTAGTTCCGCTTGGACCACTTCGCCCGCTCGTTCGGCGGCGTGTTGAACCACATCCGATGCTCGTGGCGGGTCACCGGCACCGGCACGACCACCGCTTTCAGCCCGGCCTCCTTCACCCGGAACGAGTACTCGATGTCGGCCGTCCGGTACCACTTGAACTTCTCGTCGAACAGCCCCACCTCGAGCAGGACCTCCCGCCGCATCGCCATGAGATAGCCCTCGATCGCATCCACCTCCGGACCATCGGAGGCCTCGAAGTCCTGCAGGTTGGACGTGACGATGCCGAACGGACCGACGACGCCGACCGCCTGGTCGGCCAGCGTCTCCTCGATCGGCCCGACGACGTCGCCGACGGGCTCGATCGAGCCGTCCACCACCACCACGATCCGACCCAGGGACCGCTTCAGCCCGGCATTGCGGGCCGCTCCCCAGCCGGTCCCCTCGACGAGGGGGATGACCTCCACTCCGTCACCGAAGGAAGACGGATCCTGGCCCGTGATGTCCGCCACGACGTACTGGACGCGTCGGCCACCCTGATGGGACCGGAACCCCTCCAGGGCTCGCGCGACGTCCTCCGGCCATCCCTCCACCACCCAGTGGACGGTGGCATCGAACGTGGCCGGCTCCTTCAGGACCGAAGGGACGTCCTCCGGGCGAACCTTGGCGGGAGCGTCCTCGCCGTGGCCTGCCGCCGCGGCGATGGGCTCCAGCCGAGGTCGGTCCGCCGAGGCGACCACCGTGAACCCCAGATCCCCGATGCGGTCGCGGAGTCCGTCGGCGGCGGCGAAGTCCTTGGCCTTCCGCCGGGGCACGTCGCTCACGCCGGGTGCCTCCAGAAGCGGAGCACGGCCACCGCCGAGCGGCCTAGACCGGCTCCTTCGACACCGCCCGCAGGCGTCCGGCGATCGCCTCGAGCGTGTGGATGGCGATCGAAGGGTGCTCCTTCAGCAACCCGCGGAAGACCCATTCGGTGATGCCGAGAAGCCGGACGTCGGTGATGGCGGTGACGGTCGCCGTCCTCGGCCCGCCGTCGATGAGCGCGATCTCGCCGAAGAAGTCGCCGGGGCCAAGGATGGCCTTCTCCTTGCCCCCGATGGTCACGCGGCACTTCCCCTCGAGGATCAGGAACAGCCCGATCCCGTACTCGCCCTCCCGGGCGATCACGGTCCCGGCCTTGTGCCTGACCTCCTTGGCCGCCTGGGCGATGACGGCCAGCTCCCGCTTGGAGCAGCCGGAGAAGAGCGGGACCTTGGCCAGCATCTCCGTCACGTCGTCCTTCGCCACCCGTCGACCCCCTCACGCGGCGGCCGCGAACCGCCTGGTCAGAGCAGGCTGGGATCCTATCGCGATCGGACCGCACGGCGCGAAGGACGGCCGGCCCATAGGATGAGCGCGTGATCGAGGGCCGCCGTTTCGCCGCGATCGTGGTGCTGTTCCTGCTGGGGTTCGCCATGGTGGCGTTGGCGAACGCCCTCGACGCGTACTGGCCCCTGTTCGTGACGCCGCTGCCGTACGCGGTCATCCCCTGGCTGGTCGTCCACGCCGACGACCGGGACTGACAACCGACTCCACAGGCCGATCGACCGCTCTCTTGAGACCGTTGTCGCTGGTCGCTACCCTGCATGGCCTCATGGCCGAACGATTCAGCTGCCCCACCTGCGGGCACGAGAACGACGCCGGCCAGCGCTTCTGCGGCTCTTGCGGCAGCCGGCTCGTGCTCACTTGCGAGGTATGCGGGGGGGCCAACCCGCTCGACTCGAGGTTCTGCGGGAACTGCGGGGCGGACCTGCTCGCCTCGACGGCGTCGGAGCCGTCGGGGGAGGAGCGGCGGGTCATCACCATCCTCTTCGCGGACCTCGTGGGGTTCACCTCGCGCGCCGAGCGGCTCGATCCGGAGGACGTCCGAGCCATCCTCACTCCGTATTACACCCGCCTTCGTCAGGAGATCGAGGCGTTCGGCGGGACGGTGGAGAAGTTCATCGGTGATGCCGTGATGGCGGTGTTCGGCGCCCCGGTGGCATACGGTGACGATCCCGAGCGAGCCGTTCGCGCCGCTCTCCGGATCCGCGACACCGTCGGCGAGATGAACGCGGCCGATCCGGGCCTCGACCTACAGCTGCGGATCGCCGTCAACACCGGGGAAGCGATCGTCGCCCTCGGCGCGAGACCCCGGGATGGAGAAGCGATGGTCGCGGGCGATGTCGTCAACACGGCCGCGCGGCTGCAGACCGCGGCGCCGGTGGACACGATCCTCGTCGGGGAGGAGACCTTCCGGAGCACGAGGTCCACGGTCGAGTACGAGCAGGTTGAGCCGATCGCCGCCAAGGGCAAGCAGGCCCCCGTTCAGGCCTGGCGAGCGCTCGCCGCGGCTCGCGCGCCCGGCGAGCGCAGGGCCTTGGGCGTCCCGATGATCGGCCGGGAGGACGAGCTCTCGGCGCTCCGCGAGATCTGGGATCACGTCGTCGTCCACCGGTATCCGCATATCGTCACGGTCTTCGGCCCGCCGGGGGTCGGGAAGTCGCGGCTCTCAGCCGAGTTCGCCGGGGCGGTTGCGGCCGGCGGGGGGCAGACGATCAGGGGACGGTCGCTCCCCTACGGCGAGAGCGGTGCCTACGGCGCCTTCGCCCAACAGGTCAAGCAGGTGGCCGGCATCTTCGACAACGACCCGGCTCCCGCGGCGTGGGAGAAGCTCCATGAGTCCGTCGCGGCGCTCGTCGGGCCGGAGGAGGCCGACCAGGTTGCCTCGCACATCGCGACGTTGCTCGGCCTCGCTACGAACGGCGGGCCTGCCGCAGATCGCCACATGCTCTTCCTCTCCGCGAGACGGCTCGTGGAAGCCATCGCGAACCAGCTACCAACCTTGCTCCTCTTCGAGGACCTGCACTGGGCCAATCCCAGTCTCCTCGATCTCTTGGAGTTGCTTGCCTCCCGCATCCGCGAGACGCCCTTGCTCATCCTGGCACTGGCCCGACCCGACCTCGTTGCCGACCGGCCGGGCTGGGGTGCCGGGCTCCCCGCGTACACCTCGATGCCCCTCGAGCCGCTGGGGGACGAGGACTCGAGGGACTTGGCCCGCCTGCTCCTCGCCCGTGCGTCCACCGAGACCACGGGGCCGGTCGCGGCCGAGCTGGCCGAGGCGGGTGAGGGAAACCCCCTGTTCATCGAGGAGCTGGTCGCCTCGCTGGCCGAACGAGCGACGCCAGACACGCAGGAGCTTCCCACGAGCATCCGCGGAATCGTCGCCGCTCGCCTCGACGCCCTTCCCCGCGCGGAACGGTCGCTGCTGCTCCACGCCTCGGTGGTCGGCAAGATCTTCTGGAGCGGCGCGCTGGCGCGTTTCAGCCAGTTCGAGGACCGGCTGCCCGTGTTGCTCGATTCGCTGGAGGGACGAGACCTCATCCGGCGCGAGTCGGTCTCTCGATTCCAGGGGCAGCAGCAATTCAGGTTCAAGCACGTGCTGATCCGCGATGTCGCATACGCAACGCTGCCGCGGGCCAAGCGACGCGAGGCCCACGCCTCGGTCGCTGCGTTCCTCGAGGAGGTGTCGGCGGAGCGAGAATCGCCGGCGACCCTCGGCTATCACTGGCGAGAGGCCGGCGAGAACGAGCGAGCCGTCGAGTCCCTGCTCGCCGCCGCCGAGCAGGCCAGTCGGGGGTGGGCCAAGGAGGAAGCGGTCAGGCTCTACAAGGAGGCGTTCGAACTCGTCCCGCCTGAGGACGAACCGCGGCGCCGCGCGATCCGGATCCGATGGGCCGTCGCCGACCAGATGCTCTACCACGTGCCCGATGCGGAACGGCTCGCGCGTAGCCAGGATCAGCCGAGCGACGAGTAAGCCGGATCAGAGGGGGAAGTCGTCGGGCGTGACGTCGCCGCCAATCTCGTATATCTCATTGACGACGTGACTGCCGAGGAGCTCGGCATGCGCGCGGACCATCTCCTCGCTCGGGGCCACGTAGACGCAGTAGGACTTCAACGCGCCCTTCTTGTCCACGACCACGTGGCTGTGCTCCCACACGATCTCCGGGAATTTCTCTGCGGCGATGCGCTTCGATCTCCGGCCGATCTCGGGCATCTGGTCTTCCCCAACGTCGTATGTCCGATCGATCAGGTATTTGGGCATCTTGCCTCGCCCCTTCCGCAAGGACGTCGATCTCGGGATTCTATACCGAGCGCTCACGGAGCCGACGGGCCACCGCGATCCGACCCGCCTCCCTCGCCCCTGCGGGAGTAGCATGCACCCGAAGCAGGGGGAAGGAGGTCACCATGTATGACGTGGAGGATCCCAGGCGGGAGGGGGACACCTCGCCGTGGGGCGGCGAGCCGATGCCGCCCGCCCAGCCGGCGCCATCACCGACGCCGCCAGCAGAGCCGCCTCGGGAGAGGACGTGGGAATCCGTCGATCGGGTGGCGGAGCGGGCAGGAGAGATGGCCGGGACGGCGACGGCAGGGGCCAAGAAGGTCGTGAAACGGGCCGGTACCACCGGGAAGAAGGTGACCACGCGCGCGCGGGGGGCGGCGAAGAAGGCCGTCCGCACGGCACGGTCCTCGGCCAAGAAAGCCGCCACCAGGGGCAAGAAGGCCGCGACCCGAAGGCGCACGACCGGCAAGAAGGTGACGAGGCGGGCCAGAGCGACCGGCAAGAAGGTGACGAGGCGGGCCAGAGCGACCGGCAAGAAGGTGACGAGGCGGGCCAGAGCGACCGGCAAGAAGGTGACGAGGCGGGCCAGAGCGACCGGCGAGCCGGAGCCAAGAAGGTCACCAGGCGAGCTCGCTCCACCGGGAAGAAGTCCACCACCCGGGCCCGAGCCGGAGCCAAGAAGGTCACCAGGCGAGCTCGCTCCACCGGGAAGAAAGCCACCACCCGGGCCAGATCCGTGGCGAAGAGGGCGACGGGCCGCAGGAAGACCGCGGCCCGCAAGTCGACGGGGCGCAAATCGACGACCCGGAGGAAGTCGGCGGCTCGTCGATAGAGGAGCTGAGAAACACGTGAGCGGCTCGTCGATAGAGGAGCTGAGAAACACGTGAGCGGCTCGTCGATAGAGGAGCTGAGAAACACGTGAGCGGCCCGCCGAAGGCGGGCCGCTCACCTTGTCGCGGGGACGGGATTTGAACCCGTGACCTCTGGGTTATGAGCCCAGCGAGCTACCGGACTGCTCCACCCCGCACGCCGATGCTAGCAACCCCTGCACCGAGCGCCAAGCCCCTCGACCCGGCCGCGAGGTCTCCAACCTTCACACATCGTTAACCCCGTGGGGGCTTCGTCCCCCATCCCGGCCGGTACTCTCGAAGCCATGGACCGATCGATCGGCATCCCCGCCAACCCGAACGACGAGTCGCCTCGCAAGGCGGTGCTCGCGCTCGTGGCCCACGACGAGAAGAAAGACGATCTCCTGCGCTTGGCCAAGCGGTATCGCTCCAGCCTGGCCAGGCTGCACCTGCTGGCCACATCCCACACCGGGACCCTGCTCTCGGAGGAGATCGGCCTTCCCGTCGAGCGTTTCCGGAGCGGGCCCGAGGGCGGCGACATCCAGATCGGCGCTCGGATCGTCCAGGGCGACGTGGACGCCGTCGTGTTCCTCCGCGATCCCCTGACCGCCCATCCCCACGAGCCGGACATCCAGGCGCTCCTCAAGGTCTGCGACGTGCACGGCGTGCCGGTGGCCACCAACCTCGCGTCGGCCGAGATCCTGCTCCGGTCGCTCTCGCAGGCCATCTGGTGGGGACGGGACGCCGCGGCTGCATCCCACGCTTAGGGCGCCGACCTCACCCCGCTGCAGCTCACCCTGACGGGCTCGGCGAGGGCGACCCGCTCGGTGCCGCCGAAGGTGAGGGCGACGGCGAGCCCGTCCCGCTCCTCGCCGCCAGCTGCTCCGCCCGCCTGATGGCGGCCTTGGCCGCTTCCACCTCGGCCTGGTAGGTCGCGAGGTCGCTGGCCTTGAGCGCCGCGTCGGCCGCGGCGAAGTGGTTCAGGGCCTGCTGGAGGAGCTGCGCGATCTGCCGCTGGACGTTTCCCCCAGGCGTCGGCCCGCCGCCGCCGCCGCCCGGTGGCGGGATCACCGTCGCGCCGAACGAGTCGTTGAGCGCCTCCGTCAGGGTGCTTCCCAGGCCGACGTCGCCGCCGTTCGTCACCAGGACCCGCTTCAGCTCGGGGATGGCGGTCTCCTGCGCGGACCGGACGTAGACGGGCTCCACGTAGAGCAGGCCGGTCCCGATCGGGATGATCAGGAAGTCCCCGAACCTGATCTCCGACCCGCTCTGGCCGAACAGGGTCTGGTCGGCGGAGAACCTGGGGTCCTGGCGCATCCGGGCGAACACCTGCGACGGTCCGTCCACGTTCTGGCCCGGGGGGAACTCGTACGCGACGATCTTCCCGTAGTCCGGTCCGGTGTCGGACTTGGCGGCCATCCAGGCCACCACGTTCTGGCGTCCCTCGGGGTTGAACGGCAGGACGAGGACGAACGATTCCTCCGCGTCACCGGGGAGGCGCAGAAGCAGGTAATACGGGCGAATCGGGACGTTCACGTTGCTGTTGGTGTTCGCGGGGATCGTGGGATCGAACGGCACCTGCCAGAAGTCCTGCTTCTGGTAGAAGACGCTCGCCTCCGTGACGTGATAGTTGGCGAACTGGTAGGCCTGCACTTGGAACAGGTTCTCCGGGTAGCGGAAGTGGGCGGCCAGTTCCGCGGGGGCCTGATCGATCGGCGTGAACAGATCGGGGAAGGCGTTCTCCCACACCTTGATGATGGGGTCCGTCGTGTCGGCGACGTAATAGGTCATCGTTCCGTCGTACGCGTCAACGACCACCTTGACGGAGTTGCGCATGTAGTTCGCCGTGCCGTGCAGCCCGCTCTGACCGGCGTCGAGCGGGGTGGCCTGGTCCAGGGGGACCTCCTGCGAGTACGGGTAGCCGTCCGTCGTGGTGTAGGCGTCCCAGATCCACTTCACCCGGCCCCCGACGATCGCCGCGTACGGGTCGGAGTCGAACGTGAGGAACGGTGCGGCCTTCGGCACGCGGTCCTGGATGTTCCGGAAGATCAGGATCCGCGAGTTGTCCTGGATCAGCCCGGAGATCAACAGGTTGACGTCGCGGAAACGCCAGGCGAACAGGGCCCGTTTGAAGAACCCGCCGATGGGGATGCCGCCCTTCCCCTCGTAGGTGCTGGAGACCTGCTGGCTGCTGCCTTCGGTGGAGGCGTAGTCGAGCTCCTTGGTCCCCGTGTCGACCACGACGAACGGGGCGCCGGCCCGATTCTCCCCGTAGTAGATCCGAGGCTGCACGTCCAGGGGCGGCTGCCCCACCGGGGGGATGTCCGAGAGCGTGAACTGCGGCGCGCCCTCGGCGGTGGCCGTGTTCACCGGCGCCGCGACGGCGCCGAAGCCATGCGTGTAGACCAGGTGCTTGTTCTGCCACGTTGCGCCACCCCCGGGGATGGAGTCCTGATTCACCTCACGGGCCGACAGCATGACCACCCGTCGCTCGCCGTTCAGGTCGTACCGGTCGACGTCGACGTCCTGGAACACGTAGTACTGGCGGATCCGTTGGAGGGATTCATAGTTCTCCCGAAGGATGTCCGGTCGCCACAGCCGGATGTTGGACACGGTCGCGTCGTTCGCCTCGACCTGTTGCGGGGACACGGTGGCCGAGACCGGACGCGGTTGCGCCTGGATCGTGTCCAGCCCGAAGGCCGCGCGGGTGCCCGAGATGTTGCGGTCGATGTACGGGCGCTCGCGCTGGAGCTCCTGCGGCCCCACCTGGAACCGCTGGACGAACGCCGGATACGCGGCGCCGGCGGTGATCGACACAAGCGCAAGCAAGCCGAGGGCGATGACGGGGATGGCCCAGCCCCGCATCCGGATGTTCACCAGGAACAGGATCGCGCACGCGACGGCGATGAACGTCAGGATGCGTAGAGCCGGAAGCTGCGCCTTCACGTCGGTGAACGAGGCGCCTTCCACGACCCCTCGTCGCGAGGTCAGCAGGTCGAACGTTCCCAGGTAGTACCCCCACGCCTTGGTCAGCACGATCACCCCGAGCAGGACCGACAGATGCGCCTTGACCTGCGGCGTGACCTTCTCGGTGAACGCGGGGGCCTGGGGTCGGATCCCTCCCCACAGGTAGTGGGCGACGGCCGTGATGAAGGTGATCCCCACGAGCGAGGAGAACAGCCACCCCTGTACGAACTCCAACCAGGGCAGGCCGAAGACGTAAAACGCCGGATCCCGGTGGAACAAGGGGTCGGTCGAGCCGAACGTGACCCCGGAGGAGTTGCGCCACAACAGGAACGTCCTCCATTGCGTGGTCACGCCCAAGCCGACGAACAGCGCGATGACGCCCGCGATGACCGGGAGCAGCCACCAGGCGTAGGGCTCGAACGCCAGCCGGTACCGCTCGATGACCTCCTGCTCGGGGCCGATGGCCCGGTAGCTCGGCGTGAGGAGCCGGACGATCAGCAGGTTCGCGTACAGGATGGCGAAGAACGCAGCCCCGAAGATGAGACCGAGGGCGATTTTGGTCCGAAGGATCGTCCAGAAGACCTGGCTGAAGCCGACCTCTCGGAACCACAACAGATCGACGAAGAACCCGGAAAGCGCAGTGAATCCTGCAACGAGCAGCACCAGCGCGACCCCGGCGATGATCAGCCATCGCCGGCCGCGTCCGGCTTGGACGACGCGCGCCACACCCGTCCTTTCGGTTCCGGGAACGCGTCAGCCTATCATCGGGGCTCCGGCCGGGCGGATGCCGTCAGGATCCGCTCCCCAGGTAGTCCAACGCATCCTGGAACGACGAAACCGGCACGAGGGCCATGCCGTCGCCCCCCACCGCTCTCGCGGCGGCGACGTCGCCTTGGGGAACCAGGAAGACCGACGCGCCGGCATGCTCGGCGGCGACGACCTTCTCCTCGATGCCGCCGATGGGATAGACCGTGCCGTCCAATCCGATCTGTCCCGTGCCGGCGATGGTCCGGCCGCCCGTCAGATCGCCCGGGGTGAGGAGGTCGTACAGCCCGAGGGCCCACATCAGCCCCGCCGAAGGACCCCCGACATCCCCACTCTCGATCCGCACCTCGAACGGGAAGTTCGAGATGAGCGACACCCCGACCAGGGGCTCATCTCGCCCGCCACAGGGCGCTCGGCGGAGGTCCACCCGGTGCTCCTCTCCGCCGGCCCTGATGTCGAACGTGAGCGTCGACCCCGACGGTGCGGATTCGATCAGCCTGCTGGCTTGGGCCGCCCCTCCGACGGCCTGGCCGTCGATCGCCTTGATGAGGTCACCTGGGTAGAGCACCCCGTCGGCCGCACAGCCGGCGACCACGCCCTCGACCAGGGCCCCGGGGCGGTGCTCCCTCGGGTAGCCGGTCAGATCCGACAGCGCCACGGAGGTCGCGTCGAGCTTGCTCTGGTCCATCTGCGAGATGGCCCGCTGGTGCTCTTCGGTCTTGGTCTCCCCCGGTGTGAACAGGTCCGACCTGGGTACGACAGCCTGGTCGGGGTCGAGCCAGGCGAGGAGCGCACCGAGTGCCGTGAGCTGCCTGAACCGTACGGAAGTCATTACGAGCCGGCCGGACGATGCGTACTCGGGATGGCCGGTCACCTGGATGAGCGGCAGGACCTCCCGGGCAGGGCCGGGACCCAGCGAGTACAGCGGGAGCCAGACTGTGCCGGAGAGAACGAATGCGGTGACCAGCGCCAGGACGAGGCCGATCTTGACGAGGCGCTTCGCGGGCGGCATCGGGTCCCATGCTACGGGCGCCGCATTCGCCCGATGGGGAACCGGAGGGCGTACGCTCTCGTCGGAAGGTCGTTGATGAACCCCGTGGCCATCATCGGGATCGCCCTCGGCGTGGGCCTCATCGCCTACGCGTTGTCGCTGCGCAGTGAGGACGATCCGCTCCTCGCCGAGCGCATCCGCCCTGATGCCAAGGCGGACCGGCGAGGGCGAGAGGACGAACCGCGAGCCGTGGGGTTCGGTCCCGGCGAGGAGATCCCCGGGGAGTCGTTCGTCTACGTGCCGGTGATCTCCACCCCGGCCACGCTTCGGACCCGGCTCATGGGCCTCGGAGGCCTGATCCTGCTGGTCGTGATGTCGGCAGCGACCCTGGCCCTGGCCGTCTACCAGGCCGGGCACGTCGTCAACCAGACCCTGGCCCGGTTCCTGGGCAAGTGATCCGGTTCAGCGTCGCCTGACGAGCTGGAACGAGCTTCGATACTCGTCGAGGTGGTCCAGCATGGCCCCGGCTCCCAGGACGACCGTCTCGAGCGGGCGCTCGGTGAGGTGGACGGGGACCTCGCATTCCTGCGCGAGGAGCAGGTCCATCCCCCGAACGAGACCGCCCCCACCAGTCAGGAACATGCCGGTCTCCAGGACGTCGTGGGTCAGCTCCTGCGGAGCCTCGGCCAGGGTTTGGCGCGCCGCGTCGACGATGGCCTGAACCGGCTCGGCCATGGCCAGGCGGATCTCGTCCTCGGTGACCCGGACCTTCCTCGGCGCGCCGCTGGCGATCTCTCGCCCGCTCACCACGGCGACCATGCGGTCCGGCGTGGGGAACGCGGCCCCGATGGCCACCTTCAACTCCTCGGCCGCCCGCTCCCCGATGGTCACGCCGTACCGCGTGCGGAAGTGATCGCGGATGGACGCGTCCATGTCGAACCCGCCGGTGCGGACGGAGCGGCCGCTCACGACGCCCCCCATGGACACCACGGCCATCTCCGTCGTCCCGCCCCCGACGTCGATGATGAGGTTGCCGACCGGCTCGTGGATGGGCAGCCCGGCCCCGATCGCCGCCGCCAGGCCCTCCTCGACCAGCACGGGGTTGCGTCCGCCGGCGAACCGAACGGCCTCCCGGACGGCCCGGAGCTCGACGGGACTGCTCTCCGAGGAGACGGACACCACGACCCGCGGCTTGGGGAACTTCGGCACGCCGATCTTTCGGAGCACGATGGCGATCATCTGCTGTGTCATGTCGAACTCGGTCATGACCCCGTGGCGGAGCGGCCGCACCACCGACCGGTTCCCCCTGGGACCGCCGAGCATCTGCCAGGCTTCGGCCCCCGCGAACTCGACCTTCCCCGTCGATCCGTTCAGGGCGATGACGGTCGGCTCGTTGAACACGATCCCCTCGCCCTGCCGGTAGACGAGCGTGTTGGCCGTCCCCAGGTCGATCGCGATCTCGCGGCCCACTAGCTCCCCATCACCCAGTGGGACTCGCCCTTGGCGAGGTGCTCCTTCTTCCAGATGGGAACGTCCTCCTTCAGCCGTTCGATGCCGTACCGGCAGGCGTCGAACGCCTCGGCCCGATGGGGGGCCGAGCACGCGACGACGACCGAGGCCTCCCCGATGGCCAGGTCACCGGTTCGGTGCAGGAGTGCCACCTTGCGGACCGGCCACTTCTCGAGCATCTCCCCGGCGATCTCCTCCAGGCGCTTGGCCGCCAGTTCCTCCCACGCCTCGTACGTGAGACCGGTGACTCCGCCTGCGGCGGAGTGGTCGCGGACCGTACCCACGAAGAGACACGTGCCGCCGGCAGCCGGATCGGTCACGAACGCCGCCGCTTCATCGGCCCCGATCGGCTCCGAGGTGATCCGGATCAACAGTCGGTCTGACATGGCCCCATTCTAGGGAGGCACGGAACGACCTCCGGGGACGGCCCAACCGAAGGGCCCACCTACAATGGTCGGCATGGACGAACCGCGCGAGCCGCAGCCGAATCCGTTCGCATCTGGAGACGCGTGGGCGGATGCTCCCCTGCTCCGGGAGATCCAGCGCGTGCTGCTGTCCTCGACCGGGCCGGTGAACTGGGAGCTGGCCCGGCAGATCGGCGTCGCCTCGGCGTCGTGGGGCGGAGAGGACCCGGCACCCACCGACGACGATCGACGGGCCTTCGAGGAAGCCGTCCGCCTGGCCGAGCTTAAGGTCCAAGCGTCCACGGGCCTGGAGCCCCCGCACGACATTCCCCGGGTCGACCCGGTTCGCCGGGGCCAGTGGGTCCAGGCCAACATCGATGGGCTGAAGGCCATCGTCGAGCCGGCCGCGTCGAAGCTCGCCGAGGCCGTGGAGCGGGCCCAGGGCGAGGCGGCACCCGCGGAGACGGGCGGGTTCGCCCAGCAGATGCTCCGACAGCTCTCCCCGCTCTTGCTCGGGGCCCAGGTCGGGTCCGTCCTCGGCTACCTCGCGCAACACGTCCTCGGCCAGTACGACATCGCCGTCCCTCGTTCGGACGCCCCGGCGCTCCTGTTCGTGGTTCCGAACATCGCCGCCTTCGAGCGGGACTGGAGCCTGCCGCCCACGGAGTTCCGAACCTGGGTGGCGCTCCACGAGGTCACGCACCGGTTCGAGTTCGCTCGACCGTGGGCCCTCGGACGATTCCGCGCACTGCTCGAGGACTTCCTCTCCACCTTGGAGCTGGACATCACGGGCCTCCAAGCCCGCCTGGAGTCGCTCGACATGTCCGATCCCCAAGCCATGCAGGACATGCTCCAGAGCGAGGAGGGCCTGTTCGGCACGGTGCTCGACCAGGAGCAGCGGCTCAAGCTGGGGAGGATCCAGGCATTCATGGCCTCGGCCGAGGGCTACGGGGACCACGTGACACACGCGATCGGAAGGGAGTTGCTCTCCTCGTACGGCCGGATCGAGGAGGCGATGAAGCGTTATGTACTGGGAGAGGCGGACCTCGTGTTCGAGCGCCTGCTCGGCATCGAGATGAAGCGCGAGCAGTACCGGCTGGGCCGGGCTTTCTGCGACACGGTCTCAGAGGTGACCGACGAGCAGACCCTGGCGCGGATGTGGGACTCGGCCGAATCGCTGCCCTCACTCCCCGAGCTGGAGGAACCCCGCCTCTGGCTGGCACGAACCGTCTGATCGTTCTGGATGTCGCTTTCGTCACGAAGCGACATCCCTAGGCGAGGCGCCTGGCTGAGCACCGGGGTCGCTGGGGCAGGTTGCCAATCTGGTTCGAGTTCAAGGCTGTCGGCGATGACGAACCGA
>VAYX01000082.1:0-8292 GCA_005885325.1 Actinomycetota bacterium
CGCGGCGGTCCCCGAGGCCTGGGTCGAGGACAAAATGGCCTCCATCGCGGTGCACTACCGCCAGGCACCCGATCCGGCACGGGCCCGCGCCCAGTTGGTCAGCGCGCTCAAGGGCGTGGCGTCGTCCGCCGGGCTGGAAGTCGTCGAGGGCAAGATGGTCGTCGAGCTCGTCCCGGCGGGCCGGCCTCGAAAGGGAGGGGCGGTGGAGCGGCTGGTCGGTGAGAACCACCTGTCGGCCGCGTTGTTCGCCGGGGACGACGTTGCCGACCTCGAGGCCTTCCGCACGCTCGACTCGCTCGCCGAGAAAGGCCTGCTCGCCCTCAAGGTGGACGTCCGGGGAGAGGAGACGCCGCAACAGCTCCTGGACGAGGCCACCGTGCTCGTGGAGGGCCCGAAGGGGCTGGTGGAGCTGCTGGGTCACCTGGCCTGAACGCCGACCCGGCGCAGGCGCATGCGTTCCAGGTCGTCAAGCTGCGCGCCGACCCACCGCTGCGGCGGATTGGAGAGCACCAACCTGGACAGACCCCGAGCTCGGCGGGCCCGCTCGTCCGCCGGCATCTCCAGGGCGGTGGCGATGGCGTCGGCCATCTCGCCGAGGTCGAACGGGTTCACCGCCACCGCGTAGCGCCCCAGGCGCCAGTAGGCCCCGGCGTTCCTCGACAGCACGAGGATGCCGTGGCGCCGGTTCAGGATCGGACCCTCCATGGCCACCAGGTTCATGCCGTCGTAGATCGGGTTGACCATGAGCACGTCGTACAGCCCGTAAGCGGCGATCGCGCCCTCATAGTCGTCCTTCACCCGGACCTCGATGGGTTGCCATCCCTCGTGGCCGAACTCCCCGTTGACCCGGTCCGCCTCGGCCAGGCACTCCTCGGCATAGGCCCGGTACTCGGGGACCTCGGTGCGCGATGGCGAGAGGAGCGCGAGGAACCGCACTCGATCCCGCCAGTCCGGATGCCGCCGGAGGAACAGCTCGAAGGCGCGGAATCCGCGGGCGATGTTCTTCGTGAGCTCGAAGCGATCGACCCGCACGATGAGGCGGTTGTTGCCTCGCCACCGGTTCAGCTGGTTGCGGAGCTCGCGCACCTCCGGGGTGGCTGCGGCCTGCCGCATCGGCGTCGCGTCGATCGAGATCGGGTGGATCCGAACCAGGACCTCGCGGCCCTCGACCAGGATGCGCGATCGGGCCAGGTCCGCCCGGACCCCCTGCAACAGGCGCGCCGACATCATGAAGTTCTCCGCCCAGGCTTGGGAGTGGAACCCGAGCACGTCGGCGCCGAGGAGCCCACGGATGATCCCCTCCCGGATGGTGCCCGGCAGGGTCCGAAGGTAGGTGGCCCCGGCGAAGGAGGTGTGCGAGAAGTGCGCGATGAGCGCGTCGGGCCGCAGTTCCCGGAGGAACCGTGGGACCAGCGAGAGATGGTAGTCCTGGATGAGGTACGCGGGCTGGGACCGCTGCTGGTCGCCCTCGTCGGCGAGGGCCTGCGCGAACGTCCGGTTCACATCGACGTACGCGTCCCAGGCCCGTCCGGTGTCGTCGTCGAAGGACGGCGAGCGAACCGTGTCCCACAGGTAATGGTGCACGAACCACAGGATGCCGTTCGAGACCTGGTTGTAGTACGCGTCGTAGGTGGCCGGGGGGATGTCGAGGTATCGAACGCGATAGGGCGAGCCGTAGTCCTCCATGTCCACCAATCCTCGGCCGTCCCTGGCGACGACCTCTCGGTCACCCTCGGACATCGCGGCGGCCACCCACAGCCCGCGGGAGGCCTGGAGGGCTCCCACCAGCGCGGTCACCAACCCGCCGGAACCTCGGTGGGGGGACAACTCGCCCGAATCGTCGGGCTCGAACGTCACCGGACCACGGTTGGACGCGACGATGAGCGGGGCCTCGAGCGCGCTCATCGCAGCGACGTCATCAGCCCCAGGTAGTCCTCGAGCTCTCGCAGGGTGAGGAACCGATCGCGGACGAACTCCCGCGCCGCCTGGCCGATCGTCCTTCCCAGCTCCGGGTCCTGCAGCAACTGGACGATCCGCTCCGCGCATCCTTCCACCGAGTCCACCAGGAAGCCGGTCTGCCCATCGATGATCTGGAGGCGGATGCCTCCCACGTTCCCGCCGATCACCGGCTTGTCCTTCCACATACCCTCTGCGACCACCAACCCGAACCCCTCACGGATGGATTTCTGGATCACGACCGAGGACGCTCGCTGGAAGGCGTTGATCTCGAGGTTCCCCACGTTGTGGACGTTCGTGAGGAGGTGGATGTCGGGATCGCCCGCCCGGTGCTCCTCGGTGAGGTCGAGGAACCGCATGCCCTCGGGGTCGTCGTGGGCCATGGACCCGGCCAGGATGAGCTGGATGCCGGGGAACTCCTTGCGGGCCAACCGGAAGGCATCGATCACGCCGAGGGGGTCCTTCCACGGGTCGAACCGGGAGACCTGCACCACGATGGGCCGGTCGGGGTCGATCCCGTAGGTCTGCAGCACATCGGCGATCGTCGCGTCGGCGATCTCGAGGTTCTTGCTCGAGCAGGGATCGATGGATGGAGGGATGAACGCCAGCGTGGGGTCGGTCACTCCGGGTTGGGCGAAGTTCTCCATCGTGAAGATCGCCGCGTCGTAGCGGTTCACGATCGGTTCGAAGAACTCCCACACTGGACGAAACGGGGTGGACAGGTCGATGTGGCACCGCCAGATCCACTGGCCGGTTCGCCTGCCCTCCTCCTCCAGAACATTGAGCAGGGCCGCGGGCTGGGGATCGTGCACGAAGACGTAGTCGTATCCCTCGGTGAGCTCCGCCGCGTTGGCCCGGATCCTGTCCCAATAGGCGCCCCGCATCTCCTCGGTCCACGGGACCTCAGCGCCTTGCAACGCGTTGTGCACCGTCTTGGTGACCGCGTAGTACTCGTCGGAGCCCTCGAGCAGCGCCCAGGTGGCCTGGATGCCCAGGTCGTTCAGCAGCGGGAGCTGTGATTGCAGGAGCTCGGCAACACCGCCTCCGTACGCGGTGCTGTTCAGGTGCAGCATGGTGGCGCCGGCGAAAGGCTTGGCCGCCTTGCGAAGACGTTCCACAGCCTCCTCGCCCGCCGGCACGACATATTCATCGACGTGCTTGTCCGCCAGCGGCACGGTGGGAAGCATGAATCGCAGTTTAGCGGCTGATCCGGCCCGGACTCAGAAGCTCGACGCCCCGAGCCAGATCCGCCAGGGCCTGGTCCCGTCGGAGCCGGCGGTCCTGGGGCGTCATCTCGCGGGCCCGGGCGATGATGTCCGCCAGGTCCGTGGGCGAGAACGGCTTGGTGACGTACTCGGCGCAGCCGGCCTCCCACCCCCGAGCCTGGTCGTCGAACTGCGCCCTGGCCGTGAGGAGGATCACCGGCGTCTCGGAGGTCTCGGGGTGCTCTCGGAGCATCCGAAGGACCGACAGGCCGTCGAGGGTGGGCAACATCACGTCGAGGACGATGAGGTCCGGGCGGTCGCGCATCGCCAGCTCCATGCCCCGTTCGCCATCTGGGGCTTCCAGGACCTCGTGGCCCGCGAACCCCAAGTTGACCCGGCACAGGAGCAGGATGTCGGGCTCATCGTCGATCACCAGGACGCGCACGGTTCCTCCTCGACCAGATTCTCGGTACGGGAGGGCCACTTCTTCATAGCCCGACGGGACTAATCACCGGTCGGGCGTGGGGGAGTAACCATTGGAATGACGCCCGGAGAGCGCGTTGACACCGCCAAACCCCGAACCTACATTGGCCGCGGGACCAGGCAGGAGTCGGTCGTGCTCAAGATCTCTCAGAAGCTCGAATACGCGATGCGGGCCATGATCGAGCTCGCGCTTCGCCGAGAGGACGGCGGCCTGGTGCCCGCGCGGGAGATCGCCACGGCGCAGCAGGTCCCATTGCGGTTCCTCGAGCAGCAGCTGGGGGCGCTGCACAAGGCGGGGCTGGTCGAGAGCTTCCGAGGGGCGGGAGGCGGATGCCGCATCGCCAAGGATCCCGCCCAGATCAAGGTGGCCGACATCGCCGACGCGATCGAGGGACAGCTGTTCCCCATGTTCTGCCTGGAGCCCTCGGACCACACGTGCTTTCAGGACTCGAGGTGCGGCCTCCAGGGGTTCTGGGGCGACGTGGCCCGAGCTATCCAAGGGGTGTTCGAGGACACGACCGTGGCCGACCTGGCCGATCGTCACCGGCGGATGGCGCCCACGCGCCCGGTGTTCTCCTCCGACGAGCTGCTCAGCCGGCTGCCGTAGGGGCCAGCCGGCCTTCTTCGGTTCCCTCCCCGCGTGCTCCGCTGCTAGGAGGCCTTTCCAAGGATCCGCATGACCTTGGTGCCGCACACTGGGCAGTTGCCCTGCGCGGCTCGGCGGCCGTTCTTGAGGGTCACCTCGGTGCCCTCGAATTCGCGCTTTGCCCGGCACTTCACGCAGTACGCCTCGTACTTGGCCACTCCTGGCCTCCTTCTGGCCGATCGATCTGGCCGATCGTTCCCCGACTAGCCTGCGAGGCCGCCTCGATCGGCGGCCTCGCAGGCACGATGCTCCCCCTTCCCAGGCACGGATGCAAGTACCCGACGGGCAACGGGTCAGGGTCGCCGGAGCCGACCGTCCCGCATAGCATTCGGGTACGCACCGGCCTGGAGGGGGCGGAGACCGCATGGCAGAGGCCCACCAGCACATCGCCGCGCTCCTGTCCGAAGAACGTGTGTTCGAGCCGCCTCCCGACTTCGTGGCCGGGGCGCTGGTGAAGGACCGGTCCATCTACGAGCGGGCCGAGGCCGACTACCAGGCGTTCTGGGCGAAGCAGGCCGAGCGCCTGGCCTGGTTCCGGCGGTGGGAGTCGGTCATGGACTGGCAGCCGCCCTGGGTGAAGTGGTTCGTCGGGGGCACGCTGAACGCCTCGTTCAACTGCCTCGACCGGCACGTGGAGGCGGGCGGCGGGGACAAGGTGGCCTACCACTGGGAGGGCGAGCCCGGCGAGCAACGCACCATCACCTACAAGGAGCTCCTCGACGAGGTCTCCCGGTTCGCCAACGCGCTGAAGGCCCTCGGGGTGGGGAGGGGCGACCGGGTAGCCATCTACCTGGGGATGGTCCCCGAGCTCCCGGTGGCCATGCTGGCGTGCGCCCGCATCGGGGCGCCCCATTCGGTGGTCTTCGGCGGGTTCTCCTCCGATTCGCTGCGGGACCGGATCAACGACGCCGAGGCCAAAGTGCTGGTCACTCAGGACGGCGGCTATCGGCGGGGCGCGCTCGTGCCCCTCAAGGCCAACGCCGACGAGGCCCTGGCGGAGTGCCCTTCCATCCAGCACGTGGTCACCGTGCGGCGTGCCGGCAACGAGCACGCCTTCACCGCAGGGCGGGACCACTGGTACCACGAGCTGATCGAGGAGCAGATCCCCGACTGCCCGCCCGAGGAGATGGACGCCGAGGACCCCCTGTACATCCTGTACACGAGCGGGACGACCGGGAAGCCCAAGGGGATCGTTCACACGACGGGGGGGTACATGACCGCCGTCACCGCCACCCACCGGCTGATCTTCGACATCCATGACGACGACGTGTACTGGTGCGCCGCGGACATCGGGTGGGTGACCGGTCACTCCTACATCGTCTACGGGCCGCTCGCCAACCACACCACCAGCGTCATGTACGAGGGTGCGCCGGACTGGCCCGACAAGGATCGCCTGTGGTCGATCGCCGAACGGAACCGGGCAACCATCCTGTACACGGCGCCGACGGCCATCCGGGCCTTCATGCGATGGGGTCCGGAGCATCCGGAGAAGCACGACCTCTCGTCGCTCCGGCTGCTCGGAACGGTGGGCGAGCCCATCAACCCCGAGGCATGGGTGTGGTACTGGAAGTACATCGGGGGCGGTCGGTGCCCGATCGTCGACACGTGGTGGCAGACCGAGACCGGATGCATCCTCATCACGCCGCTTCCCGGCGTCATCCCCCTGAAGCCGGGGTCGGCCACGTTGCCGTTCCCCGGGATCCAGGCGGACGTGGTGGACGAGGAGGGGAACTCGGTCCCGCTCGGCGGGGGCGGCTACCTGGTGCTGAAGCGCCCCTGGCCGGCCATCGCCCGGACCATCTGGGGGGATCCCGACCGGTACGTCCAGACTTACTTCAGCAAGTACGGACCGGATATCTACGTGGCGGGCGATGGTGCCAAGCGCGACGAGGACGGGTACTTCTGGCTGCTCGGGAGGATCGACGACGTGATGAACGTCGCCGGCCACCGCCTGTCGACCTACGAGATCGAGAGCGCCCTCGTGGACAACCCGAAGGTGGCCGAGGCCGCCGTGGTGTCGCGGCCGGACGACGTGGTCGGTGAGGCCATCGTGGCGTTCGTCACGCTGAAGTCGGGGTACGAGGGCGACGAGAGCGTGGCGGCCGAGCTCCGGGAGCACGTGGCGAAGAAAATCGGCAAGATCGCCCGGCCCCACGCCCTCATCTTCACGAACGACCTCCCCAAGACCCGTTCGGGAAAAATCATGCGCCGGTTGCTCCGCGACGTGGCCAGGGGGCGGCCCCTCGGCGACGTCACGACCTTGGCGAACGCCGAGGTCGTGGAGCAGATCCACGACATGGTCCAGACGGGCGCCCGCACCGAGGAATGAGCGAGGGACCGGCCCGGTTGCCGGGCCGGCCCCTCCGATACGCCCGACCCCCTACGGCGTCGACGGGTCCAGCCCGCTCCAGCCGAAGATGTCGCTGTTGCCGAAGAACTTGCCCCCAACGGGCGCGCAGTCCTGCTGCGGTGCCGGCCTGCCCGCGATCGACCGGGTGGTCTGGGCCTGGGCCCGCCACGTGTCGACGGCAGGGCAGTCAGCACCGTTCCGCGTGTCGTTCCACACGGCCACCGCATAGTCGTTCGTGGCCGCCGCGTAGACGTAGTCGCCCAGGAACTCCATGAACTGGTTGTTCTGGCTGGAAGCCCGAGGGTCGCCGACGGCGCCACGGTTCAGCTCGGTCATCGCTCCCACGGTGCCGTTGGCCGCGACGTCCGCATGCATGACCACGCCGACCAGGCCTCGGGGATCCGTCGTGTTGTTCCGGAACGGGGTTGTGAAGGCGTTGTACACGAGGTACAGGTCTTTTCCGTCCGGTGAGAGCGCCGGCGCGGAGTAGTACCCGCGGTCACCTGCGGTCTCCACGGCGGCTGGGTCGGTCCAGTGCGCTCCGCCGTCGGTCGAGGTGCGCACGTACACGTGGATGTTCTCGTTGGCATCGAATCCGGTGTACGTGAGGGCCAGCTCGTCTGTCGCTCCGGCCCCGGTCGGAGCGCCGTTGGCGATGCTCACGCTCGGGGACGCGGACAGATCGTTCCTGGCGCCGGCGATCCCGTCGGAGACACACCGCCCGCTCGTGCCGTCGAACTGGATCGCGACGCACGGGTCCGTGACCCGGCCGATCGCCACGGGCCGCGACCAGCTGATTCCTCCGTCGACGGAAGTGACCATGAAGTGGGTCCCCATGGGCGGCGAGAAGACGCTCGCGTTCTGGAACTGCTCGTAGAACACGTAGGCAACGCCATGGCTATCGGTCCGGACGGTGCAGCCGGACTGGCCGAAGTGGCTGGGCGAGACGTTGTGCGCCGGGCTGATCTGCCTGGTCGCCCACGTGGTCCCGCCATCGGTGGACGTGGAAACCGCCATCGGAGCTGCGCCGGCCCCATTGAACTTTTCGAAGCAGACGTAGACGTTGCCGAAGAAGGGGCTGCTCGAGGCGTTGTCGGCCCAGATCTGCTCCTTGTCGGCGAACGTCGCCGATGACTGCTTGGAGACGATCACCGGGTCCATCCAGGCGGCCTTGCCGGCCACGTTCCCCGCCGCCGCGGTCGCCACGTTATCGGTCCGTGACACCGCGATGCCCTCGGCTCCCTTGAGCAGGGTCGAGGCCACGGTGGGGTTGGCCGACGTCAGGTTGGCGTAGTACAGGCGCGAGCCGTTGGACCAGGAGAACGTCCCGTTCGAAGCCGGCCTGGGCCCGAAAGCCAAGGCCGGGTCGCCGTCGGCGACCAGGCCGTTCTCGAAATACTTGGGAACGGTTCCGATGGGACCCGACGGGTTCGGCGCGCAGGGCGGATCGGCGTTCCCCACCACCCCGAGGCAACCTCTGGCCGAGTACCCCGTATACGTGGGCTGCGTCCAGCTGGCCCCAGAGTCGAAGGAGAAGTACACGCCGGAGCCGCTCACGCCGAGCGTGAACGGGCACGTCGTGTCGTCCCCGGCGTTGCAGGCCTCCTCATCGATGTTGTCATTCGCCCCGGCCACGACCACGTTCGGGTGCA
>VAYX01000082.1:8321-8639 GCA_005885325.1 Actinomycetota bacterium
GGCTCCCGACGTTCACCAGCACGGATGTGTCGGGCGTCGTCGCCGATGCGGCGGGGACCTGCGTGAGGGCGAACGCCGCTACCAGGGGCAGCCCCAGTACGGCCGCCAGGATCCTCGATCTCATCCAGCTCCTCCTTCCTCAAGAGCGCCAAAATCCCTGGTCAACCTAGGCTCCTCGGCGCAGACGGGCATCCGTCATTCGCAGTACGGCGTGGTCTCGGCCCGCTGGTAGTACGAGGGCCGGGCTGGCTCGGTTGGCCCGGCTTGCCACCACCCCTGGTCCAGCCGCTACAATGCGTTAGCACTCGGCAAGGGAGA
>VAYX01000083.1 GCA_005885325.1 Actinomycetota bacterium
CCTCGAGACCCGCTGGGGGGTCCGCCTCGAGAACCGGACCGGCGTGAACACCGGTGAGGTGGTCGCCGGTGACGTCACTACGGGACAGCGCCTGGTCACCGGCGATGCCGTGAACACCGCCGCCCGACTGGAACAGGCGGCTCCCTCGCTCGAGATCCTGATCGGCGAGTCCACCTATCGATTGGTGAAAGACGCTATCGACGTGGAGCCGGTCGAGCCCCTCACCCTCAAGGGCAAGGCCGAGACCGTACAGGCGTATCGGCTCGTCTCGGTCAACGAAGGCGAAGGCGTGGCTCGCCGCCTGGACGCCCCCATGGTCGGTCGGACCGACGAGCTCCAGGTCCTGGTCGATGCACTTGGCACAGCGATCGAGCAGCGCCGGGCGCAGGTGGTGACAGTTCTTGGACCTGCCGGCGTCGGGAAATCCCGCCTGTTGCAGGAGTTCGTCAGCACTTCCGCCGACCTGACCGCGTCCGTGAGAGGGCGGTGCCTCTCCTATGGTCAGGGAATCACGTTCTTCCCACTCGCCGAGATGATTCGGGGAGCTGCGGGCATCCAGAACGACGATTCGCTGGACGCCGCTCGGGGGAAGCTCACCGCATTGCTCGGTGAGGCCAACGCCGACGTCGCCGAGCGACTGTCGGCAACGATCGGACTGTCCACCGCCACGTTCACCCAGGAGGAGACGTTCTGGTCCGCACGGCGGTTCCTGGAGATCCTCTCCGCCGAGAGGCCCCTGATCGCGATGGTTGACGACATCCATTGGGCGGAGCAGACGTTCCTCGATCTCATCCGTTACGTGGCCGATTCAGCGCGGGATGCCCGCGTCGTCATCCTCTGCTCCTCTCGTCCGGAACTGAGACAGGATCATCCGGAATGGCTGGTCGAGAAGGACAACACGAAGGCCATCACGTTGGAGCCACTCTCCTCGTCGGAGAGCTCCATCGTCGTGAACAATCTCCTCGGAACGAGTGCACTCAATGAGGCGGCGCGCGCGCGAATCGTCGAGGCCGCGGAAGGCAACCCCCTGTTCGTGGAGCAGATGTTGTCGATGCTGATCGATGAAGGGATCCTGCAGCGCGGCCCGGGAGAGCAGTGGATCCTGATCTCCGATCTGGGTGCATTCACCATCCCCCCGACCATCAGTGCCCTGCTCGCAGCACGACTCGACCGACTGGGCCCAACCGACCGAGCGGTGATCGAACGAGGGGCGGTGATCGGCCAGATCTTCTTCCGCGGCGCCGTGGAGTACCTGGTCCCCGATCCGATCAAGGAGCATGTCGGACCGAGCCTGACGAGCCTCGTACGGAGGGAGTTCATCCAGCCATACGAGGACGGGTTCGCCGGCCAAGAGAGCTATGCGTTCCTCCATGGGTTGATCAAGGATGCCGCCTACCAGGGCCTTCTCAAGCGGCGCCGGGCTGAGCTCCATGAGAAGTTCGTGTCCTGGGCCGAGCGTACCGCCCCGGAGCGCATGCGCGAATACGAGGAGATCCTCGGCTATCACTTGGAGCAAGCCTTCCTGATCCTGGCACAGCTGGGGCCGATGGACGACCACGGGCGAGAGGTCGGGATCCATGGCGCGCGTCTGTTGTCCTCGGCGGGGCACCGGGCGCTCGCCCGCGGAGACATGCCGGCGGCCGCAAACCTCTTCCATCGTGCCGCTTATCTGCTGCCGAAGCTGGACCCGAATCGACCCAGGCTGCTCGTGTTGGCCGGCGAGGCGTTCCTGGAACAGGGGGAGTTCCAGATGGCGGATATGGCCCTCAGCATGGCTCTGGAGGGGGCGGGCTTGCTCGGGGACCGTGGGCTCCAGACCACGGCTCGGCTCGTCTGGCTGGAGTTGCACTACGTGGCCGAAGGGGTGGGGTCAGAGGATGAGCTGATCGCGGAGGTCGAGAAGTCCATTTCCATCCTCGAGGCTGAGAAGGAGCACGAGGGGCTGGCACGGGCCTGGCGGCTCCTTTGGTCCGTCCACATGATGGGCTGCCGATATGGAGCCGGGGAGCAGGCCGCCCAACGACTGATCGAGCACGCGGAGGCGGCGGGAGACGCCGTCATGGCAGCTCGCGCCCTCCCGTGGCTGGCCGTCTGCGCGGAGTACGGACCGGCGCCGGTGACAGACGCCATCAAGACGTGCGAGGAGATCTTGGGACGGGCCGGGAACGATAGGAAGAGCGAGGCGAATACGCTCCGTGTCCTCGCCCATCTCGAGGCGATGCGGGGCAACTTCGAGCGGGCCCGCGAGCTGTACGGCCAGGTGAAGGCGAACCTCGAAGAATTGGGGTGGAAGCGCATCGCAGCCCTTGCCGCACTTGTTTCCGGCAACGTGGAGATGCTGGCCGGAGATGCAGTCGCGGCAGAGCGAGAGCTCCGCCACAGCTACGAGATCTTGAACGAGCTCGGCGAGAAGAACTACATCTCGACGATCGCGGGTGACCTCGCCGAAGCTCTGTACCAGCAGGGGCGCTACGACGAAGCGATGCTGTATAGCGAGACCTGCGAGGAATTGGAATCCGCCGACGATATCGCCTCGCAGGTCCGATGGCGGTGCGTGCGCGGCAAGGTGGGAGCTCGCCGTGGGGAGTTCGAGCCGGCAGAATCGCTCGTCGGCGAAGCGCTCAGCCTCATCCGCAGATCCGACGACCTGAACTCGCAGGGCGATACCCTCATGGATCTCGCCGAGGTCCTCCGGTTGGCTGGGAAGCCGGAAAGGGCCGCCCTGGCCGTGGAGGAAGCACGCGAGCTCTTCGAGCGAAAGGGGAACGTCGTCTCAGAGCTGAGGGCGCAGCAGCTCCTCCAGGATCCACAGCCTGCCAGAACCATCCTATAGTGGGCGGAGGAGGGAGATGACTGACGAGCGCGAACCGACCCGGGCGTTCCAGGAAGCCGCCCGCCGGCGAGCGGACCTGCATCACGCACTGGTCGACGTGGAGCGGGCCATCTCCAGCCCGGCCGCCGGCCGCCTTGACACCTGGACCGGCGACGTCGTCAAGCGGCTGACCATCCTCCTCGACTCGATCGACGAGCACATCGTGGTGACCGAGCGACCCGAGGGGCTGTACGACGAGATCCTCCAGCGGGCCCCCCGACTGTCATCCCAGGTCGACGGGCTCCGGGCCGAGCATCCGGCGCTCCGAGCTGGGACCGCGGAGCTCATCGAACGGCTGCATTCGACCGCCGTCGGCCAGGGCTGGCCCCTGGAGGAGGCTCGGGACGATGCCCAGCGGGTGCTCGGCAGGATCGTGAAGCATCGCCAGCAGGGCGCGGACCTGGTCTGGGAGGCATACAACCTGGACATCGGCGGCATCGAGTAGCGAGAGCCGAGCGCCGTCGCCCCACCTGATCCCCGGCTACGCTTCCTTCATGGTTCGCATCGCGCTCGGCCAGATCAACACGACGGTCGGCGACCTCGCAGGGAACGTCGACGCCATGTCCGCGTGGGCGGCCCGGGCCACGGAGGCCGGCGCCGACCTGATCTGTTTCCCCGAGCTCGCGATCACGGGCTATCCGCCCGAGGACCTGGTGCTTCGGCGGACGTTCGTCGACGACAACCTCGAGGCGCTGGAGGAGCTGGCTCGGCGGTCGGCCGGCGGGTGCGCCGTGCTCACCGGATTCGTGGACCGGACCGACGCCGGGATCCACAACGCCGCCGCCCACCTCGACGGCGGGGCGATCGAGGCTCGCTACCACAAGGTGAAGCTGCCGAACTACGGGGTCTTCGACGAGAAGCGGTACTTCGTGCCCGGGGTGGCCGGATGCAGTATCCGGGTCGGCTCTTCGGATCTCGGCATCTCGGTCTGCGAGGACGCATGGGCGCCGGGGCCGCCGTTCGACGAGTACGCGCGACTCCACGTCCCGGTGGTGCTGAACATCAACGGCTCGCCCTACCACCGGCACAAGATCACCGAGCGCCTCGACATCTGCCGGGACCGAGCCCGGGAGACCGGCGCCTGGATCGTGTACGTGAACGCCGTCGGCGGGCAGGACGAGCTGGTCTTCGACGGCGGGAGCATGGTCGTCTCACCGCAAGGGGAACTCGTCCACCGGGCCGCCATGTTCGAGGAGGACCTCCTGGTGGTGGACCTCCAGCGGCTCGAGGACGGCCGGTGGTCGGCGGCTGCCGAGGGTGAGGCCCGCCGGTGGCCCGATGGACCGGAGGAGGTGTTCCGGGCCCTCGTGGTCGGGCTGGGCGATTACGTCCGCAAGAACGGCTTCACCGAGGTGCTGGTGGGCCTGTCGGGTGGGATCGACTCGGCGTTGACGGCAACCATCGCGGCCGACGGCCTCGGCCCCGAGGCGGTTCGGGCGATGACGATGCCGTCTCCCTACTCCTCGGCCGAGAGTGTGGAGGACGCGCTCGAGGTGGCGCGGCGGCTGGAGATTCGGGTCGACGAGATCCGGATCGACGACATCTTCAAGTCCTATCTCTCGGCGCTGGAGGACCCGTTCCGAGACACGACGGAAGGCGTGGCGGAGGAGAACCTCCAGGCCCGGATCCGTGGCAACGTGCTGATGGCGATGTCGAACAAGTTCGGCGCGATGGTGCTGGCGACGGGGAACAAGAGCGAGTACGCGGTGGGGTATTCGACGCTCTACGGCGACATGGCCGGCGGGTTCGCCCCGATCAAGGACGTGCCGAAGACCCTCGTGTACGAGCTGGTCCGGTGGCGGAACGCGCAAGGGGAAGCACCGCCCATCCCCCAGCGGGTCATCGACAAACCGCCCTCCGCGGAGCTCCGGCCGAACCAGAAGGACACCGACACCTTGCCCCCGTACGAGGAGCTCGACCCGATCATCGAGGCCTACGTGGAGGAGGACCATTCCCCGGAGGACATCGTCGCCGCAGGGTTCGACCGCGCGCTCGTCGATCGGGTCGTGAGCTGGATCGACGGGGCGGAGTACAAGCGGCGGCAAGCTCCCCCGGGGGTGAAGATCACGCCGAAGGCCTTCGGCCGGGACCGGAGGATGCCCATCACCAACCGGTACCGGCGCCCTCCGCGCTAGACGAGCGCCCAGACCACGGTCACCATCACCTGGGTCTCCAGGGTCGGGGGCGAGATCGGGGTCGAGGCGGCCCGGCCGGCGTCGGCGGCGAACGGGACCGGCGGGTACTGGGGCGCCGTGCCCTCGGTGATGGTCACGACCGAGCCGAGCGAGGCGTCGCCGGCCGATGCCAGGGACTCGGCCTTGGCCCGCGCGTTGTCCACGGCCTCGGCCAGGGCCCGCTCCACACCTTGGTTCTGGTCGGAGAGCTGGAACTGGATGCCGCTCGAGAGGTTCGCTCCGGCGCCCACCGCATCGTCGATGATGGAGCCGATCTCCGACAGGTCGCGAACGGTGACATCGACCTGGTTCTGCGCCGAGTACGACACGATGGCCGTCCCGCCGCTGTCGTAGTCCGGGTACAGGTTCACCCACGCCGTGGCGATGTCGGCCGGCTTCACCCCGTCGCCGAGGATGGCCTTCATCACGTCGTTCATCCGAGACGCGTTCTGCTGCATGGCTCCCTGTGCCGCCGGTGCCTGGGTCTGGACTCCGAGCGTGACCACCGCCTCATCGGGGGCGGAGCGGATGGTGGCCGAGCCGGTCACCGTGACCGACCGGTCGGAGCCGGTCTCGGGTGAGGGAGACGAGGTCTGTGCGAGCGAGGGCAGCGTGAGGGCCGCGATGAGCCCGAGCAGCAGTCCGGCCGTGCCCCATGACACCTTGGCCTTCATCGAAGAGGCCTCCTTCCTGGTCGGCCCTTGGACGGCCAGGAAGCGGGCCGAGTTCCCACCGTAGACTTTCGGCGGGGCCGGTAGCTCAGCGGTCAGAGCAGGGGGCTTTTAACCCTCGTGTCGCAGGTTCGAATCCTGCCCGGCCCACTCGACAGGCCGCTGGGTTCGTCGAGGGTCCTTATGCCCGGCGCTCTACGGGCACCTAGATGTGTTCGTCGCACCATCGCACAAGGGTGAGCTTGTTCGCTGACCAACAGTGCACACCGAACGTCTTCCGAGTGCCGGAAGCCAGTAAGCGATGAAGACCGCGAACCTACTTCGGCTTCCCTGCTCGGGGCAGCTCGGCTTGCTCCCTTCCCGAAAGACGGAGTACCGTCGGATCGCAGCAATGGCCACGGTGACGATCCATCTGCCCACAGCCTCGCCACAGGCGTACCTCGCTTGGGTGACCTGGTGGCGAGAGGTCGAAGAGCTGCTCGGTTCGGACCTGGCACGGGAAATGGCGGCCGGGGAGGACGATGGTCAAGCTCTTGGCCACGGAGTTAAGTCGATCGTGCCAGAGCACGTTCGCCTACTCGAGCAGCAGGCCAGGCAAGCTCTCGCCGAAGGCACGGCGGAGATCTCCCCTGAGCTGAGTGCCGACCCCGAGGCGTGGGACCAATGGCTGGACTATTGGAGAAGGCGTAAGGACTGGCTCGAGGCCCTGGCCCTCAGAGGGCTTCGTGTCCCGCAAACGCCAACAGACCTGGTTACCCTGTGGCAAAGGACGCTACGGACCATCAATGTCGAGCTGTCCATCGATCTGGCCCACCTGAAGAACTTGGAGTTGGTCGGGACGGGACAACCCGGTTCCTTTCGTCTTTCCGGAGAACTCGATCTGATGAACGTCGAGGCGGTTAGCCGTCACCTCCAAGCGGAGCTTCGAACCGAGGAGCGATTGACACTGGACGTCTCGGGCGTGACCTTCATCGATAGCAAGGGACTGGCCATGCTCCTTCAGCTTGCCGCATTGGCCTTAGAGCTCGGCTATTCACCCATCGTTCTGAGGGCCCCCTCTGAGGTGCTTCGGCGTGTCATCGAGGTTGGGCTCCCATCCCCGATCCCAGGGATCCAGATCGACTCCTGATGGCCCAGCGGCAACGTGGAGTTCCGAAACGTAGACCGTGGTTAGTGGATGCTGAACGTTTCCTGGTGGTCACGTCCCACCGTCTCGAGTCCCCTGCTCGCTCTCTCTCACAGCGTCCTCGAGTCGAGCTTCCAACGGGACCACGCTCGGCAAACCGGTGATTTCGAGCACCGTGCGGACGGGAGACCCGCGAGGGGAAACAATGAGCATCTGTTGCCGCCTGGCCTGCAATCTTTCCGCAAGCCGGATGAAGAGTGCCAGGCCGGCACTGTCGAGGTACGTGGTATTGGTGAGATCCACTATCAACCTAACTGCGCTGTGCGGCACAGCCATCTCAATGGCAGAGAGCACTTCTTTGTCATTTGAGATATCCACCTCTCCATGGAGACGGATGACACAGAGGTTTCCACGCTGCTCTGCCTCAACGCGCGCGAGCTCGCTCACCATGAGGTCCTGTCTGAAGTCGGCGCTTCATCTGCACAATCGTTCCCCCTGACCCGCTGTTCACGTTGACCGAATCCATGAGCCCCTGCATCAGCCGTTCTCCGTGGCCCCCATCCCTTCCGGAAATGGGCCTCCACGTACCGTGATCCCGTACAGTCACCTCCACCGTTCCATCAAGTAAGACGAGGTCCACCTCCAGAAGGCCTTCCTTGGCGCCATAGGCATGCTGGATCACGTTCGCGCACGCCTCCCCACAAGCGATGAGGATGTCGTTCGCGACTTGCGGACTGGCCTCGATCTCTCTGAGCCAGCGACGCAGGGTCTGGCGGAGGGATGCGAGCACATACGGTTCCGCTGGCAGACGAAGAAGCAATGGTTCGCTCGCCAGACGGACGGGCCGGAGTGCCAGCAGAGCGACATCATCCGATACATCGCTTTCCACCATGGAAAGCAGGACGTGATCGCACATCGCTTCGAGATCCTCGTCGGAGGCAGCCGCTAACGCCTTCAGCCGATCGAGTCCATCTCGGATTGTGGCACCGCGCCGCTCGACGAGCCCATCGGTAAAGAGGAACAGGGTAGAGCCCGCTGCAAGGTGGTACGTGACATCGAGGTAGCGGTCGGGGAACCCGACCGCTCCCAATGGAGGACCGAGCCCACCCTCCAGGTATGAAGCGCCTTCCTTTCCTTCGACCAC
>VAYX01000084.1 GCA_005885325.1 Actinomycetota bacterium
TCATGGGAGACCTGAACTCCAAGCGAGCCAAGATCCAGGGGGTCGACTCGGCCGGCGCGGGCAAGCAGCGGATCAACGCGCTGGTCCCGCAGGCGGAGGTCGCTCGCTACGCGATCGACCTCCGCTCCCTGACCGGCGGACGGGGCGCCTTCTCTATGAAGTTCTCCCACTACGAGGAGGTGCCGTCGCACCTCGCCGACCGGCTCATCGCCGAAGCTCAGAAGGCCAAGGACGAGGCGAAGAAGTAGCGCCCGCTACAGCCCGATCAGCGCCAGGAAGTCCAGGATCAACCGGTTGAACTTCTCCGGCGCCCGCACGTTGACCAGGTGATCGGCCCCGGCGATCACCCGCTTCTGGGCTCCGCGGACCCGCTCGGCGATCAGGTTCGCGATGGCGTGGATCTCGGCGATGTCCTGCTCCCCGACGATCACCATGGTCGGAGCCTGGATCTCGTGGAGCCGATCCTCCGCGGGCGGCGCCGGCTGCGCCAGGTCCGGACCCAGGAGCCGGGACGCGTTCTCCATGGCGATCTCGCGGATGCGCTCATCGACGATGGGGTCGGTCTCGAGGGGCGCCCACACGGAGATGGCCACTTCGACCGCCCGTTCGGGCCTTCCGGCTTCCACCCCCGAGGCCATCTCCTGCCGCAGCATGTCCATGCCGGGGTCGTTCCATTCGTAGCCCGACAGGACCGGGGATGCCGGGACCAGGCCGGCCACCATCTCGGGATAGGCCAGCGCGAAGTCGATGGCGACCGCGGCTCCCGCGGAGAGCCCGACCAGCGTCGCCCGTTCGACGTCGAGGAACACCATCACTTCGAGGAGGTCCTGGACGTCCGAGTACGGGGCCGAGGCGGCCTCGGACCGACCGGAGCCCCGAAGGTCGTAGCGGATCACGTCGTGCCGCTTGGCCAACGATGCGAACTGCCCGTCCCACAGCCGGGAGTCCCACAGTCCCGGATGGATGAGGACCACGGCCGGACCCCTGCCCGCCCGCTCGTAGTGCAGGCGCCCACGCTCGGCCGGGACGGAGCCCGACGCCGGCCTCATCGCTGGAATCGCGGCGCGAGCTTCCGGTAGGTCTCCTCCAGCAGCTCGGGCAGGACCCGGGTCTGTCCCACCACCGGCATGAAGTTGGTGTCGCCGTTCCACCGGGGCACGACGTGCCAGTGGACGTGGTCCGGGATCCCCGCGCCGGCCACCCGTCCCAGGTTCATCCCGATGTTGAAGCCCTGGGGTTCCATCTCTTCCCGGAGCGCCCGGAGCGAGCGCTTCAGCAACGCGTCGATGTCCGCGAGCTCATCGTCGTGGAGTTCCTCGAAGTCTCCGGCGTGCCGGAACGGCGCGACCATCAGGTGACCGGGGTTGTAGGGGAACGAGTTCATCAGGACGAACGCTCGCTCACCCCGCGCCAGGATCAGCGTTGCCGCATCGTCGCCCTTGGCCGGAAGGTCGCAGAAGATGCAGCCGTCCGGCTCGCCCTTCGCCGCCTCGATGTACTCCATCCGCCACGGCGACCACAGCCGCTCCACCGCCGGCTAGTCTCCGAACCGGCTCTGCTCGAGCGAGCGGGTGCCGGCCTCCTCCATCAGCGCCCGGACGAACGCCTCGAGCGCCACGTCCTTGGCCTCGGTCCCCGACCGGTCGCGGACGGTGAGGTTCGCCGTCTCCGCCTCGCGGTCCCCGATGACCAACGTGTACGGAACCTTCATCAGCTGCGCGGCGCGCACCTTCTTCCCCACGGTCTCGCCACTCGGATCGACGAAGGGCCGGAGGCCCGCGGCCCGAAGCTTCTCCGCCAGCTCTCGCGCGTGCTCCACATGCCGGTCGGCCACCGGCACCAGCCGCACCTGTTCGGGAGCGAGCCACAGGGGGAAGGCCCCCGCGTAGTGCTCGATCAGCACCCCCGCGAACCGTTCGAGGGAACCGAGGATGGCCCGGTGGATCATCACCGGCCGATGGCGCTCGTTGTCCTCGCCGACGAACTCCATGTCGAACCGCTCGGGGAGGGCGAAGTCGACCTGCACCGTGGTCAGCTGCCACAGGCGCCCGATCGCGTCACGGAAGTGGAAGTCCACCTTCGGACCGTAGAAGGCCCCTTCCCCCTCGGCCACCGTGTACTCCAGCCCGCTGTTGTTCAGCGCCTTCGTCAGGGCCTCGATCGCTCGGGCCCACATCGACTCCTCGCCGATGGCCTGCCCGGGCTTCGTCGACAGCGTCACCACGGGATCCTCGAACCCGAAGGTGCGGTGGATGTCGAGCGTGAGGTCGAAGACCGAGAGGATCTCGTCGATCAGCTGGTCCTCCCGGCAGATGATGTGCGAGTCGTCCTGGGTCATCCCCCGGACCCGGAGCAGCCCGTGGAGCACGCCGGCCCGCTCGTACCGGTACACGGTCCCGAGCTCCGAGAGGCGCATCGGCAGGTCCCGGTACGACCGCACCTGCGACTTGTAGACCAGGACGTGGAACGGGCAGTTCATGGGCTTGACGAAGTACTGACTGCCCTGTCCGTCGTCCATCACCGGGTACATGTTCTCGATGAACTTCGCCGTGTGCCCCGAGGTGTCCCACAGAACCCGTCGGGCCAGATGCGGCGTGACCACGAGGTCGTAACCGCGCTCGAGGTGAAGGTCCCGAACGTAGTCCTCGAGCTGCTTGCGGAAGATCCCGCCGCGCTGGTGCCACACGGCGAGCCCCGGCCCCAGCTCCTCGGGGAAGGAGAACAGGTCGAGCTGCCGTCCGAGCTTCCGGTGGTCGCGGCGCTCGGCCTCCTCCACCCGATGCAGGTAGGCCTTCAGGTCCGGCTCGGTGGGCCAGGCGGTCCCGTAGATCCGCTGCAGCATCGGCCGGGACTCGTCGCCCCGCCAGTACGCGCCGGCCAGCTTCAGCAGCTTGAACGCGCCGAGCCGTCCGGTGGACGGCACGTGGGGCCCACGGCACAGGTCGGACCACTCGCCGCTCCGATAGACGACCACCGTGTCCGCGCCGGCGCCCTCCGCTTCGTCGAGACCCTCGATGATCTCCCGTTTGTAGGGCTGGTCGGCGAACCGCTCCAGCGCCTGCTGGCGGGACAGCTCCTCGCGAACGAACGGCTGGTCCGCCGCCCCGATCTCGGCCATCCGGGCCTCGATGCGGGGGAGGTCGTCGGGAGTGAGGGGTTGGGGAAGCTCGAAGTCGTAGTAGAACCCGTCCTCGATCGGCGGGCCGATCGCGTACTTCGCGCCGGGGACCAGGTCGCACACGGCCTGGGCCATCACGTGCGCCGTGGAATGCCGAAGGACGTGCAGCCCATCAGGTTCGTCCGCGGTCACGGGTTCCCCCTTGCCGTCGCGGCCGGGAACGAACGACAGGTCGACGAGCTCGCCGTCGAACCGCGCGACGATCGTGGTCGGAGGAAGGACCGAGCCGATCGGCTCGCCCTCGGGGAGCACGACGCGATGCCCGTCGGGAAGCTCGATCTGCGGCATGGCCAGTCATGATAGCCGCACGGCTCCGCGCTCCCGCCGGATCCGCGCTCGCTCGCGCGACGGCGAGCCCTACTCGTACGAGATGGCCCGAAGGACGTTCAGCCTGGCCGCCCGGCGGGCCGGCAGGATCGCCGCGAGGACGCCGGCCAAGCCCGCAAGGACCAGGTACAGGACGAGCTGCCCGCCGGGGATCCGCAGCTCGGTGACGCCCTGGGACGCCAGCGCCTGCTGGAGCGACCACCCGAACGCCACGCCGATGGCGATGCCAAGGACCGCGCCGAGGACGGCGATGATCACCGCCTCCCATCGGATCATCGAGCGCACCTGCCGCCTGCTCATACCGACGGCTCGCAGCAGCCCGAGCTCGCGGGTCCGCTCGAAGACGGACAGGCCGAGCGTGTTCACGATGCCGAACAGCGCGATGAGGATGGCCATCGCCAGGAGGGCGGTGATCAGCCCGACCAACTGGTTGATGAACCCGGCCTGCTTGTCCCGGAACGCCGTCTGATCCTGGACCTCGATGTTGCCGAAGCTCCGGGTGGCGTCCTCGATCCCCCGCTGCACCGTCTGCGGGTCCGCACCGGGCTGGAGTTTCACCATCACGAACGAGTCGAGCTGCTCGGGGAAGTACTTCTGGTAGGTCTCGAGCGAGACCACGTAGTTGCCCACCAGCCGGTTCTCGGTGTAGACGCCGCCGATCGTGAGCGGCGTCTTGCCGACCGTCCCGAAGGCGGCCGGCAGGCTATCGCCGATGGCCCAGGCGTTCTCCGTGGCCACGTCGTCGAACACGAGTACGTCGCCGTTCGCCAGCGCCGGGATGGAGCCGGGCGACTCCTTCAGCGAGGTGACCTGCTCGACGGTTGACGGATCGACGGCGGTCAGGAACGCCGTCGATCCGTTCACCCGGAATCCGCCCTGGCGGAACTCGGATGCTGCGGCCACGCCCGGGACCTGGCTCGCCTTGGCCGCCGCGTCCGGGCTGAACGGAACGAACGACGACGTCGACAGGACCAGGTCGGCCTTCAGCGTGTCGTTGAGCGCCGCGTCGAAGGACGCCTTCAGCGACGCCGCCAGGATGGCGACCATCGCCACCAGGCCAAGCCCGATCATCAGCGCCGCGGCCGTCGACGCAGAGCGCCGGGGGTTGCGCATGGCGTTCTCCCTCCCGAGCTTGCCCGAGATGCCGAGTCCCCGGATGGGCGCGCCGATCGCCGCGGCGATGGGCTTGGCCACGAGCGGGGACAGGATCGCCACGCCGATGAACGTGGCCGCCGCTCCCGCCCCCACGAGGGCGCCGGCGCTCGCGGGCGTCCCGAACAGGCCGTAGAGGAGGGCCCCCATCCCACCGGCCGTGACGACGAGGCCGGCCACGAGCCGTCGCCACGACGAACCCACGGCCCCGGTCTCCTGCGACTCCCGGAGGGCCTGCACCGGCGCGACCTTGGCCGCTCGCCGCGCCGGCAGGATCGAGGAGAACACCGTGACGACCGTCCCGACGAGCAGCGCCACGATGATCGTGCGCGGCTCGAGCTGGGTGGACGTGCTGGGGAGGTCGATGTTGAACGCGGCGAGGAGCCCCTGGAGCCCGAGGGCGATCCCGATCCCGGCGACGATCCCAAGGATCGAGGCGAACAGCCCGACGGCGAACGCCTCGACGATCACCGACGTCATCACCTGTCGCCGGGTGGCGCCGAGCGTCCGGAGCAAGGCGAGCTCGCGCGTGCGCTGGGCCACGATGATCGAGAAGGTGTTGAAGATGATGAACGCCCCGACGAACAGCGCGATGAACGCGAACACGAGCAGCGCCGTCCGGAAGAACCCCAGGCCCTCTTTCAGCGCCTTCGAGTTCTCGTCGGCGACGGTGGTGCTGGTGACCGCCTCGACACCCTCGGGGAGCGCGTCCTGGACCCGCGCGCGGAGCACGGTGTCCGACACGCCGGGGTCACCGACGATGTCGATCTCGTCGAACACCCCTTCCTTCCCCAGGACCTGCTGGGCGGTGGGGGTGTCGAATAGCGCGAGGGTCGCCCCGCCCAGGTTGTCCGCGGTTCCGAACCCCGCGATGCCGACGATCCGGAACTCCCGCGCCGGCCCCTGGAACAGGACCCTGATCGTCTGCCCCACCGAGAGCCGGTACTTCTTCGCGGTCGCGGCGTCCACCACCACCTGGTCGGGACCGGTCGGCGGGGCCCCCGACCGAAGCTCGAGCGCGGCGTTCGCGGTCTGGTTCCAGTTCGCCCCGAAGGTGGGCGGGCCGACCCCTCCGATGGCGTCGCCCGTCTTCGGATCGACCATCTGCGCGTAGCCGGTGACGCCGCCGGCCGCTGAGCGGACCCCGGGAACGCCGGCCACGGTCGCCACCAGGTCCTGGGGGATCGGATCGCGTTGCTCGCCCCCGCCCCCGCCCGGGCCGGCCTGGCTCGGCTGGAACGCGGACGTCGCCCGGACGATGACATCGCTCCCCGACGCGGCCTGTTTGAACAGGTCGTCGAACGCCTTGTTCATCGTGTCGGTGAGGACGAACGTTCCGGCCACGAAGCCCACGCCGAGGACGATCGACAGCGCGGTGAGGCCAAGGCGAAGCTTCCGGGCCAGGAGGCTCTTCAGCGTCGCGTGCAGCACGGACGATCAGACCTCCAGCGACTTCAGCCGGTCGAGCACGCGCTCCGAGGTCGGATCACGCATCTCGTCCACGACATGGCCGTCCGAGAGGAAGACGACCCGGTCGGCGAAGCTCGCCGCGCTGGGGTCGTGGGTGACCATGACGATCGTCTGTCGATGGTCGTCGACCGCGCTGCGAAGGAACGAGAGCAGCTCCGCGCTGCTCTTCGAGTCCAAGTTCCCAGTCGGCTCGTCCGCGTAGACGATGTCGGGCTTGCTGACCAGGGCCCTGGCCCCGGCCACCCGCTGCTGCTGTCCGCCGGAGAGCTCGCTGGGGTGGTGCCCCAAGCGGGACCGGAGCCCCACGGCGTCCACAACCGTGTCGAACCACCCGCGGTCGGGCTTGTCGCCGGCGATGTCGAGCGGGAGCGTGATGTTCTCGGCCGCAGTGAGGGTCGGCACCAGGTTGTAGGCCTGGAACACGAACCCGACCTTCTCCCGCCGGAGCAGTGTGAGCTGTTTCTCCGACAGGGTCGTGAGGTCCACCTCGCCGATGAACACCTGCCCGGCGGACGGCGCGTCGAGGCCCGCCATGCAGTGGAGCAGCGTGGACTTCCCCGATCCCGAGGGGCCCATGATCGCGGTGAACCGCCCGGCCTCGAAGTCGACGGTGACCCCGCCGAGGGCAACCACCTCCGCGTCCCCCGAGCCGTAGACCTTGTACAGGTCCACGGCACGGGCCGCCGTACCGTTCCTCGAGAGACCGGTCGTTCCGTCTGCGGGCGTCATCGCTTTCCCCTTGGTTCGCGTTCGCTTTCTTGCCGCCGCGACGTCCGAGGTGCCGGGGAGCGGGCGGCCGGTCCGAGCAGGCAGGCAGGATACCCTCGATGTGAGCGAAGGGCCGTCCCGGGTCGCCGCTACGATGCTGGCGAGAGGGGTGGAGATGTCGGCGGAAGCACCCCACACGGAGACGGTCGAGACCGGAGCATCGTCGGTGGTGCGCCGCGGATGGCCGCAGGCCATCCGCGGCGCCCTCCTCGCGGCGCTCTGCGTCGCCGCGCTGGGCCAGGTCGTCGCGTTCCTCGCGTTCCTGGCCGGCGGGCTCGCTGATGCGTCGGCCGGCCAGGCCGCTCGATACGGGTGGGCCCTGTTCTACGCGTTCCATCACGTCGGGCTGGCGTTTCGATCCCCCGACCTCCGCCTGCCGGCCGACGCCGAGCACGTCCTCGCGTGGCCCGGCGGCTATGCCGTGAACGCCGTCGTGGCGTTCGCGCTCCTGTCGGGCACCGCCCTGGCCGCCTGGATGCTGACGCGCGCGGGGCGAAGTGTCGGCGAGGCCGTCGGAGGCCCCGAGCTCCGCCGGGGCATCCACGGCGCCAAGGTGGCGGTCCCCTACGCCCTCCTCAGCTGGATCACCTCGTGGGGGTTGAGCGTCCGGCTCCGGCTCCCCGACGCCTCACCCCTGTCCGTTCACCCCTCGCACCTGGCCTCGTTCTTCTGGCCGCTCGTGATCGGTGCCGCGTTCGGCGCCCTCGGGGGGATCCGCTCGGCGGGCGAGGGCGTGTGGACGTCGCCGTGGATCTGGGAGACCGAGGCCTGGCCCCGGCGGTGGCACGGCGCAGTGCGCGGCGGCCTGTGGATGCTCGGCCTGGGACTGTCGCTCTCGCTCGTCGGCCTAGGGATCCTGGCGATCGTCGATGCGGACCGCACGGCGTCGCTCGTCGATGCGGCCTTCCACCCCGGAGTGGGGACCGGGTTCGCCGTGGTCCTGCTCGGGCTCCTCGCCTTGCCGAACGCTGCCACCTGGACCCTGGTCCCGGCGATGGGCGGCTGTCTGGAGGTAGGGGGAGGCGCGGGAACATCGCTGCCTCCCTACTGCTTCCTCTCCTACGGCTCGTTCTTCGGCCATCGCCTCCCCGATACCTTCAACTCTGCCTGGGGTTATCCCGAGCTCGGCCCGTCTCCCCGGGGATTCCTGCTCTTCCTCCTCGTCCCGGCGATCGCCGTCCTGACCGGCGGGGTCCTCGCCGCGGGGCGGGCACAGGTCCGGGGACACATGGAGGGCGCGCTGGTGGGGGCCATGGCCGGCGCGGTCTTCGCAGTCGCCCTGACGGCCCTGCTGATCCTGGCCCTCGTCACCGCCCGGTTCCACGGGCCGCTGTCCTATGTGGCCACGGGGTACTTCCGCTACGGGCCGTACCCACCGTACGTGCTGGAGCTGGGCTTGGCGTGGGGGGCGGTCGGCGGCGCGATCGGCGGGATCCTGCGTGCCGTCCGGACTCGCCGATCTCGTCCCGTGCATCGCGCCGTCATGCCCTCGTGACCGGTCGAGTCGTTGTTTCGGGGGACCCGTCCTCCTATCCTCGGCCCATGCACGCGCCCACCCGCCTGCGAAGGATCGCATCGAGCATCCTTCCGACCGTGGCGCTGATCGGCCTCGCCCCCACGGCCGCCCAAGCGGCGACGTGCACGTTCGACTCGTCCACCGCCACGGTCTCGGTCTCCGTTGGCAGCGGGACGACCACGCTCTCGGTGTCGGCCGGGAACGTCGTGGCCGATGGGTCGCCGTGCGGCAGCGCCACCGTCACGAACGCCGACACGATCGACGCGTCGGCGACCGGCGGGACCCTCGTCATCGACCTGTCCGGCGGGCCGTTCGCGCCCGGGCAGAAGGCAGAA
>VAYX01000044.1 GCA_005885325.1 Actinomycetota bacterium
TCACCGAACCGCTGCTTCAACGGCGATCGGCTGGCAACGATGCCTCCCAGCAGGTAGGGGACCACGTAGGGGAACGCGTCGAGGAACCTGAGGACGTTCCGGATCAGCGCGGCCTCGAGGTCGATGGGCAATCCGTCCTCGGTCACGACACTGAGCTTGGTGGCCCGCTTGCCCAGCGACGCCCCGTACTTGCCCTCCATCAGCGTCATGTACGCGACCCACAGGACCATCGCCAGGAGCAGCGGCGGGCCACTGAGCTGGATCCGGAGGAGCCCGTTCGACGAGCTGATGCCGGCCGAGAGCGCGGCGAGAGGGACGGCGACCACCGACGCGGGCAGCAGGTCGATGACGAGGGCCGTGGCCCGGGCTCCGAGGCCGGCGTATTCGGGCTCCTTGGCAGGCGGCGGAGGGGTGAACCGGACGCGAGGTGTCACACCCGGCTGGGGAGGAGCGCTCGGCGTGGCCCACGTCTCGCTCGGCGTGGCCCAGGTCTCGTTCGTGTCGGTCTGATCCATCCCTCGTCCTGCTCGCGGGCGGCGTCGTCACAGGCGGCTGGGCCGCTCATGCAGCCATCGGAACCTGGGCCGGGGACCTTGAGAGCCCGCCCGGATGTGGCGGAAAGGACGGGAAGGGGTGAGCGCGCCTAGGTGCCGTTCAGGCAGCCAGCGACGTCCCGGGGCAATCCCGGGATCGTCAGGCCGCCGCCCCCCTTCACGAAGTCGTACGGGACACCCTCCCACAGCCCGGGGAGGCCCGGATAGGCCTTCGGCGTGGTCTCGGCGCTGTTCCACTGGAACCCGATCCAGTCCGGCGAGCGCCACCCGTGCGAGCGGTAGGACGCCACGGCCGAGACCCCTCGTCCGAACCGGCGGGCCTCGACCAGGAACCGGCCCTGGAATGCGGGGTCGTCCTTCGCGTAAAGCTTCACGTACCACCGTTGCACCTCCGCGATGTAGCCCTGCTCGGACGGGGGAGACTCCGGCCCCGCGAAGGACCGCATGTCGACCACGACGAGCGGCCCGTCGACCCCGGTGGTCCGGCGGATGATCCCGAGCGGTTGGAGGTAGGGCTGGGAGCTCCGAGGCGGAGTGATCCACCCGCCGACGCACGTGGGTGTGGCGGGGCCATCGGTGGGGGGAGGCGTGGCGGGCGTCGGCGGCGGTGGAGCCGGCGAGGTGGTCGCGCCGACGACGGTCGGTGACACCGGTGGCGGAGCGGTGACCGAGAGCGAGCCGGCGCCGTCGCGGCTGCACGCTGCCAGCGCGACGGCCGCGATGAGGACCACGGCGAGGCGGAGTCGGCGCATCGTCACTCGAGCTCCATCGATGGGATCAGCGGAGGATACCGTTCCGCACGTTCCTTGATAGCCTCGGGCACCGATGCCACCCCCTCATGACTCTCCGCCGGCGGAGGCGCGCGGGGGATCCCGGTTCGAGCGCGTCCCGCACGAACGGTTATCCCGTCGCCAATTCCTGAGCCGCTCCGCGATGGGGGTTGCGGGGGCGACGCTGTTCTCGTGTACCGGCGGTAGGACGATCCCGAAGGTCACCGACACCACACCGGCGATCGACACGCAGTGGCCCATCAAGCGGGTGATCTACCTGATGATGGAGAACCGGAGCTTCGACAACCTCTTCGGCAAGTACCCGGGCGCGAACGGGGCCACGGTGGGGCTGCAGGCCGGAAAGGAGATCCCCCTGATCCGCTGCCCCGAGTGGCTCCCGGGCGACCTCCCACACGACCGAGCCGCCCACCTGAATTGCCTGAACGGCGGGAAGCTGGACGCGTTCGACGGCGGCATCTACGGACCCGTGTACGCCTATTCGCAGTACGACCCGGATCAGGTCCGCAACTACTACGCGTGGGCGCAGCACTACGTGCTCTGCGACAACTTCTTCGCCTCGGTCGGCGGGCCCTCGTACCCGAACCACTTCTTCTTCGTGGCCGGACAGTCCGGCGGAGCCATCGACAACCCCGAGAACATCGAGACCACGGTCGTCGAGGGCAAGAAGTTCAAGAGCTGGGGATGCGACGCCGTCGGCAACGACGTCTTCGTGTTCGTCAAGGACGACAAGGGGAACCTCACGAAGCACGACTCCTGCTTCGACTTCCCGACGGTTCCGGACCAACTCTCGCAGATCGGTGTGGACTGGGCCTACTACGCGGCGGTGCCCGGGCAGGCCGGGTACTTCTGGAACGCTCTGAACGGGATCGGGCCGATCTTCCACGCAGACACCTTCCATGAGCACACCCGGCCGGTGGGCCAGCTGATCGCCGACATCGAGGCGAACAAGCTGCCCCCGGTCACGTGGGCCACACCGCGGTTCGAGCTTTCCGACCATCCCCCGTTCTCGACCTGCTTCGCCCAGAACTGGGTCACCGACATCGTGAACGCGGTGATGAAGAGCGATGCATGGATGCACACGGCCATCTTCCTGGCCTGGGACGAGTGGGGAGGGTTCTACGACCACGTGCTGCCGCCGGATGTGGACGACCTCGGACTGGGCATCCGGGTTCCGGCGCTGGTCATCTCCCCGTACGCGAAGAAGGGCCTGATCGACCACGAGGTCGGCGAGTTCTCCACGCCGCTCAAGTTCATCGAGGACAACTGGGGCCTGCCGCATCTCACTCCACGGATCGAGCGCACCCACAACTTCGAGCACGTCTTCGATTTCGGCAAGAACCCCCGCACCGACGCCGAGCCCCTCGGCCACCTGAAGTGCTACGGCAACGCTTTCGACTTCCCCGAGAACTACCCCGGTTGGGTGCCGGGCACGACGCCGGTCACCAATCCGCTCTAGGATCGTGCCGGGCCGGGGAGAGGGGTGATCGTCATGTCACAGCATCCAAACGTGGAGCGCATGCGCCGTGCGTACGAGGCCTTCATGAAGGGCGATGCAGAGGCGATCCGCGAGCTCCTCGCCGACGACCTCGTCTGGCACGTTCCCGGGAGGCATCGGTTCTCGGGCGACCACAACAAGGCCGAGGTGATGGCCTTGTTCGAAGAGATCATCCCGGAGTTCAACGAAGCCGGAGATCCCGTGGTCTCCACGTTCGACATCGATGCCGAGATATCTAGCCGACGACCGCTGGGCCTTCATACGGGCTCACTGGAACCACCCACGCGAGATGGGCAAACGCTTCGCTCAGCGGGGCGTCGAGGTTCGACGAGTTCTTCTCGTAGCAGAACCAGGTAACGGTGCGGGGTCTCCCCGAAGACGGCGCGGAAGTTGCGGATGAACCTCAGCTGACCGCCTTCTTTACGAGCGCGCCGATCCTTGCCTCCTCGGCGGCAGTCAACTCCTTCAGCGCGAAGGCGACCGGCCACATGGCGCCTTCGTCGAGGTTCGCCTCGTCGCTGAAGCCGAACGTCGCGTACCTCGTCTTGAACTTCTGCGCGCTTTGGAAGAAGCAGACGACCTTGCCGTCCTTGGCATACGCGGGCATCCCATACCAGAGTCTCGGCGAGAGGGCCGGCGCGCTGGCTTTGATGATCGCATGGAGCCGCTTGGCCATGGCGCGATCCGGTCCCTGCATCTCGGCGATCTTCGCGAGCACGGCGCTTTCCCCGTCCGCCTTGTCCGCGCGCGCGCCGCGGCGTCCTTCCGCCTTCAACTCTCGGGCGCGGTCCTTCATCGCGCCTCGTTCCTCGTCCGTGAATCCCTTGGACTTCTTGTTGATCGCGGTGGTGCTCTTGGCGGACTTCTGCGTGGCCTTCTTTCGAGGTTTGTCCATGGCGGCCATACTAGCTGCGGCTCGCCTCCGAGCGACGGTACGACCAGAGGACTTCGGAGACTCGTCCTAGCCCCGACGGGGGATGACGAGGGCGTCGACGGCGAGGCAGCCATCGACGCCCACGATCACCGGGTTCGCGTCCAGGGCCTCGATGTGCTCACCGAGGTCGTGGGCCAGCCACGACAGCGCGACCACCGCCCTGGTGAGCGAATCGATGTCGGCCGGTGGTTGCCCTCGGACCCCGTCGAGCAATGGCCGGACCTCCAATCGGTCGATGAGACGCCTGGCGCGCGCCTGGTCGAGCGGCGGCATCGCCAGGCGCCGGTCGCTCAGGACCTCGACCAGCACACCGCCCGCGGCGACGAGGACCAGCGGCCCGAACTGCTCGTCGCGAACGATGCCGAGGTGGATCTCGACGCCGGGGGGCGCCATCGCCGCGACGGTGACGGCAGAGCCGAGCGACGCGCTCAGCTCGCCGTAAGCATCGGCGAGCGACGTGCGGTCTTCGAGCCCCAGCCTCACGCCCCCCACGTCGGACTTGTGCTGGACCGCTCTGTCCGCCGTCTTCAGCGCGACCGGGAACCCGAGGCGCTCGGCCGCAGCGATTGCATCGTCGAGGGACCCCACCAACGAAACGGTCACCACGGGGATGCCGAAGTCCGAAAGCAGCGAGAGGCCCTCGGATTCGTACAACGGGTCGGCCATCGACAGGCGCTCCTGCCAGTGTTCGCGCACCGGAAGCGGTATGGGGGTCGTTCCCTCGATCGCGGGCAACGAGCGGTGATCCCGGTAGTCGAACAGGTGCCGGAACGCCCCGAGGCCCGTCAGCGTTCCCTCCAGAACGGGGATCCCCGCATCCTCCAGGCGCGTCGCGTCGGCCCGGTCGATGCCGCTCGCGAAGTTCGACAGCATGGCGAAGGGCTTCTCGGTGACCGGAAACACCTCCTCCGCCATCCGGATGTACCCCTCGTCCGGCTGATCCTCGGTGGTCAGGTCGACGCTGAACGCCAGCGCCGCGGCATCGGTGTCCTCCAACAGCGCGCGCATGCACCCCGTGACCACCTCGTGCGCGTCTCGGCCGGTCCCCCAGAAGTCCAGAGGGTTGACCGGCAGGAGCCCCGGCTCGAGCAGTTCGGTCAACCGCCTCGTGGTCCCCTCCGAGATGCTCGCGAGCGGCACGCCCACGGCCGCCGCCGAATCGACCAGCAGCGCCCGCTCGCCCCCGGAATCGTGGACGCTGGCCAGCCCGCCGGGGCCCGCACGGCGTCCCGAACCGAACAGCGCCAGCGTGTCCGCCATCTCGTCCAGGCTCTGGACGCGCAGCACCCCGTGGGCCTCGAACAGGGCCTCGTACGCTCCGTCCTCTCCGGCAAGGGCCCCGGAGTGAGCCGTCACCATGCGCCGGGTCAGCGTCTCCTTCCCCACCTTCAGGGCCACCACCGGGACGTCCCGGTCGTTCGTCGCTCGGAGCGCCTCGACGAACCCGGCCGGGTCGCGGATCGATTCGAGGAACAGCCCGATGACCCTCGTGCTCTCGAGGGACAGCGCGTAGCCGATGTACTCGCCGACCGTAGCCCCGAGCTCCAAGCCCGACGACACCGCCACGTTGAACGAGATCGCCCGATCGTTGTGCAACAGGGCGGAGAAGGCGGAGCCGGAATGGCTGACGAACGCGACGGGCCCGGGCCGTAGCCCCTTGGGCTCGTAGAACCCCAGGGCCCGAAGGCCTTTCTCCAGGTTGGCGAACCCCATGCAGTTGCCACCGCACACCGCCATCCCGGCGCCGCGGGCGATGGCCGCCAACCGATCGGCGAGCGGCGGCGTGTCGTCGCGCGGAGCCTCGTAGCAGCTGGCGAAGATGACGGCGGAGCGAGCTCCCGCCTCTGCAACCGAGCGGAGCTGCTCCTCGAGCAGCGGGTTCCCCACCGCGAGGATGGCCAGGTCCACCGGCCGGCCGATGTCGCCGACCGCCGGGTAGCAGCGCAATCCAAGGATCTCGTCGTACTTCGGATTGACCGGATAGACGTCGCCTACGAAGTCGCCTTCGAGGAGCTCGACCAGGCTCTGGTTCCCCACCGAACCCTCGCGGACGCTCGCCCCCACGATGGCGACGGACCGCGCCTCGAGCATGGTCTGGAGCGCGCTCCGGACTTCGTCCCTCGGGCCCGGAGAACCGGTCACGCCCGGAGGCTACTGCGCCCGCTTGGCCAGCATCCGGTCCCGCTTGGCCTGCCGGAATGCCTGCCAGCCGGGGATGCCGCACACCCCGCCGCCCGCGTGCGTTGCCGACGAGCCGTGGTACAGGCCCCGGATCGGCGTCCGGTAGTCGGCGTATCCAGGCGCCGGGCGCATGTGGAACAGCTGATCCACCGAGAGCTCGCCGTGGAAGATGTTGCCGCCGATCAGGCCGAGCTCCTGCTCCAGGTCGTACGGTCCGAGCACCTGCCGCGCGATGACCGAGGCCTTGAAGTTCGGCGCGAGCGAGTCGTAGAGGTCGATGACGCGGTCGGCGTACTGCTCGAGCTCGTCGCGGTGAGGTTCCTCCGCCCAATCGTCGGGGACCCATTGGGTGAACATCGAGAAATTGTGGACGCCCTCCGGCATCAGGGTCTTGTCCAGCGTCGTGGGGATGACCCCGTCCACGAACGGCCGCTCGGCGCCCTTTCGGAACAGGTGGGCGTCCTGGAACGCCTCCTCCGCGTACTGGGGCGAGAAGCACAGCTCGACCGAGCCCGTGTGGTGGTCCTGGAGCTCCTTGCCGGGGTCGGCGATGAAGTCCGGCAGCTCGCTGATGGCCAGGTTGATCTTCACTACGCCGCTCCGCGTCCGCCAGTTCTCGATGTCCCGGACGAAATCGGCGGGCAGCTCGTTCGGCGCGAGGAGCCGGAGGAAGGCGATCTGCGGGTGGATCGTGGTGACAACGACCGGCGCCCGGATCTCCTCGCCGCTGTCCAGGGCCACTCCGACGGCGCGGCCCCCCCGGACCAGGATCCTGGCCACCCGGGCCCCCGTTCGGATCTCGGCACCGAAGGACTCCGCGGCCCGGCGGCAGGCGTCCGACACGCCGCCCATCCCGCCCTCCTGGTACCCCCAGGACCCCAGGTGGCCGTCGCCGACGTCACCGATCGAGTGATGCAGCATCACGTACGCCGTCCCCGGCGAGTCGGGGCCGGCCCAGGTCCCGATGACCCCGTTGATCGTGAGCATCGCCTTGATCTCGTCCGACTCGAACCAGTCGTCGAGGAGATCGGTGACGCTCATCGTGAACAGCCGCGTCACGTCCCCCACGCCGCGCACCCCGAGGCCGCGCGCGCTCCACACCACGCGCAGTTGCTCGAGGAGATCGGAGGGCTTCATGGAGCCGACCTTGGGAGGAACGTGCAGGAGCAGCGGGCCCATGACGTCGGCCACGCCGGAGAGCCAGGCATCCCACGTCGGCATGGTCTCCGCATCCTTCTTGGAGAACTGGGAGATCGATTCGAAGTTCTTCTTCGCGTCGTCCGCGTAGACCTTGATGGACCGCCCGTCGGGGAACGCCTGATAGTACGGACCGAACGGCGTGACCTTGTACCCGTGCCGCTCCAGCTGGAGCTCCTTGATGATCGTGGGTGGCATCAGGCTCATCACGTAGGAGTAGGTGGTCACCCGGAAGTCCGGATGCTCGGACCACGGCGCGCTGGTGTCGGCGGCCCCCCCGGTCTTGTCGCGGGCCTCGAGGACGACTGTCCGCGCTCCGGCCTTGGCGAAGAGGCCCCCAGAGATCAGGCCGTTGTGGCCGCCGCCGATCACGACGGCGTCGTACGCGTTCGCCATGGACACCTCTCCCCCGGTGGTCGTGAGCGGTGGCATCATACCCCGAGGTTTGAACGGCCGGTCAAGCCATAGGGCGGTTGCGCCGGGTTGACACCCCCGGCTGACCAGGTATGGTTCGCTGAACGACAGTTCAAAGAGGGACATGGCACCGTGCCGGACTGTTCGGCGTTCAAGGGAGTGGGAGGGCGCGGATGAGCGCGGTTCGGCCCAGAGCGACCAAGGACCGGCACCAGGAGATCCTGGACGCGGCCGCCCGCGTGATCACCGAGCGTGGGCTGGCCGAGACGAGGATCTCCGACGTGGCCGACGCCCCCGGTGTCTCGCCGGGGCCGATCCTGTACTACTTCGACTCCAAGGACCGGCTGCTGGCCGAGGCCCTGACCTACGCGAACGACGACTTCTTCGTTCGGATGTCCCGCGAGATCCGCCGGCTGCCCACCGCCAAGGAGCAATTGCGTCGCGTGATCGACCTGTCCGTCCCGGGCTACCTGCCCGAGTACGGCAAGCTCGACGAGTGGGCGCTGTGGATGGAGGTGTGGGTGCGGGCGCTTCGGGACACTCAGATGGCGAAGGACCGCGAGATCCTGGACCAGCGGTGGCGCCAATCCATCGCCGACATCATCCGGGCGGGACAGGCCGCCGGCGAGTTCCCGGCGAGAGAC
>VAYX01000045.1 GCA_005885325.1 Actinomycetota bacterium
CATCTGGGATCTGGTTGCCCCCCGCCTGGCACCGCGGTTCCGCGTCGTCGCGTACGACCAGCGAGGCCACGGCCTGTCGGGCAAGCCGTCGAGCGGCTACGGGTTCGACCGGCTGATCGCCGACGGGGCCGCGGTGATCCGGACGCTCGGGCTGGGACGGCCCTTCGCCGTGGGCCACTCCTGGGGAGCCAACGTGGCCCTCCAGCTCGCCATTGACCGGCCGAGGCTTGTCTCGGGCGACGTCCTGATCGACGGGGGGTTCCTGTCGATGCGCGACCGGATGGACTGGCGCACGGCTCGCACCATGCTGGCGCCTCCGCAGCTGAAGGGGATGTCGGTCGAACAGTTCCGAGCCGGCATGCGCACCTTCACCCGGGGAGCCGTCGAGATCACGCCCGAGGTCGAGGCGGTGTTCCTGTCGCTCATGCGCGTGGACCGCGACGGCACCATCCACCCCAGGCTGTCCAGGGCCAACCACCTGCGGATCCTGCGGGCGCTGTGGGAACAGGACGCACAAGGGCTCCTCCGGCGGGTGCGGGTTCCCACGCTGGTCCTGGCGGTGCGCTCGGCGCCCGCTGACGCCGATTCGGCCGGGTTCATGGAGGAGAAGGAGCGGGCGGCGGAGGTGGTGAGGGCCATCGACAAGGCCGTGCGGTTCGAGTGGATCGAGGGTATCCACGACATCCCCATCCAGCGCCCGGACGCCGTGGCCGAGCGGATCGAACGGTTCGCCCGGGAGGTCGTAGGATGACTTGGATGTTCGTCTTCATCCTCATCCTGCTGCTGCTGGCCGCGGTCTTCGGCATCCTCGGCATCGTGCTGAAGACGGCGCTCGTCATCACGTTGGCCATCCTGCTCACGATCGCGTTCCTGACCCTGTTCGCGTACTACTGGTTCCGGTACCGCGTGTACCGCTTCCGCCGTGAGCTGGAGCGCCGCAGCCGCTCCTCCTGAGCCTGGGTCGTCCCCTACCGTCCCCGGTACGCCCCGGCCACGTCGTTCAACCGGCCGTGCATCCCGCCGTACGCGTCGCCACGAGGAAGGTAGCGCTTGGCAACCTTCGTCACGAAGGTGTAGTTGGGATCGCACACGTTGGCTACCGGGCTCTCGGAGACCTGCGTCAGGAACTGGTAGGCATCGAGCGTCTCGAACCCGTATTCCTCGGAGAGCCACGTGACCATGTCCACGTGCGCGATCCGGAACGCGTCCTCGAGGGGCCGGGCCGAACCGGCGGACATGACGTGGGAGTCGTTCTCCAGCCGCGGCCAGGGCGTGGCCCGCCCCTTGACCAGGTCGATGGCGATGACCGTGTCCATGGCCGCCTCCACCGCCACGCCGCACGTCTCGCCCTCACCCTGCCGGCAGTGGCCGTCCCCGATCGAGAACAGCGCGCCCTCGACGTTCACCCCCAGGTAACAGGTGGTCCCGACGCGCATCTCCGGCGTGTCCATGTTGCCGCCGTGGGCGTCGGGCACGAGCGAGGACCGTGCCTCGAAGGACGCGGGTGCCACCCCCACCGTTCCGTGCATCGGATCGAGCGGAAGCTCCACGGTGTACTCCCCGGCCCTGGCCCGGTAGGTGACCGTGCGCTTCGCCGCGTCCACCTCATAGATCCACACCACCTCGGGCAGCGGCTCCTGGAGCGTGGCGGTCTGGTGCGTCGACGTCAGCGCACCGAACAGCGGGACGGTGCACGAGGAGGCCCAGTCGCGCGAGGGCTCGATCGAGACGAAGTGGATGGCGAGCGTGTCGCCGGGCTCCGCCCCCTCGACGAAGAACGGCCCCGTTTGGGGGTTCACGAACGGGAACTCGATGACCTTGGAGACCAGGTCGTCGACGCCCCGGACCTTGCCCCCGAAGGCGTCCTCGGTCCACAGCTCGAGCACGTCGCCCGGTTTCACCTTCCGCACCGGCGGGACGCCGCCGAAGGTCCAGGCGAACTCCGAAGGGTCAGGCCGGTACGTGATGACGTCCATGCAGTCCTCCGCCGCTTTGGGCGGTGCCGGCGCCGGTCAGACCGGCGCCGAGACCTCCGCCACCTCTTCTTCGATGAACACCTTCGCCGTGTCCTTCAGCCGCTGGGGAGCCCTCGCGGACAGGTAGATCAGGTACACGATCCCGATCGCGTACCAGATCCCCACGACCGGGCCCGCCACGTTGAACGGGTACGTCAGGGGCGTGATGAAGCTGAGCACCGAGCCACCGACCCCGATCGCCACCAGGAACGCCGGCACGAACGCCGCGATGCCCGCGATGGGAATGACGCCGTGCAGGAACCAATTGAACTCGTTCGGCCGCTCTCGCAGGTAGTAGACGAGGCAGGCCAGGTTGACCAGCATGTAGATGGCGATCACCACCACGCCGATGATCGTTCCCAGGATCCCGAACACCGTGAACGGGCTGTTGTATTGGGCACCGAGCCACAGGGCGACGCCCACCCCGATCACCAGTTGGACGACCACCGAGACGTGCGGTGAGCGATACCTCGGATGGGTCCGCTGCAGGATGGTCGGGAGCAGGCGGATCCGGCCCATCGCGTACAGGGTCCGCGTTGCGGCGTTCGAGCCGGCATTCGCGTTGGCGATGGCCGAGTTGGCGATGGCCAGGAACACCAGCACCCACCCCGCGCCCCACACCGTCCGGGCCACCGAATCCCAGGGGTTGCCGCCACCCGCCGCGGGGAACCCGGCGTACTTGTCGGCGCCGAAGAAGACGGTCGAGGCGTACGTGGTGAGGACGTAGAACACGCCGATCCCGATGCACGAGTAGACGACGGCCCGTCCGATGGTCTTCCGCGGATCCTTGGCCTCTTCGGCGAGCGGCGCGGCAGCCTCGAACCCGATGAAGGCCAGGATCGTGTAGACGGAGCCGGCGATCACCCCCGAGATGCCCTTGAACCCTTCCACGGTCGCGAACTTCGTGCCGAACACCTCGAAGGTGTTCCTGTCGCCGGCTTTCACGATCAACCACACGGCGAGGACGGCGAACACGCCGATCTCGAACAGCCCGAGGAGCGTGCCGATCCGAGCGCTGATCTGGATCCCGAAGTAGCCGAGCAAGAAGACCAGGAACGCCGCGGCCAGCGCCGCGACCACCCACCAGACGCCGAAGTTCCAACCGAACTCGTCCCGCAGGGTCCCGGCTACGACCCCGGCGAAGACCATGTAGAGCGCCGGGGCGATCAGCGGCTCCACGAACGCGTAGCCCCAGGCCACCAGGAACCCCACCGTCGGGTGCAGGCCCCGGGCGGTGTAGGTGTAGAAGCCGCCGGCCGAGGGCAGGTGCTTGGCCAGCTGCCCGATGGAGATCGCCACCAGGAGGCAGCCCACAAGGGCGAAGATCACGGAGAGGGGCTCTGCCCCGCCCGCGAAGTTGGCCCCGATCACGATGGTGATGGCCACGGCTGCGGCCGGGGCCATGTGCGTGACCGACTGGAAGAGCACCTCGCGGAGTCCGATGGCCCCCCGGGCGAGCTCGTTCCGGGGCGGGGAAGACCCTGGCGAGGTCGTGCGCGACGACGAGTCCATCACAACCCTCCCGCTTCTACGGATCGCCGGATTATGCGCCTCGGGCGCCGTCCGAGGCCAAGTGAGCCCGAGCCGGCACGAGCTCGTGCGGGATGGCGATAGCCTGGAATCGCCATGGACCGGGCGGTCGTGCTGTACGACGAGGACTGCGACTTCTGCCGGTGGGCCACGGCCAAGCTCCTCGCCTGGGACCGGGGAGGACGCCTCCGAGCCGTCGCGCTTCAGCACCCGGAGGCCGAGCGACTCCTGCCCGGCATGGATCGGGAGCAGCGGATGACCTCCTGGCACCTGGTGACCCCCGACGGGCGTGTCCGCTCGGCAGGAAGGGCGGTGGCCCCACTCCTGCGGCTCCTGCCCGGTGGCGCGCCACGGCCCGGCACCGAGGAGACTTTGGAGCACGCATCGGAGCCAAGCGCTGCGCCGTCGACCCTTCGGAGAAACGCGATGAGCCGTCGACGCCCGGCGCCTGACGGAACCGGAACCATGGGAGGCGACCGCGTCCCCGAGGTGCTGACGCAGCTCGAAGCCCTCGCGGATCCCACTCGGTTGGCTGGCATGGCCCGCTACGGCATCTCCACCACGCATGCCCTCGGCGTGTCCATGCCCGAGCTCCGAAGGATGGCCCGCCGGATGGGGAACGACCATGACCGCGCGCTCGCCCTGTGGGCCACTGGCGTCCACGAGGCCCGCATCCTGGCGAGCATGACCGACGACGTCGAGAGGGTCGCGCCGTCACAGATGGACGCCTGGACCCGCGACTTCGACTCGTGGGACCTGTGCGACCAGGTGTGCGGCAACCTGTTCGACCGTACGGCGCACGCATTCAGGAAGGCGAAGGCATGGAGCGGCCACGGCAGAGAGTTCGTGCGGCGCGCCGCGTTCGCCACGGTGGCGGGCGCCGCGGTCCATCGCAAGGACGTCGGAGACGAGCCCTTCGAGGCGTTCCTGCCGGTGATCGTAACGACGGCGACCGACGAGCGGAACTACGTGAAGAAGGCCGTGAACTGGGCGTTGCGACAGATCGGCAAGCGGAACCCCCGGTTGAACCGGAGGGCCATCGCTACAGCGAGAGAGATCTCCCGGCTGGACTCGAGAGCCGCCCGATGGATCGCCGCCGACGCTCTCCGCGAGCTCACCAGCCCGGCCGTGCAGGACCGGCTGCACCGCACCTAGCCCGGTTGGCGCCACAACCACTCGATCACTTAGCACGAAAACGGACGGAGGGGGCGCGGGCGCCCCCTCCGTCCGGTCCGCCGGTCGCCCGACGGGCGTCAGTCGTCGGCCGGGACCCTGACCACCTCGCGCTCGCTTTCGGGCACGCGAACGGGCTCCATCGTCGGCTCGTGGCCCTCCACGTGGATCTGGGGCAGCCACTGGAGCCACGACGGCAGATACCAGTTCACGTCGCCCAGCAGGCGCATCGCCGCCGGAACGAGGAGGGTCCGGACGATCGTCGCGTCCATGAACACCGCCACAGCCAGGCCGAACCCCATCTGCTGGAGCGGACCGAGCCGTCCTGCGGCGAACCCGCCGAACACCGCCACCATGATCAGCGCGGCGCCCGTGATGATGCCGGCCGTGGTGCGAAGCCCGTAGGCCACCGCTTCGGTGTTGTCGTGCGTCTTGTCGTACTCCTCGCGGATCCGCGTGAGCAGGAACACGTGGTAGTCCATCGACAGGCCGAACAACACCGAGAACAGGAACAGCGGAAGCCATGCTTCGATCGCCGGCGTCTTCTGGAACTGGAAGCCCAGCGCATTGAAGAAGCCGATGCCGACGCCCTTCTGGAACACGAGCGTGAGCGCCCCGTACGCCGCACCGACCGAGAGCAGGTTCATGATGATCGCCTTGAGCGGCAGCACGATGGATCGGAACACCACCGTGAGGAGCACGAACGACAGCCCGAGCACGAACACCAGCACGATCCACTGGTATCGGCCCACGGTGTCCAGGAAGTCGGTGAAGAAGGCTGGGTTCCCGCCGACCAACTCCTGGACGCCGCTCACACCCTGGAACGCCGAGGGCACGATCTGGGTACGGAGATCGCGGATCGCCCCGAAGGCCGCGTCGCTCGAGGGGTCACCTCGGAAATAGGCGTCGACCTCGATCGCCGTCCCGTCCTCGCTGGTGGTGACGTTGGTCTTGGGAGCGAAGGTCGGGTCGCTCGCGATCGCATCCTGGAGCCGTTGGATCGCGGCCTGCACCTCCGGCGACTGGACGTCCCCGGTGATGACGATCTTGGCCGGGTCGGTCAGCCCACCGGAGAACTCCCGCTGGAGGGTGACGAAGGCCTGCTTGGACGGGAAGGCGTCCGGAAGCGTGCTGACGTTCTGCGACGTCCCCCGGTGCAGCTGGAAGTAGAAGGTACCCAGGCCTCCGAGCACCAGGAGGCTCGCCAACAGGAACACGACGGGCCGGGCCATGACGCCACGGGTGAGCCGGTCCCACATGCCGCCGCGCGGGTCGTGGTCGGAGTCGATCCGGGCCCGCTTGGCCAGGCGGGGCCAGTTCACCCGATCCCCGAGGATCGCCAGGATGGCGGGAAGGAGTGTCATCGACGCCCCGAGCGCGGCGATCGTCACGAGGATCGCGCCGCCGGCCAGCGACCGGAAGATCGTCGCCGGGAAGATCATCATCCCGAGCAGGGCGAGCACCACGGTGAGGCCGCTGAAGAAGACGGCCCGGTTCGCCGTGGCCCCCGCGGCGCCGATCGCGTCGAGCTTCGCGAAGCCCTTCTTCCGCTCCTCCCGGTACCGAGACACGATGAACAGCGAGTAGTCGATACCCACCGCGAGGCCGATCATCGTGACCATGTTCTCGACGAACAGGTTGAAGCTGAACAGCTGTCCGATCAGGGCCACCAGGCCGAGCGCCACGGCGATGGCGAAGAGCGCCATGACGATGGGGACGACGGCGGCGACGATCGAGGCGAAGACGATGATCAGGACGATCAGCGCGATGCCGATGCCGATCGACTCGCCCTTTCGGAGGTCCTCCTCCGCGATCTTCGTGAAGTCGACGTTCAGCGACCCGGTGCCAGCCATCTGCACGGCGAAGCCGTTCGCCTGGGTCGAGGCGGCGATGTCCCGAAGCTTCTGGATGGTCGCGTCCTCGAAGTCCTTGAGCGTGACCGTGACCAGCGTGTAGTGCTTGTCCTGCGAGACCAGGCCCGCTGCCTGGTCCGGCGCCTGCCGGAGGACGTCGTAGTACGTCGTCGGCGGCTTCGCCAGGATGCTCCCGTCGACCTCGGAGACACGCCCCTGGAGCTGCTTCACGAACGCCTCGAACTGCGGGTCGTCGACGGTGTACGTGTCCGAGTGCACGATGAGGAGTTCGGTGTCCTCGGTGCGGCTCTGGCCGAACTTCGCGTCGAGGACGTTCTGTGCCTTGACCGACTCCGGTGAGTTCGTGAACTGGATGTCCTGGGTGAGGACGTCTGCCAGATACTTGGAGCTGAGCGCCCCCATGGCCGCGATCAGGACCAGCCACACGCCGATCGTCCGCCAGGGGTGACGGCTACTGGCCCTGGCGATGGTCTCTGGATTCAGCCTCATGTTTCCTCCTACCCGCTCGGCCCGGTCCTTGCCCCGGGGATGCTTACGGCATATGCTTACGGCGTCAGGTAGTCTATCCGTACGATGTAAGGTGTCAACCCAGACAACGAGGAAATATGCCCGAGCACGTTGAACATCTGGAGAACGTGAGCCTCCCCCCCGAGCAGGGCGACGGGGAGGCCGCCTCCCGGCGCCATCGCGAGCCTCTGACCAGGGAACGGATCCTCCGCGCCGCCCTCCAGGTGATGGATCAGGAGGGCCTGGAGGCCGTGACCATGCGACGCCTGGGGCGTGAGCTCGGCGTCGAGGCCATGTCCCTGTACAACCATGTGAAGGACAAGGAAGCCATCCTCGAAGGCATCCTCGAGGTGGTCATGGCCGAGTTCGAGTTCCCGGAGGAGACCGGGGATTGGGAGGCCGATGTCCGTGCGGGGGCCAGGGCCTGGCGCCGCCTGATGATCGCCCATCCCACCGTCATCGCCCTCTTCGCCGAGAGCAAGCATCCGGCGTCCTCGCCGGAGCGGCTGCGGCCCATGGAGTGGGCCTTCGAGATACTCGGCAGAGGCGGGCTGTCGGAGGTCGAGGTGGTCCGGGCCTTCCGGGCCTTCGGGGGCTACATCATGGGTTCGGTGCTGAACGAGGTAGCCAACCCCGTGCCGGGGATGGGCGACCGCGACCATCACGCCGAACACATGCAGCTCGCCGGCGAGCTCCCGCCGACGGAGTTCCCGAACCTCGTGCGGCTCCTGCCCCTCATGGCCGAATGCGACGCGGAGGTCGACTTCGAGTTCGGCCTGGATCTGCTGATCGCAGGCCTCCGGGCCAAGGCCAATCGGCCCGCGCGCTAGAGCAGGCCGAGCTCGCCTCCAACCCGGCCGAACGCCTCCAGGGCCTCTTTCAGGTCCGCCTCGGTGTGGTCCGCGGTCACGATCGTGCGGACCCGGGCCCGACCCTTGGCCACCGTGGGGAACACGATGGCCGGCGTGAACACGCCCTCATCGAAGAGCCGCCGGGCGAACTCCTGCGTCTTCTCCTCGTCGCCGGTGATCACCGGCGTGATGGGGGTCTCGCTCGCCCCCGTGTCGAAGCCCAGCCCCTGAAGGCCGTCCTTGAAGGTGCCCGTGTTGGCCCACAGCCGCTCCAGGCGGTCGGGCTCGTCACGGATGATGTCGAGGGCGGCCATGCACGCCGCGATCACGGAGGGCGGGGCGCTCGTCGAGAACAGGTAGGGCCGGCCCCGGTTCTGTAGCCACTGGATCAGGTGCGGTGGCCCGGCGATGAATCCGCCGAGCACCCCGATGGCCTTCGACAGCGTCCCCACCTGGACGTCCACCCGGCCGTGAAGCCCGAAGTGGTCGACGGTCCCGGCGCCCTCCTTGCCCAGGACCCCGGAGGCATGGGCGTCGTCCACCATCATGATCGCGCCGTGCCGCTCGGCCACCTCGACCAGGTCCGGGAGCGGCGCGATGTCCCCGTCCATGGAGAACACGCCGTCGGTGATCAGGAGCTGCCGGCGGCCGGGCGCCTTCGTCTGCCCGAGCAGCTCGTCGGCCGCTCCCGCGTCCTTGTGGGGGAACACCTTGATCTCGGCCCGTGACAGTCGCGCGCCGTCGATGATCGACGCGTGGTTCAGCTGGTCGGAGACGATGACGTCCTCCTTGTCCAGGATGGCCGCCACGGTCCCCGCGTTCGCCGTGAACCCCGACTGGAACATCAGCGCATCCTCCGCGCGCTTGAACGCCGCGAAGCGCCGCTCCAGCTCCCGATGCATCGCCATCGTGCCGGAGATCGTGCGGACCGCGCCCGTCCCGGCCCCGTAGGTCGCCGCGGCGCGCGCGGCCGCCTCGTTCATCCGGGGGTGATTGGACAGGCCAAGGTAGTTGTTCGACGCCAGGTTGATGACGTCCCGCCCGTCGAATCGGGCCCTGGCCCCCGTCGGTCCCTCCAGGACCCGTTCGTGGAGCAGCAGCCCCTGCTTTCGAAGCTCCTCCAGCCGCTCCCCGAGGTAGTCAAGCGCGCCCGCCATCGGCCGGAGACGCTATCGCATTAGGCTGGTACGAGCGGCCGGCGACCATGAGGAGACGACGTGACCTCCATCCACGTGGACGGGTTCCTGGCGGACTCCGTCGTCACGTCCGACGGAAAGCTGTACGTCCAGGGCGCGGGGTGGAACCGGATCTCCGCTGCGTCGTTCCCGGCGATGCACGACCGGATCGGGATTGGGCTGCTGTTCCGCCTCGAGGTCGCGGGGGTGAGCGAACCCCACCGGTTCGAGCTGCGACTCGAGGACGCGAAGGGGAACGAGATCCCGCTCGGTGACGCCCCTCCCGGCCCGCAGTCACCGGGCAAGATCACTCGGCTCGGCGGGGAGTTCGTGGCGGGGCCGGTCGCGGGCGGCGCAGAACAGATCGTGCCGATCGCCATCAACCTGAACGGCATGTCGTTCGACGGCCCGAGCACCTTCCGCTTCGTCATCTCGGTCGACGGCGAGGACCTGAAGGCGCTTGCGTTCCGTGTCGAGCACTTCGCACCCCAGCGCCCGGAGGTCACCGGCGGAGGCGGCTACCTCTGAGGATCAGTCGCCCGGGAACATGATGACCTTGGCCGAGTGGCCCGAGGCCGTGGTCTCGAACGCCTCCTCGAACCGATCCAGCGGCAGCCGGTGCGTGATCACCGGCGCCACGTCCACTCGACCGGTCGACAGGAGCGTCGTGGTCTGCTGCCACGTTCGGAACATCTCCCGTCCGGTGATGCCCTGGAGACGAGCCTCCTTGAAGATGACCTGGTCGTTCAGGTCGAGCGTCACCGGCCGGTCGGGAAGGCCGAGGAGCGACATCCGCCCGCCCCGGGCGAGCATCCTGGTGCCCTGGTCGATCGCCGCAGCGTTGCCGGACATCTCCAATACGACCTCGGCCCCGGTCCCGTTCGTCGCCTCCAGCACCATCTGGACGGGGTCCTCCACCTTCGGATCGACCAGGATGTCGGCGCCCATCTTCGAGGCCAGCGCCCGCCGCTCATCGTTCGGCTCGATGGCGATGACCTTCCAAGCCCCGGCGGCCCGGGCGATGGCCACCGAGAACAACCCGATGGGCCCGCACCCGATCACGGCGACGGGGTTGGTGGCCAGGTCCTCGCCACCCGCCGTCCCGAAGGTGGCGTGCACGGCGTTCCCGAACGGCTCCATGATCGAGGCTGCGTCGGGATCGATCCCCTCGCCGACGATCCACGCGTTCTGGGCGGGGATGACCACGTACCCGGCAAAGGCGCCATCGGTGTCCACGCCGAGGATGCGCAGGTTCTCGCAGATGTGTGCCCGGCCGGTGCGACAGGTCGAGCAGTGCCCGCAGGCGATGTGGGTCTCGGCGGCCACGAAGGTCCCCGGTTGGATGTGGTGCACCTCGGGGCCGACTGCGTCGACATGGCCCGCCAGCTCGTGCCCGAAGGTCATGGGGGTACGGATCCGGGCGGCCGCCCACTCGTTCCAGTCGTAGATGTGGAGGTCGGTGCCGCACACCGAAGCGGCGTGCACCCGGACGAGGATCTCCCCCTCCCCCGGTTCGGGGACGGGCACCTCGACCAGCTCGGCGCCGGGGCCCGGGCTGACCTTGCGGAGCGCGCGCATCGTTGCGGACATCGTTTCGAGGGTACCCCAGCCCCAACGGACGCAGCCATCCGGAACGAAGCGGCACTTTGGTGGCGTCGAAGGGCGGACGATGACCTCCAGGAGGATCTGAGATGAGGACCCGCGCCCTCGCCGTTTCGTTCGTTGCGCTCTCCGTGCTCGTCGCGGGGTGCGGCCGGCTGACCAAGGCCGGAAGCGGGGGCATCGACCATCCGACCGGTTCCGCCGACCTGGTGCTCCGGATGGACGTCGGCGGCGGATTCGTGGCACCGGCCTACGAGCTGCGACGGATCCCCACCTGGTCCCTGTTCGGCGACGGTCGGATCATCACCGAGGGACCGCAGATCGAGATCTATCCGGGGCCGGCCCTGCCGAGCGTCCAGGTCCAGACCATCACCGAGGAGGGCATCCAGGCCATCCTGGAGGCGGCCAAGGCCGCCGGGCTCCTGGGACCGGACCGCATATACGACCAGGGCTGCGTCGCTGACGCCCCCACCACCACCTTCACCGTGAATGCCGACGGCACCAAGCACGTCATCAGCGCCTATGCGCTGGGGATGGTTCCCGGATCGTGCCCCGGAGAGGACACCGAGGCCCGGGCCACGCTCGCCAAGTTTTCGGCCAAGCTGAGCGACCTCGCCAGCTGGCTGCCGGCCGGCTCCCTCGGCGAGCAAGGCCAGTTCGAGCCCTCCGAGATGCGGGTCTACGTCCAGCCCTATGCGGGGTCCCCCGAGCCGGGGCTGCATCAGACCGCGATCGACTGGCCTCTCTCGGATCCGTTGTCCTCCTTCGGCAAGGCCGACGCCACCTATGGCACCTTCGGCTGTGGCGTGGTGGGCGGGGCCGACCTGGCGAAGCTCCTGCCCGACGCGCAGCGGGCGAACGAGCTCACTCCGTGGCGAAGCAGTGGGGCCGAGTACTCGTTGATCTTCCGCCCACTGCTCCCCGACGAGCAC
>VAYX01000024.1 GCA_005885325.1 Actinomycetota bacterium
TCCTCGTCCCGGACCAGGAACTCCTCATCCTCGAGGAGCTCGAGGACCTTGTCGTCGGGCTCTGCGACGATCGCGAGCGACGTCCCGTCGAAGGTTCCGGGTGCGAACACGGAGGCCTTGCGGATCAGATCGCGAGCTGCCTCGGGCAGGTGGTCGATCCGAGCGGCGATGATCGCCTGCACCGTCGGGGGCAGAAGGTCCGGCGGAAGCGACTCGGTGTCGGAGGCCACCTCGGCGTCGGTGTGCATGAGCATCCCGGTGGTCTCCACGATGAAGAACGGGTTCCCACCCGCATGGCGGGCGATACGCGCGGCCGAATCCTCGTCGAGCCCTTCGCCCGCTTCCTTCGCCAGCTCGATGGCGTCCGAGAGCGACATGGCCTCGAGGTGGAGATTGAGCGAATCGCCGAGGCCCCCACCCCAGTCCGGGCGCGTGTCGAGCAGGTCGTACCGGGCCACACACAACACGAACAGGGGGATGGTTCGCGCCGCCCGTACGAGCTGCTCCACCAGGTCGAGGAGCGGCGGCTGCGCGAGGTGCGCGTCCTCCACGACCATCACCACCGGACCTCGGGCGGCCAGGCCCTGGAGCAGGGCGAGCAGCCCCGACCGGATCTCGGCCACCCGGTAGCGCCGTCGGTCCCGGGACTCGTCGCCCAGCCCGAGCGCGAGGCGCAGCAGGTCGACGATCTCCTGGGTCCGCTCGGTGGGGCAACAGTCACGGACGAGCTCCTCGAGGCTCGCCTCCAACTGCTCCGGCGGCGCGTCCGGGGGCTCCCCGATCTCCTGCAGGAGGATCTGGGCGACCGGGCCGAACGTGACGTCCTCCTCGAACGGGCTGGCCCGGCCGGTCAGGACCTTGGTCGTGTCCGGGACCCCCGCCAGGAACTCCTCGACCACCCGGCTCTTGCCGATCCCGGGCTCGCCGAGCAGCGTGACCATGTGCCCCCGTCGAGCCTCCTGCGCGCGCTCGAACGTCTCCACAAGCAGGCGGAGCTCCCGCCGGCGGTCCACGAAGGGGATCGTCCGCCGGGAGGAGCGGGGCGCGAGGGCCAGGACCGGCCAGGCCGGAAGGGTCTCGTCGAACCCCTTCGCCTGCACCTCCTGTCGCTCGCCATAGTGGACGTGGTCCTTCGTGAGGAGCCACGTCGTTTCACCGGCCAGCACGGTGCCCGGCTCGGCGGCCTGCTGGAGCCGGGCCGCCGCGTTCACCACCGCCCCATACAGGAGCCCGGCCTCCGCGCCCTCGGTGCCGACGGCCACCCGCCCGGTGTTCACCCCGACCCGGCACTGGAGGGAGCCGGGTACCAGGAGACGCTCCCCCAGCTCGGTCACGCGTTTCACGATGGCCAGCGCCGCCCGGACCGCCCGGATCGCATCGTCGTCGTGGGCGTGCGGGATACCGAACACGCCGACCACGGCATCGCCGGCGAAGTTGTACGCGCGGCCGCGGAGCGACTCGAGCTCCTCGGTGACCGCCTGGTAGAAGGTCGCGATGACCTCGCGGTAGCGCTCCGCATCGATCTGGGCGGACAGCCGGGTTGAACCGACCAGGTCGGCGAAAACCACCGTGACGATCTTGCGTTCCTCCGGAAGCGGGGACCCCACCGGGAACCCGCAGTTCGGACAGAACTTCGCGTCCTCGGGCAGCGGTTCACCACAGCGTACGCAGGTCGGGCGGATCATCCGACCAAGCATACGTGGGGCCGGTGACCGCTCTCCCGCCTCGCCTCAGTCGCTCTCGGCCTCGGCCACGGCGAACCCCAGGATGTCCAGGATCGAGCCGGTCCGCTCCTCCGGCGCGCGAAGGACGACCGCCACCCGCTCCCCGATCTCGAGGGGCTCGTCGCCGGGGTCCAGGACATGGTGAAGCAGGACCGCGTCGGCCCCGTCGAGGCGAACGAGCCCCAGCGTCACCGGCCGGTCGAGCGGCTCACCCTCAAGGCCGACGAACCCGATCGTGAACGAGACGAGCGTGCCCTCCGGGCCGAGCTCGACGCCGGCGTCGAGCTCGGCGAAGCACCGCTCGCAGAACAGCCTGGTCGGGACGTAGGTGTAGGCGCACCGCTCGCAGCGAGAACCGAGGATCGCACCGCGGTCGCGGAGCGCCGTGAGGAACGCATCACCGGCAAGGCCGGGCGTGTATCGATGCGCGACGGGGAAGTCGCCCGGCCACCGGCGGACCTCGTCGGGCCTGGCCACCTTCTCCCGCATCAGGACTGCCTCCTGGGCCGGAAATGGTCGATGTCCAGGATCGAGCCGGCGCGCTCGCCGACCGGCTTCCAGACCGCCTCGACGTCCATCCCGATGCGAACCCCATCGGGGTCGACCTCGCCGAGCATGTGCAGGAACCCGCCGTCGGAGCCGTCGATGGAGATCACCGCGGGCATCTCGGGCGGATCGAGCGGCTGCATGTCCCACGACACGTGACAGATCGAGTACGTCTGCACCGTTCCGGTGTGCTCGACCTCGATCCAGCCATCGGTCTCGCGGAAGCACCGCTCGCAGAACATCCGAGGGGGAACGAGGACCCGCTCGCAGCGCCGGCACTCGCGGCCGAGGATCTTCCCCGCCCGCAGGCCGTCCAGGAATCGCCCCACCGCCACGCCGGCATCCCACGAGTACCGTGCGCCGAGCCGGTGGTCGACGGCTCCAAGGGCGGAGCGGAACCCCCCGTCGGAGAGCGGATGGCCTCCCGCGGTGTACGGGGGCGTCTGCACGACCGGCAGCCCCGCGGCTGTCTTCGGCGGCCCACCGTCGTTTCCCATCACGACGACGGTCCCGACCTGCATGAGGTCGCCCCAGGCCTGGGCGACGCCGCGTTCGGGGGTCCCGGGCACCTGGCGCGCGCCCGCCTCCCCGCGCAGCTGCCAGAACAGCTCGGCGATCTTCATCAGGCCTGCCGCCGCGATGGGGTTCCCCACGCCGAGCAGGCCGCCCGATGGGCAGGAGGGAAGATCCCCCTCACGATCCAGGACGCCGTCGCGCGCCGCCTCCGGCGCCTTGCCCTTCTCGAACAGGAGCAACCCCTCGAGGTGGTGCAGCTCCTTGTAGTCGAAGGGGTCGTAGGGCTCGGCGACGTGGATCTGCCTGCGCGGCTCCTTCACCCCGGCCATGTCGTAGGCCATCCGCGCCGCGTTCTCGACGTACTCCGGATACACCAGATCGCGGTTGGTCCAATACGTCGTGTCGAGGTTCCAGCCGACCCCCTCGATCCAGACGGGGCGGTCGGTGATGCGCTTGGCCGCCTCCTCGGAGGCGACGACCACGGCCACCGCGCCGTCGGAGATCGGCGAGACGTCGAGCCGCTGCACCGGCCAGGCCAGCACCTCGCTCGCCAGCACGTCGTCGACCGTGATGTCGGCCTGCCCGAGGAGGGCGGCCGGATGCCCGGCCGCGTTCCGCTTGTTCTTCACCGCCACCGACGCGATGTCGCGCTTGTCCAATCCGTATGCCGACATGTAGCGGTTCATCTCCAGGGCGAAGATCCACAGGAGATTCGGGCCGAGCGGCCGCTCGAGGATGTTGTCGAAGATCGTCAGGAACGCGCCCTGGGGATGCGGCTGGGTCGACGACATCTTCTCCTCGGCCACGAGGAGCGCCACATCGAACATGCCGCTCGCCACCGTGTACCAGCCCTGGATGGCGGTGAACACGCCGCTCCCGCCCCCGACATAGGTGCGGATGAACGGCTTGCCGAACCCGCCCGCGCCGTCGGAGAGGTACTCCCCCTTCATGTGCACACCGTCGAACGCGTCCGGCGCCGAGGTCAGGCAGACGGCATCGACATCGGCCAGCGTGAGCTCACACGAATCCAGGGCCGCCCGGGCCGCCTCCCACGCCAGCTCCTTGCCGGTCTCCTGGGCCCGGCGCATGAACCGGGTCATGCCCGCGCCGACCACCGCGACCCGGGTGCCGCTCATGATGCCCCCGGATCTCGCGGGTACTCCAGCAGGCCGAGGACGTTCCCGTCGGGGTCGTCGAACTCGACGAACCTCGGCTCGCCGCCCTCGCCGCCACCCTCGGGGGTGAAGCTGATCCCACGGGCGGCGAGCGCCATCCGGCTGGAGTCCAGATCGTCCACCCGGAAGGCGAGCGTCCCGCCGGGTCGGTGCTCCCCCTTCGCCGACGCGTGGAGTCCGAGCTGCACGGACCCGGCCTCGAACTGGGCCCAGTCGTCGCCCGTTCGGTACACGAGCCGAAGGCCCAGCACGTCCCGGTAGAAGGCCACGGCTCGTTCCATGTCGGAGACGAAGAAGTAGACGAGGTCGGCCCCCTTCAGCTGCTCGCTCACGTCCCCTCCTCGTTCCCCAGCACGACCACCGCGGCGGACGTGGTGGGCACCCCTCGCCAGGACTGGACCAGGGCGACGTACGCCTCGTCCACCTGCCGCTCGCCGGCCTCACCTCGCAGCTGTTCCGCGCACTCCAGGAGCCGAGCCAGGCCGTTCGCCTCGAACAGGTTCCCTTGGCCCAGTGAGCCGCCGGAGACGTTCACCGGCAGGTCGCCGTCCGCCTCCAGCTCGCCCTCGGCCAGCATCTCGGCCAGCCCGCCCGCCGTCCCCAGCCCCAGGGCCTCGAGGTGCTGGAGCTCCTTGAACGCGTAGACGTCGTCCACCTCGGCGAGATCGATCTCCTCGCCCGGATCCTCGATGCCCGCCATCGCGTAGGCGCGCTCCGCCGCCCGCGCGACGAAGTCCGCCTCCCCCCACGTCCGGCTCTCGAGCGTGGGGCTCCCCGACGACCACCCCGCGCCCAGGAGCCACACCGGCGCCTCGGTGAGGTCGCCGGCCCGCTCCTCGGCGGCGAGCACCACCACGACGCAGCCGTCGGCCCTCCCCGCCACCTCGAGCTCCCGGAGCGGCCAGTACACCGGCGCGGAGTCCTCGACATCCTCCGGCCTGACGTCGGCAGGATAGGCGGCCCTGGGGTTGTCGAGGGCATTCGTCCTGTTCTTGGCGGCGACCATCGCGCAGTGCTCCTCGGTGAGCCCGGTCCGCTCGAGGAACGCGTTCATGTCGAGGCCGGCGACGGCCAGGGCGGGAACGCCGAGCGGCCGGTTGAACACGGGGTCCATGGCGAACTGCTCGATCGCGCCGAGCGTGAGGACGTCCGAGACCTTGCTGTGGGCCTCGACGGCCACCACCCGGGCCGCGCCGGAGCGGATCAGCATGAGCGCGGTGGCCACCCCGAACAGCCCGTCGGCGGCCACCGTCTGCACGGGACGTTGCACCGCCCCCAGTTGGTCCGGGACGTACTCGTCGAAGATGCTGGTGCCTTCCAGGTAGTCCTCGGAGCAGCAGACGAACGAGTCGACGTCGGCTCGCGGATCGACCTGCGCGTCCGCGTAGGCCCGCTGGGCCGCCTCGAACATGAGCTCCTTGTAGGAGAGGCCGGCGGTGATCGGGGCGAACCCCGCATGCCCGATGCCGACGACCGCGACCCTCGGTTCCACGACCCGGTTATACCCCGCTCGCGGCCGGTGCCACGAGGCGCTCAGCCGCCCAGGATCCTGCGCTTCTGGGCCTGGAACTCCTCCTCGGTCAGGACGCCCCGGGCCCGGAGGTCGGCCAGCCGTTCGAGCTCGCTCGTGGCCGACGGAGCGGAGGTCCCCGTCGAGCCCCCATGGAACATCCGCTGCTGGTTCCGCTCACCTTGCTGGTAGATCGTCTTCTGAACGAGCTCCGGCTCCCGGATGTCCTCGAACACCTGGCGGCCCCGCTCGCCTGCGGACTCGATGATGAGGTCGCCCGCCCCGATCACGCGCTCGAAGACCCCCTGGTGGAACCGCACGTCGTTCAGGGCCTCGAGCGGGATCTCCATCGAGGACTTCGCGATCCAGCCCTGGCGGTGGATCACGCGATCCGAGGTCACGACGAAGTGGGAGGTGAGGTATCGAACGGTGTCGCGGACCGGCCAGACGATGAATACGACGATGCCGGCCACGATGACCGTCCAGAACAGGACGTCGTGGCCGGCGTCGGGGAGGCGGGACAACGCGAGGGCCCACGCCACGGCGATCAAGATCGTGACGATGATCGCGCGCGCCAGCGCGATCGGGTGAGGGCGGAGATCGAGGATCAGCTCCTCGCCCTCGATCAGCAGTCGTCGCGGGAACGCCACGGCCGGACCGTATCCTCCCCTCCGCCGAGCAGCAACTCATCCAGACATGCCGGGGCGGAGCTGTTCGACGTCGCCGAAGCGGACGACCTCCAGGCCGTCGTCGGTCCGGACCAGCAGCCCCCCCGCATCGTCGAGGTCGACGGCCTCGCCCTCCACCACGAGCCCGCCGGTCGTCGTGGCGCGAACCCGCCTACCGATCGTGTCGCAGACCTCCCGGTACGCGGCCAGGGTCGCACGGGGGAAGGCGGGGTGGCCGGGTTCGTATCGCCCGGCGAAGGCGATCAGGAAGGACTCGAGCACCTCGGCGGGCTCGACGTCGCCGATGGCGGCGGCGCCGGCCACGGCCGGCGCCGCCGCCACGTTCACCCCGATACCCAAGACGACATGCTCGATCCCGTCCCCAGACAGCTTCGACTCGGCGATGATGCCGCCCGCCTTTCCCTCGCCAACCATCAGGTCGTTCGGCCACTTGCATCGGGCCTCCAGACCCGTCGCCTCCCGGCACGCGACGGCCAGGGCCCACCCGGCCAACAGCGGGATCAGCCCACCGCGCTCGGCCCGAAGGTCCGGGCGCAGGACCACGGAGAACATGAGGGCCCGGCCGGGCTCGTCGACCCATCCCCGGCCCAGGCGACCTCGCCCCTCCGTCTGGTGCGCCGCCGCCACCAGGGTCCACTCCGGAGCCCCCTCGTCCGCGAGCGACCGGGCGGTGATCTGGGTCGAACGGGTAACCTCGTCGAACCGGACGGGGGCCTGGGCCCCGATCCGTTCGAGCGCGTGGGCCAGCACGAGTTCGGACAACGGCAAAGGTTTGACTCCCGTCCGGGTGCAGACGATTATCGCGACCCGGAGCCGCTGGTGCCGAAGACCAGGATCCTCATCGCCAATCGCGGAGAGATCGCCGTCCGGATCATGCGGACGCTCCGCGAGCTCGGACTGGAATCGGTGGCGGTCTATTCCGACGCCGACCGCGATGCACTCCACGTCGAGATGGCCGACCAGGCATACCGGATCGGGCCGCCGCTGCCTTCGGACTCGTACCTGTCGATCGGTGCGATCCTCGACGCCGCCAGGAGGGCCAGGGCCACCGCCATCCACCCCGGCTACGGCTTCCTCGCAGAGCACGGCCACTTCGCCCGAGCCGTCGAGGAGTCCGGGTTCACCTTCATCGGCCCGCCGCCGGAGGCCATCGAGATGATGGGCGACAAGTCCGCCGCCCGCCAGGCCGCCGAGCGCGTCGGGGTTCCCATCGTCCCCGGCACGCCGGAGCCCGTGACCATGAAGCGGGCGCCGGCCGAGGCGGAGCGGATCGGGTACCCCGTGGTGGTGAAGGCCGCGTTCGGCGGGGGCGGACGAGGGATGCACGTGGTCCGGTCGGCCGACGAGCTCGCACCAGCGCTCAAGCGCGCGGCGCGAGAGGCGGAGGCGTATTTCGGCCGCCCGGAGGTCTTCCTGGAGCGCTACATCGACCGGGCCCACCACGTGGAGGCCCAGATCCTGGTGGACCAACGGGGCAATGCATT
>VAYX01000035.1 GCA_005885325.1 Actinomycetota bacterium
ACGAGGATCTCCTCCCGGTCGGCGGAGACATCGGGCGGGCCGGTCAACCACCCTGCCGGCAGCCGCCCGGCGAACCACCCAGCAAGCTCTTCCTCGGAAACGTGCGCTGAGCTCATGGCTAATGATTACACCATTACACGTAATGGTCAAGGCCTCAAGGCCCCAAAGCCCAAGGCTCCGAGGTTCAAGGGGTGATGCAAGACTTCAGTGGAGGCCAGGGGCTGGAGCGGGGCGGAATGCGGGTCACCGAGTTCGAGGTCGACACGAGCGTGACGCGGGTCCTGGACATCACGTCCCGCGTCCGTGCCTTCGTGGCGGAGGGCAGCGAGAGCGGGCTGGCCCACGTCTTCCTGCCCCACGCCACCGCCGGACTGGCCCTGATCGAGACGGGGTCGGGTTCCGAGGCCGACCTCGAGGAGCTGCTCGAACAGCTGCTCCCCCGTGACGACCGCTACGCCCACCGGCACGGCGCGCGTGGGCACGGAGGCGACCACCTGCTGCCGGCACTCATCTCGCCGTCGCTGGTGCTGGCCGTCGATGGCGGTCAGCTCGTGCTGGGGACATGGCAGAGCGTCGTGATCGTGGACCCGAACCGGGACAACGACCGGCGACGCGTTCGGATCGCCGTCCTTCCGGGCTAGAGGTACTGGCCCGGGGTCCGCTCCTGGCCGTCCAGGGGCGAGGCCACGGCCTGGACGTCGCGTTCCCGAAGGAGCAGGAACTCCTCGCCGTTCAGCTCGACCTCCAGGCCGGACTGGGGGAGGAACAGGATCCGGTCACCGGCCTTCACGGCCCGAACGTCCGGGCCGACCAGCACGACCGAGGACCACAGGCACCGCTTCGGGGCGGGGACGGCCGTCGCAGGGATCAACAGGCCTCCTCGGGTCTGGCGCTCGCCGTCGTCGGGGTTGCGAACCACGATGCGGTCCCCGGTCAACCGCACGTCCTCTTTCGGCGGCCGCTTCTTCCGGCGGGTGGAGGGGGCGTTCGCCTGGCGAGGCATCTCGAGGCGATTCTAGCCGCCGCGTGTGGGCGGTCAGCCCGCAGCCGGGTGAGTAGGATGCGTCGGCGATGGCGAAGGCGAAGGATCTCCTGGCGTGGGCGGTGAAGACCCTGAAGGCATCGCCGGCCCTCGACCACTGGCAGAGCGACCGCGAGGAGATCGAATCCGAGGAGCTGCTCGCTTTCGCCATGGAGGTCGAGGTGGACGACCTCGATCCCGGAGACGAGGTCCCCGCACGGGCGGCCCGCCGGTTCCAGGCGATGGTGGCCCGCCGGGCGAAGGGCGAGCCGGTTCAGTTCATCGAGGGTTACGCGGAGTTCCGCGGGATCCAGCTGATCGCCAAGCCCGGCGTGTTCGTCCCTCGCGACTCCACAGAGTTCCTTGCGGAGCAAGCCGTTCGGCGATTGCGGAGGCGGCGGCGCGCGATCGCCGTGGACCTGGCCACGGGTGGCGGGACGGTGGCCCTGGCCGTGGCGAACGAGACCAGGGGCGTGAAGGTGATCGGCACCGACCTGTCGGCGCGCGCCATCAGCGTGGCCAGGCAGAATGCCGCGCGGTTGGGGCTTCGGGCGACGTTCGTGACGGGCGATCTGTTCGGCGGCCTGCCAAGGGATCTCCGGGGAAAGGTAGACGTCATCACCCTTCATCCGCCGTACGTGGGACGGCGGGAGCTTCGGGAGCTGCCCGATGAGATCCGCCGGTTCGAGCCGGCCCACACGCTCACCGACAACAGCGTGGACGGCCTGGGGCTGGTCGATCGTGCGGCCGCCGAGGCCGGAGAGTGGTTGAAGCCGGGCGGCTGGCTGTTGATCGAGGTGAGTCCGGACCGGGCCAGAGCCGCGGCCACGGTGATCAGGCGCCATGGCCTGCGCGACGTGCGGAGCACGGCCGGGGGCGAGTTCAAGGTCACTCGAGTGGTGGTGGGTCGGCGGTGAGCGAGCTTTCCGCCACCGGCGTACGACCCGGCTGGGTGATCTCGAGCGTCAGTGCTTGATCGGCCACAGGAGCGCGGCCGCGATCGTCGACACGACGCGCCGGGCGCCGCTTCTGGCGTCGGCGGTCCTGACGGCCCTGGTCGACCTGGCCACGCGGTCTGCCTGAGCCGCGCGCACCTGGTCGTCGATCCGATACTTCGCCATCTCTCCGGTGAGCATCTCCATCCCCTCCTGCGTGTCGTGCTTCCGGACGGCTTCAGGCTAGGGGGAAGCCCCGACCGCTTCGGTGATCGGCGCCACCGACCCTCTGTGCCATTCGTCACCTCCCTGGGCTCCGTGATGCCGGGACCGACCTGTTGCCACGCGCCCGCGGGGGGGACGAAGATGGCCCGGCCGTGAGGTGGAAACCAGGCGCCACGACCGCATCAGCCTTGATCGGCGCGGCCATCGTGCTCTCCATGGCCGCTCCCGCGGCCCGAGCGGCGACGGAGGGGCCCAGGGTCGGCGGAAGCGCCTCGGGGCAACTCACGCAGGGAGCGCGGCTGGTGCTCCGGATCGACGTGGCGGAGGTCGGCGGGTGGTTGGGCCTGCACCGCCTCGACCTCTCCTTGCTCGTGGGAGGGCAACCGGTCGAGACGATCACCTATGACGTCGAGGGCCAGAAGTTGGCCATCGGCGAGCAGGAGGTATTCGCCGGTACCGGAGGGCTCGTGACCGGCTCCTACCTGCGGGTGAGCGGGGCCCAGGTCGTCGTCACGACCGGGGGTGCGAACCTCTCGCTGGCCGCGACGGCCACCGTCCTGCGCAGCATCCCCTCGGACGCGCGGTTCATGTTCGCCGCGACGGACGACGCCGGGCTGACGTCCTCGGTGACTCGTCCCCTCCAGGCCGGGAAGGGTGGAGGCGGGGTCTCGTGGGGGGCCGTGATCGCCACGGTGTGCGTCGCGCTGCTCGGCGGGGCGTTCCTGGGGAACCTGTTCGCCTCGAGCCGGCGGCCACCGCCCCGCCTGTCCGTGTACTCCTCGATCCAGCGACGGATGGACGAGGAGCGCCGGGCCCAGACCCCCGCCCCGTGACGGCCGGCCGATCGCCGAGCGGCCTGTGGCGGACCCTGGCCGATCGCGTGGCCGCGCAGCCCTCGGACGGCGAGGGCGGACTGTGGGACGACCTGGCGGAGAAGGTCGATCCCGCCGAGTTCCGGCCCAAGCTCGCCCCGGACGTCGAGGTCAAGCAGTTCTCGCTTCGGTGGGGGAACGACTACGCGGTCGTGGCCAACCCCAGGGATCTCGTTCACTACCGGCTCGAGCCCGGCGAGGTGGAGCTCCTGTCGCTGATGGACGGCTCGAGGACCGTGCGGGAGATCGTGGTCGAGCGGTTCCGCGACTCCGGCGACCTGGAGCTCTCGGGCGTCGCCGACCTCGTCCGCCAGCTGCGCGTGGGCAACTTCCTGGAGACCAGGTTCGTCGACTCCGAGAGCGCCGTTCGCCGGGCGCTGAACCCCATGTCGGCGGCCCGCCAGAAGGGCAGCCAGTTCGTCCGGACGCTTTCGGTGGACTGGTCGGGGGCGCAGGACATGGTGGCCTGGTTCTACCGGAACGGCCTGCGATGGTTCTTCAAGCGGTGGGTGGCCTGGTCGGTTGGGCTGATCGCGATCGCCGGGTTCCTCGCGTTCATCGCCGTGTACCACTCGGGGCGGTTCGGCATCGGCGGCGAGTCCGCGGCGGCGGCCTCGCTCGTGATCCTGGTGCTCAACTACTTCCTCACGTTCACGCACGAGCTCGCTCACGCCACCGTGCTCGTCCACTACGGGCGGCGTGTGCGGAGCGCCGGCTTCATGATCTACTTCGGCGCCCCGGCCTTCTTCGTGGATTCCTCGGACGGCCTGATGATGGAACGGCGCCAGCGCATCGTGCAGTCGTTCGCCGGTCCCTACGCCGAGCTCATCATCGCGGGGGCGGCGGCCACCGTGGTCTGGGCGTTCCCCGGTTCCTTCGTGGCACCGGTGCTGTACAAGTTCGCCCTGCTGAACTACTTCGTGATCTTCCTGAACCTCGTGCCGCTGCTCGAGCTCGACGGGTACTGGATCCTGTCGGACGTCATCCAGGTCCCGGATCTGCGCCCGATGTCGCTCCAGTTCATCAGGTACGACCTGTGGAGGAAGCTCCGGGCCCGCGATCGATTCTCCAAACAGGAGGTCGGCCTGGGGCTGTACGGGACCCTCGGCGTGGTCTTCAGCATCTTCGCCTTCGCCACCTCGTTCTACTTCTGGCGGGAGATCTTCGGTGGACTCGTGAGCAAGCTCTGGAACGGCGGGGTCCTGGGCCGCGTCCTTCTCCTCGCTCTTGCCGCGTTCGTGACCGGTCCCCTCCTGCGGGGCCTGATCGAGCTGGTGCGCGCGCTTCTTCGCAAGCTGCGCGCGCTGTGGGAGCAGGTCCGGTTCCGTCTGGAGACGTCGTGGAGGGTCGAAGCCGCCGGCCTCATCGACCGGCTCCCGATCCTGGAGGACCTGCCGGATGACGTGCTCTCCGATCTGGCCGGGCGGGTTCGGTTGCGGACCTTCCCGGCGGGAAAGCCGGTGATCCGGCAGGGTGACCGGGCCCAGGCCTTCTACGTCGTCCGGCGAGGCACCCTCCACGTGGTCGAGGAGGATCCAGGGACCGGGGACCGCCGGGTCCTGCGGGTCCTGGGGCCCGGTGAGTCCTTCGGGGAGCTGGGGCTGACGGAGGCGGCGCCTCGTACCGCCACGGTCGAGGCCATCGAGGACGCCCAGCTGTTCGAGATCGACAAGGGCACCTTCGAGCGCCTGCTGGCCGACATGGTCCACGTCCCGGAGTTCGCCCCCACGCTCGAGGCGGTCGCCGAGCTCCGCGCGCTCCCCGCGTTCGCCGCGCTGGAGCCCGACGAGCTGTCCGAGATCCTTGAGCACGGCCGGCGGGTGAACGTGGCCCCCGGCGAGACGATCCTGGAACAGGGTGAGGCCGGAGACGCCTTCTACGCCATCGGCTCCGGCCAGGTCGAGGTGGTGGAGGACGGGACGCTCGTGCGGACCCTCGGCCCGGGGGCGCACTTCGGCGAGATCGCGCTCCTGCAGAAGGTCCCCCGAACTGCGAGCGTGGTGGCCAGGACCCCCGTCCGCGCGTTCCGGCTGGACCGGGACGGCTTCGACGGATTGATGGCGGGGGCGTTTCGCAAGGGGACGTTGAAGCCGTCGTCCAACGTGGAGCGAACGTGGCAGCATTAGTCCACCAAGGGGAGGAGTGAGCGGATGGACTGCTGGCACTGTCGCAGGACGGCGGTGGGCGCGTGCCGGTTCTGCGGCCGCGGGATCTGCGAGGACCACGTCGAGACCCTCCCCTACGTGCTCGAGCTGTATCGAGGGGGGGACGTCACCAGGGCGCTCGTGGTCGAGGACGCCCTGTACTGCGGGGCGTGCACGCCCCGTCCCGATCCGCTCGACCTCCCCGAGCTGGACTGACTCGACCCCGGTTGTGTGACGGGCGTCACATCATTTGCTGTGACCGACGTCACCCTCCGGTCGGTGACGGGCGACACGCACTTCTCGGCGCGCGAGCTTCAGGATCTTGCCATCGGATGCCGATGAAGCTCTGATGCGAATATGTGGGAGGAGGTGAATCGGGTGGCGAGGAAGAAGGTCTCCCCGAGGAAGCCAGCGGCCAAGAAGGCAAAGAAGGCCGCAACGCGCGTGACGCGGAAGACGACGATGAAGAAGCTCAAGAAGACGTAGCGGAACGTGCACCGCGATTCCCTGGACGGGCCCGGCGCTTCGCGCCGGGCCCGTCCCCATCCCCGGGTCTGGCCTGCCGGCGGACCGAATGGGTACGCTTTGCCCGATGGCGCGGGCGATGCGGTCGCGGGCGGCGATCGAGGAGCAGATGGCGGGAACGCCGCTGTTCGAGGCGATCGACCCCGGTCCCATCCACGAGCTCGCCTCGAGCGGGGCCCTCCGCCACTACCGGCGCAACACCTACCTCTTCCACCAGGGTGACCCGTCGCACGAGATCCACTTCCTGATCGAGGGTCGGGTGGAGATCAGCTCGCTCTCGGCCAGCGGACAGCGGATGCTCCACACCACCATCGATCAGCCGCAGTTCTTCGGGGAGCTCGGCCTGTTGGGCGGGATGCCCAGGACCGCGGCGGCGCTGGCCCTGGAGGAGACCGAGGTCTGGGTCACCCCGGGACAGACGTTCCAGGAATTCCTGGCTCACGAGCCGGCGGCCTCCCTTGCCCTCCTCCGGGCGCTGGCGCGTCAGGTGAGCGCCCACGAGGCGTTCGTGGACGACCTGCTGTTCCTGGATCTCAAGGGCCGGGTGGCCAAGCGGCTCCTGCAGCTCGTGTCGCCGAGCCTCGACGAGCTCCCCGACGACGGCGCCGTCCTGCCGGCCATCGTGACCCACGCCGACCTGGCCAGCCTGTGCGGCGGCAGTCGGGAGAACGTGACCCGGATCCTCTCGGACTTCCAGCGCCGGGGACTGGTCGAGCGCGATGGACGGCGGTTCGTCCTGCGGAAGATCTCCGGACTGGCTCGCCTGGCCGGGCTCTGATCCCCTACGTGTGCGGCGGGCTCAGCCGCCGATCATCGACATGCTTCGCTCAGGCTGGACGAAGTCGGGGTGGTTGATGCGGTGCCCCGACCACTTCCGCCACACGGCGGTGCGGATGATCGACGCGAGCTCGCCGTCGGTGGCGCCGCTACGAAGCGGCTCCCGAAGGTCCAGCTCCTCCAGCGCGAACAGGCATGAGCGGACCTGCCCCTCGGCGGTCAGGCGGAGGCGGTTGCACGTCTCGCAGAACGGCTCGGTGACCGACGCGATGACCCCGATGCCGCCCGGCGCGCCGTCGGCGAACCGGTAGGAGGCGGCGGGCTCGTGGTCGGGCCCCTCGGACACGAGCGGGAACACCCGGCCGATGGCGTCCACGATCTGCCGAGACGGCACGACCTTGGCGCGTTCCCATGCGTGATCGGCGTCCAGCGGCATGTACTCGATGAACCGAACCACGTATCCGAACCGTCGGGCCCAGGCCGCGAAGTCCACCACCTCGTCCTGGTTCTCCCCCCCGATCACGACGCAGTTGATCTTGATGGGAGTGAGGCCGGCCTCCTCGGCCGCCCGCAGGCCGGCGAACACCTTGTCCAGCGCATCCCGCCGGGTCATCCCCTCGAACCGGTGCGGCATCAGCGAGTGGCACGACACCGTGACCCGGTCGAGCCCGGCCAGTGCGAGGGGTTCGGCCAGGCGATCGAGGAGGATCCCGTTCGTGGTCATCGACATGTCCAGCTCGGGTCCGGCCTCCCGGAACATCGAGACCAGCGTCGGCAGGTCGGCCCGGACGGTCGGCTCGCCTCCGGTGACCTTGATGGATCGGACGCCGAGCGAGACGAAGATCCCGAGGAGGCGGGTGAGCTCCTCGAACGTGAGGATCTCGTCCTTGGGGAGCCACTTCAGCCCCTCTGCCGGCATGCAGAACACGCAGCGGAAGTTGCAGCGATCCGTGACCGAGATGCGCAGGTCGTCCGCGACCCGGCCGAAGGTGTCGAGGAGCGGGCCCTCGGAGGGCGGGGCGGTCTGCGGTGGCTGCCAGGTATCCATGGGTCGAACATCCAGGCTACCCCCGCGGCGGTGAACCGGCCATGGCGTGGCCGGCCCGCTCAGCCCTCCGGGGGTGGGCCTTCCGGGAGAAGCGACTGAACCGTGTCGAGCGCCGCCTGGAAGGCGTCCGCCCGGGAGGCGCCTCCCGCCAGGCTCCGTCCGACGGCCGAGCCGAGGAGGAAGGTCGCCAGCGGCGTGATCCGGCGCTCGACGCGATGGGCCACGTCGCGGGCCACCTGCAGGAGCTCCGCCGTCTCCCGCCCGCTCAGGGTGTCCTCGCCGAGCGCCTCGGCGAGCTGGTCGATCCAAGCCTCCATCGGTCTCCTCCCGGTTCGCCGGTTCCGTCTGGCAGGATATGGCGCATGGGCGAGGCGTTCCGAGCGGCCGTGCTCACGGTGTCCGACGGCGTCGCGGCCGGCACGCGCACCGACGAGTCGGGTGAGACTGCCGAGAACCTGCTCCGGGGGGCCGGTTTCGACGTGGCCGGCCGCTCGTCCGTCCCGGACGAGCGGCCGGCGATCCAGGCTCGCCTGGTTTCCCTGGCGGACCAGGACCTGCGCCTGGTCGTCACGACCGGCGGGACCGGCTTCGGGCCTCGCGACGTCACGCCGGAGGCGACGAGGGCCGTGATCGACCGCGAGGCCCCCGGCCTGGCGGAGCTGATGCGGAAGGCGGGCCTGGAGAAGACGCCGATGGCCGCGCTGTCGCGGGCCGTCGCCGGGAGCCGGGGCGACACGCTGATCCTGAACCTCCCGGGCAGCCCGGCCGGCGTCCGCGAGAGCCTGGAGGCCGTCTTGCCGGTGCTGCCGCACGCGCTCGAGCTGCTCGCGGGGGCCACCGGCGAGCATCCCACCGGCCACGCGGAGGCCCAGGCCGAGCCGGATGAGGACGGCGACCGGCCCTGGGTCGAGGCCCGGGCGGTGAAGGTCATCGGCTCGCCTCCGTGCCGGGTCGGCAACCGTATGGCGATCGTGCCCGGTGGCCCCGTGCGCGGGACGCTCGGCTGTGCGGAGTTCGACGAGCAGGCGATCGCCGATGCGGCCGAGGTTGTGGCGTCGGGCGAACCGCAGACCCGGACGCTCCATCACGACCTCGGCGACGTCGAGGTGTTCTTCGAGCCCCACCTCCCGCCCAAGCGCCTAGTGGTGGTCTCGGCGACCGACGTGGCACGAGCGCTGCGAAGGTTCGCGGCGCCTTTCGGCTACCGAACGATCCTGGTCGAGGCGAGGCAGGAGCGGGTCACCGCCGAGGACTCGGCCGCGCCCGGCGGCACGGCGTCGTCGCTCGACGGCTTGCTCGACGAACGGACCGACGTCGTCTTCACCGACCACGACGCTCCGGAGGTCGCGGCGATGCTGGGCGCGGCACTTCGCTCCCCGGCCCGGTTCATCGGCGTCATGGGCAGCCGCCGCCACGTCGCCCCGTATCTCGACGACCTCCGGGCCATGGGCTTCACCGACGAGGATCTGGCAAGGATCCGCTCTCCGGTCGGCCTGGACCTCGGCGGCCAGCGGCCGGAGGAGATCGCGCTGTCGATCGCCGCGGGGCTCGTGGCGGCCGAGCACGGGCGGGACGCGGGCTGGATGGACCGGCCATGAGCGGCACCCAGCGCCACGTTCGCAAGAACCGGCGGGACTGGGACCGGACCAGCGACGAGTACCAGCGCGAGCACGCCGCCCAGCTGAACCGGTGGGACCGGCTCGCGTGGGGGACCTGGGGCGCCCCCGAGTCGAGGCTGAACGTCTTGGGCGACGTGGAGGGCAAACAGCTGCTGGAGTTCGGATGTGGTGCCGCCCAGTGGTCCATCACCCTGGCTCGGATGGGCGCGCATCCGGTGGGCATGGATCTCTCGACCCGGCAGCTCCAGCACGCGAAGGAATTGATGGCCCGGGCGGGCGTGTCGTTCCCGCTCGTCAACGCCGACGCCGAGCGGACCCCGTTCGCCGACGAGAGCTTCGACGTCGTGTTCTGCGATCACGGCGCGACGACCTTCGCCGACCCGTACCGCTCGATCCCCGAGGCCGCCCGGCTGCTCCGGCCCGGCGGGCTGTTCGCGTTCAACATCGAGAGTCCCATCCACTTCGTGTGCTGGAACGACGAGAAGGAGACGGTGGATGACCGCCTCCACCTCGACTACTTCGGCATGCACAAGTGGGAGGACGATGAATCGGTCAACTTCATGCTCCCGTACGGCGAGTGGATCCGCCTGTTCCGCGCCACCGGCCTGGAGCTCGAGGACCTGATCGAGCCACGTCCCGGGGCGAACGCCCGGTCCACCTACCTGGACTACGCCTCGATCGGGTGGGCCCGCCGGTGGCCCGGCGAGAACATCTGGAAGCTTCGGAAGCCCCGATAGATGGTCCGGCGCCCGCTGCGCAGGACCGTGGCGGCGGCGGCCCTCGCCTCGGTCGTCCTGCTCGTTGCGGCGTTCGTGCCTTCCTCCCCGCCACCGCCTGAGCGGCGGCCCAACATCGTCCTGATCCTCACCGACGACCAGTCGTCCGACTCGCTCCCGCACGAGCCGCCCGTCATGCCGCAGCTGCAATCGATGATGCAGGACCCGGCGGATCACTGGATCACGTTCTCGAACGCGTTCCTGAACACCCCGCTGTGCTGCCCGTCCAGGGCCTCGATCCTCACCGGGAGGTACTCGCACCACACCGGGGTCAGGACCAACTACGACGGCGAGCACCTCGACGAGTCCTCGACCATCGCCACCTGGTTGCATTCCGCCGGGTACCACACGGGCCTGATCGGCAAGTACGTGAACGGCTATCCCTTCGGCCCGAGCTCGTACGTCCCGGCAGGGTGGGATCGTTGGCTGGTGAAGCGGCAGGGGGACCAGTCGACGGCGTACTACCGGTACGTCCTGATCGACCAGGGGTTCCCCGACTACCGGGGCGACGGTCCGGACAACTACTCGACCGACGTCTATGCGGCCGCCGCGGTCTCGTTCATCCGCTCGGCTCCCCCGGGACGTCCGTTCTTCCTGGAGGTGGCCCCCACGGCGCCGCACCGTCCGTGGACGGAGGCCCCCCGGGATACCGGGGCGCTGGCCGGGTTTCCGATCGCCGACCCCCCGAGCCTGGGTGAGGAGGACGTGTCCGACAAGCCGGCGTGGGTTCAGGCCCTCGCCCCAATGGACGCGGAGCGCCGCGCGCAGCTCCGGACGGCCCACCGGCGGTCCTTCGAGACGCTCCTGTCGGTGGACGATCTGGTGGTCGCGGTGATCCGTGCGCTCCAGGTCCGCGGCGCCCTGGAGAACACCGTCGTCGTCTTCATGACCGACAACGGCTTCTCGTTCGGGGAGCATCGCTGGGTGGGCAAGACGTGCGCCTACGAGGAGTGCATCCGCACACCGTTCCTGGTGCGCTATCCGGGCGCCTCGTCTCACGTGGACCCGCGCCTCGTCTCCAACGTCGACCTGGCCCCGACGTTCGCCGAGCTCGCCGGGATCGAGCCCCCCTCACCCGTGGACGGGATGAGTCTGGTTCCGCTGCTCCGGGGGCCGCCCTCCGCGCCGTGGCGAACGGGCTTGCTGAACGAATACGTCGGTGACCGGAAGGTGCCGCCCTGGTGGGAGGTGCGCACCGAGGACTTCGCCTATGTGGAGCTCGCGACGGGGGAGACGGAGCTGTACGACCTGGCCGGCGTCATCGGCTCCGCCGATCCCTACGAGCTCCAGAACCGGGCGACCGATCCCGCCTACGCCGCCGTGCGGGCCCGGTTGTCCGCACAGCTCGCTACCCTTCGCGCAGGCTGAAGCCCCGTCCCCGCCGCCCGCCCATCTCGGGGGTTGCTGCTAGCGTTCGGTTGGTGCAGGAGACGCCCGGTCCCGATCTGCCTCCGTCCCGATCCGGGCCCTTCGGGCGTTGGTTCGAACGAAGGCGCGCCTATCTCGCGTTCCTCCTCGTGGTCGCACTGATCATCGCCGGGCTGGCCTGGGCCGGGCGCCGGGGTGAGGGGTCGGGCAGCGCGAACGGCAGCCCTTCGCCCTCCGGACCCTCGCCCTCGGCCTCGGGGACATCCCACACACCGAGCCCGAGCACCGAGCCGGGCTCCACGCCGGTCAAGCACGTGGTCTTCGTGGTCAAGGAGAACCGGACGTTCAACAACTACTTCGCCACGTACCCGGGTGCGGCCGGGGCGACGGGGGGCGGCACGATCCGCTGCTCCGAGGACGGGTGCCGGGACGGCCCGATCGTCGAGCTGCACCGGTCCCGAGACGTCCAGGCCCACGACCTCACGCATTGCTTCCGGTGCGCTCTCACGGCGATCAACGGCGGCAAGATGAACGGGTTCAACTGGATGAACGGGCCGATCCCCATGGACGCCGAACGGGCCACGCTGTTCGGCCACGACCTCTCCGGCTACACGTACTTCGATCGCAGGGGGATCCCGAACTACTGGGCCTACGCCGACCGGTTCGTCCTCGCCGACCACTTCTTCACCTCGATGTACGGTCCCACGCTCCCGGAGCACCTGTATGCGGTTGCGGCGCAAGCCAATGGGATCGTGGACAACAAGAGCTCCACGGACCATGCCGGCAGCTACTGCGACGACCCCACCGAGTACGCGACCCGCTTCCGACCCAGGCTCTCGCCGCAGGACATCGCCGACATCATGGACCTGGAGAACCGGATCGACGCGAACGGCGACAACACGTACGCGCTGGGCCGGTACTGGGACCGGATCCGGCTGTGCTTCGACATCCCGGTCCTTCCGGACCAGCTCCAGGCCGCGGGCATCTCCTGGAAGTACTACGCGGAGGAGAACGCCTGGATGAACGCGCTGCAGATGATCCGCCACGTCCGGTTCGGCTCGATGTGGCGGCACGTCCGGCCACCCGGCGACTTCTCCACCGATGTGCGCCGCGACCACCTGCCCGCGGTGTCGTGGGTCATCCCGCCCGAGTCGTACAACGAGCATCCCGGTCTGGGAAAGAGCGTGTGCGCCGGCGAGAACTGGACCGTGAACCTGGTCAACAGCATCATGAA
>VAYX01000061.1 GCA_005885325.1 Actinomycetota bacterium
TCTCGCTCGACTCGGACCACCCCGCCATCCGCACGGTGTTGGCCGAGGGCGGCCGCGCCATCACCGTCCTCGACGGGCGGATGACCGTGCTGGAACGCTCGACCACCCGCCCGCTGGTTCGGCTGGAGGACGTCCCGGTCACGATCGCCGGCATCTCCAGCCCCAACATCCAGAACGCGATGGCCGCCGCCGCCGCCGCGCTCGCCATCGACCTCCCGGAGCGGGCGGTGGCGCGTGGGTTGCGCTCGTTCGTGCTCGATCCGGAACGCAATCCCGGGCGGGCCAACCTGTTCTCACTCGACGACCGGGTGATCGTGGTGGACTACGCCCACAATGAAGCCGGGATGATGGGCCTCACCGAGATCTGCCGAGGCTTGTGCGCGCGGGGGCGGCAAGTGTGGATGGCGATCTGCGCCGCCGGAGACCGCCGGGACGACATCATCCACGCGTTCGCCTATCGGGCCGCGCGCGGCACCGACCACATCGCCGTCGCCGAGCTCCCCCAGTACCTCCGAGGCCGCGACCCACACGAGCTCGTGGAACGGCTCCGGGCGGGGGCGATCGACGGCGGTGCGACCGAGGTCCCGGTCTTCCCCGACGAGGTCCACGCGCTCGAGTGGATGACGAGAGGTTCGAGCCCCGGCGACGTCGTGGCCGTCACGGCCCTGGGCCAGCGGCCGGAGATCTTCGCCTGGCTCGAGGAGCACGGCGCCGAACGCCTGGGGCCCGGCGAGGTGCGTCGGCTGGCGCGCTCGGTCCGCGGTTCCCGCGCGCCGGTTCGGTCGGGCTAGGACACACCGCGGCGCCGGCCGCCGCGGACCTCGGCACAGGCGACACACAGCACCGCCCACGGGATGGCGTCCAGCCGCTCCCGCGGGATCGCCCGGCCGCACGCGTCGCACGTGCCGTAGCTCCCCTCGGCGAGCTTGGCCAGGGCTCGCCGGACGTCGTTCAGCATGGCGGCCAGCGCCCGCGCCGCGGACGTCGTGTGGATCCGCTCGACGGCCTCGGTGGTCCCCTCCCCGACGCGCTTGCCGAAGGAGACGGTCGCCGTCGGATCGCGAGGAACGTGGGTCAGCACCTCGAGCTCACCCTCGAGCTCTCGCCGCCGATCCTCCAGCACGCGTTCGATCTCGGACTCACCCAACGCGGACTCCGATCCGATCGACCGGCTACAGCCCGGTTTCCGGGGACTGCCGGATGAAGTCGGGGTCGCCGCCCACGGCAAGGAACTGGCCGTCCCCCTCGGCCGCCTGGAGCACCCTGGGGGAGGCGAGCGACCGGCGAGCCTCGACCTCCTTGAAGGCCTCGGTCGCGTAGTCCACGCACAGCACGACCAGGTCGCCCGGCCGGCTCCGGTCCAGCGCTCGCTTGGTGGCCTCCAGCTCGTCGGGCACCACCTCGACGTGGCCCGCCCGTGCCCCGGCGCGCCGTGCCTCCTGCACGCCCTCCAGGACGAGCGCGGCTGTGGCGCCACGGTCGCGTCCCCGCGTGTGGCGATCCTCACGGATGATGATGTCGTCGAAGTACCGCGCGGCGACCCGGCCGAGCTCCCGCATGTCCTCGTCGCGCCGGTCCCCCGCCGTAGCCACCACGGCCAGGCGGAGGTTGGCCGACCACGACCGGGCTCCCTCATCGGCGGTCATGTGCTCGACGAACTCGCCGAGGCTCTTCAAGCCGTGCGGGTTGTGCGCGTAGTCGATGATGACCTTCACGCCGTCCAGGTCGAGCAGGTTCAGCCGTCCGGGGGCCTGGTAGAAGCTCGTGGTGAACGACCGCAACCCCTGGCGGATGTCGTGGCGGCCGCCGCGGCCATGGCGTTCTGGACGTTCATCCGGGCCCGTCCATCGAACGTCGCCGGCAGCGTGTGAACCCACGCCACCGGCATGGTCCGGCGGCCCTCCTTGATCACGATCATCTCCCCGAGCGGCCCCTTCTCCAGGACCACCGCTTTTCGTCCGCGACGGACCCATCGGCCTACGAGGTCGTGGTGCTCCTGCATGGAGAACAGGATCACCGAGCCCGAACAGGCCTTCCGCATCTCGACCACGAGCGGGTCGTCCGCGTTCAGGACGGCCCAGCCGGTCTTGGGGACGGCCTCCACGACCACCTGCTTCACCTGGGCGAGCTTCTCGACGGAGTCGATCCCCCGCAGCCCCAGATGGTCGCCGGTCACGTTCAGGACCACGGCCACGTCGTTCTGTCCGTAGCCCAGGCCCTCGCGGAGGATCCCGCCCCGGGCCACCTCGAACACGGCGAAGTCCACCCGCGGGTTCTGGAGCACCATCTGCGCCGACTTCGGCCCGCTCGCGTCAACCCGCTTGACCAAACGCTCGTCGATGTAGATGCCGTCTGTGGACGTCATCCCGACCTTCCGCCCCATCCCCCGGAAGATGTGCGAGATCATCCGGACCGTGGTGGTCTTCCCGTTCGTGCCGGTGACGGCGACGATGGGGATCCGCGCGGGGGTCCCCGACGGGAAGAGCAGGTCGATCACATGCTTGGCCACGTACTGCGACTCGCCCTCGGTGGGGTGCGTGTGCATCCGGAACCCCGGCGCGGCATTCACCTCGACGATCGCGCCGCCCGTCTCTCGGACCGGCTGGGAGATGTCCGGCGCGAGGAAGTCGATGCCGGCGACGTCGAGGCCCACGACCCGGGCCGCCTCCTCGGCGATCTCCACGTTGTCCTCGTGGGCTTCCCACGTCCGGTCGATGGAGATGCCCCCGGTCGACATGTTGCCGGTGTCGGCCAGCTTGACGAAGGCATCCTCGGGCGGGACGTCGTCCAAGCCGTAGCCCTGCTTCCTCAAGAGCTCGACGGCCGGGTTATCGAGCTTGATCTTCGTGAGCACCTTCTCGTGGCCGATCCCACGGCGGGGGTCGGCGTTCGTCTCCTCCACGAGCGCTCGCACCGTCTGGGTCCCGTCGCCGACGACGTGGGCCGGGACGCGCTCGGCTACGGCGACCATGTGTCCTCCGACCACCAGGACCCGGTAGTCGTTCCCGGTGACGTAGCTCTCCACGACCACCTGGCCACGCCGGGCCTCCTTCAGGGCCCGGGTGAAGCCGCCGCGCACATCCTCCTCACTGCGGAGGTCGAGCGAGACTCCCCGTCCGTGGTTGCCGTCGACCGGCTTCGTGACCACTGGAACCCCGATGCGCTGGGCCGCAGCCACCGCGGTGTCCTCGGTCCGCACGACCTCGCCTCGGGGAACGGGAAGGCCGGCCGACGAGAGCAGCCGCCTGGTCATGTCCTTGTCGCCGGCGATGTCTACGGCCAGCGAGGAGGTCTTCGAGGTCATCGTGGCCCGGATCCGCTGCTGGTACTTGCCCCATCCCAGCTGGACCAGGGAGGCCTCGTTCAGCCGGATCCAGGGGATGTCCCGGGTGGCCGCCTCGTCGATCAACGCCTGCGTCGACGGCCCGAACGCCCTGCGTTCGGCCAGCAGGATGAGCCATTCCAGCTCCGCAAGGAAGTTGAACTCCGGGTCCGGTTCGACCAGGTGGTTGAGGAGGCGGACGGCGATGCGCCCTGCCTCCACGCCGACCCGTTCCTCCCAGTAGCCGTAGATGACGTTGTACTGGCCGGGCCCATCCGCGCTCCGGGTCTTGCCCCGGAACACGTGCGCCCCCGACTCCCGCTGGAGCTCCAGGGCGACGTGCTCGGCGACATGGCCGAGCCACGTCCCCTCCTCGACCCGTTCCCGGAACCCGCCCCTTCGCCCGAGCGAACACGAGTGCTCGCCGACGCCGGGCAGCATCTGCAGCAAACCCTCGGTGAACCCGGGCAGCGTGTTCGACGGCCATTCCTCGAGGGATCCGAGATCGACGAGCAGGCGGACGCAGGGCTCGTACGACCAGTAGTTGGGGCCCCGGAAGACCTGAGTCTCGACGATCTTCAGGTCGGCCTTCGCCGGTCGCTTCTTCGCGGCCGGCTCGCGCTTGGCGCGTTCCCGGTCCGCACGAGGGCGCGGCCGGGCCGCGCTCACTCCGACGCCTCCCGTTCCTCTCCCCGAACGGCTCCGGGGAGCAACGTTCGGGCCCGCAGGTCGAACCAGTAGCCCGCGGGCAGCGAGTGCAGGACCACGCCGGAGACCATGAGCGGACGGTGCCCCTTCCCCTGATACGCGTCGGTGCGGGCTCGCGAGCCGTCCACGATGGTCACGGCACCCCGGCCCACGACCTCCATGACCTTGTCCGCGTACACGATGGCCGCGGTGTCCTCGTCCAAGCCGAGCCCCAGGAGCGACGGCGAGTGCGCGATCACCGAGAGGAGGCGGCCGATCCGGCCCCGCTGCTCGAAGTGCTGGTCGATCACGATGCGATCCAGGAGCCCGAGGCCCGCGGAGAGCTGGGCCATGCGGTTCTTCGGCGTGGGACCCGGCGTCCCGAAGGCCATCATGTGGGAGGCCAGCGCACTGGCGCCCGCGGAGGTCCCGGCGATCACCGCGCCCCGGTCGTGCGCCAGGAACAGGGCCGAAGCCAGTCGTGTCCCGCCCACGGCCGAGGAGAGGCGGAGCTGGTTCCCCCCGGTGAGGAACACCCCCGTCGCGGTGGCGAGCGGCGCCGCGACCTCCGGGTCGTCGGCTTGGTCCCGGTCCTCGGGCCGTATGCCGGTGACCTTCGCCACTCCCAGCCCCTCGAACAGCTCCCGGTAGATCTGGGTGGCCATGTCTCCGAGCGAGGAGGCCGTGGAGACCACGACGATCGATGCCTCGGCCCCGCCGGCGAACGCGACGAACCGGGACAGGATGGCCTTGTCCCGGCGCTTGTCCTCCGCCCCGCCGATCAGCATCACAGGACCGGCCCCGCCGGTGAGGAGGTGCGGGCCCGAGCCCGTGGATGCGGTCATGCGCAAAGTGTAGCCCCGGCGATGGCCGGCTCAGTGCGGCCGCACGCTCCGATCGGAGGAACCCGGCGGCCGAAGGATCAGCTGGTCGTGTGGCTCGACCACGTCGACCATCCCGTCCAGGCCCTCCTGGACCAGGATCTCGAAGCCCTCCCCCTGGACCAGGCGATCGCCGTCGCCCGGCTCGTCGGCCAGGGAGAACTGGACGCCGGTCCCCGAGCGGGACAACCGCACGGTGGCCGAGGGGTTGAACCGGCGAGCGGCCTCATGGGTTCGCTGGAGGATCTCCGTCGCCCACTCGGTGAACTCGATCACGGGACCGATGCTAGCGAAGGTCGGGCTCAGCCCCGCGGGTGGCGATCCCAGTCCTGTCCGTCGCGGGAATCGTGGCCGAACCGGATGGCCGCGTACCACAGCAGCACCAAGAACAGGAGTGTCGCGGCATACCCGAGCGATATCACCGCCCTCACCCCGCCTCGGCTCGTTCGATCCTCACGGGCTCCCCCAGCAGCCGGCAGCCCAGCACGACCAGGCGGACGCCGAGTGCGGACCGCAAGCCGGACCGCCGACCCACCCCGACGCCGCCCGCCCGGCGAACCCGCTGATCGCCCTCCCGGCGAAGCTCCTCCACGCGTGCCTCGACCAACTCCTGTGCCATCAGGGGGAACACGTCCCACCTCCCTCGTCCGTGACTGCCTCTGTCCAGAACGCGCCGGGCACGAAGGACGTGAGGTCGGCTTCCTTCGTCTCGCGTAACCGGCGTATGACCGTTCGCCGGTCGTACCCTACCGCCCGGGGAGTAACTAGTCAAGGCTTTTATGACGGTGTATGATGCCAACCGTGCAACGACGGCGAGACACCGACACCAGTCCCCCAGCGCCCGTCGAGCTCGAGCTCGTTCGGAGCTTCCTCTCCGTGCACGACCACCTGGGGGCCGACCCCATGAGCCTTCCGCCCTCCCATGAGTCGCTCCGTGAGTTCCTGGTGGAGCACGGCCTGATCGACCCGGACGAGCCAGTATCGAAGCGGTCGTTGCGCTCCGCATCGCTCGTCCACGCGGCCCTGCACCGGAAGGTCGAGGGAGCCGAGCCGACCGCGGCGGAGCTGGCCGTCGTCGACGAGGCCGCCCGGGAGGCCGGCTTGGAGCTTCGATTCGGTTCCGAAGGTCCACCCCGGATCGAGCCGACGGCGCGGGGCGTCGCGGGAGCCCTTGGGCACATCCTCGCTGCGGCCTTCCTGGCCGAGCTCGACGGGACGTGGCAGCACCTCAAGGAGTGCAGCGACGACACCTGCACCAGCGTGTTCTACGACCGGTCGAAGAACCACTCCGGCAAGTGGTGCTCCATGCAATCCTGCGGCAACCGCAACAAGGTCCGGGCTTGGCGGGTCCGGCAACGCACCGGTGGCCCGGCAGCTTGAGTTCCCCCTCCGGGGGGCGGGCGGTGAGCCGGTGGACCTGTGGAGGACGCTGAACTCGCACGGGTTCGTGGACCTTCCGCCGATGCTGCTCCAAGAGCAGGCGCGAACGCTCGAGATCACCATCCCCATCGTCGGAGCGCGCCCTCGGACGGTCAGCGTCTCGAATGGGAACGATGGGCGGGGAACCGTCACGGTCGTCGGACCGACGCTGAGTGAGCGAGCGGCGGCCCGCGCGCTCGCCGGGGTCGAACATGTGCTCCGGCTCGACGCCGACCTGTCGCGCTTCTACGAGCTGGCGAGCGGCGACCCCGACCTCGCGTGGGTCACCTCGGGCGCAGGGCGGATGGTGCGGAGCCCCACGGTGTTCGAGGACGTGATCAAGACCATCTGCACCACCAACTGCACGTGGTCCGCGACCAAACGGATGGTCGTGGCCCTAGTCGAGCACCTCGGCGCGCCCGCGCCGGGCGCGCCGAGGGAGGGCCCGTATGGCCGGGCCTTCCCCACACCCCAGGCCATGGCCGAAGCCGGCGAGGGCTTCTATCGGGAGGTGGCCAGGGCCGGCTACCGAGGGCCCCACCTGCTCTCGGTGGCCAGGTCGGTCGCGGAAGGCGACCTGGATCTGGAGGTCCTGGGACGGGCCTCACCGGAGGATCTTCCCGACGCGGAGCTGGAACGACAGCTCCTGGCGCTCCCAGGGGTCGGGCCGTACGCGGCGGCGCACGTGATGCTGACGCTCGGCCGCTATTCCAAGCTGATCCTCGATTCCTGGACCCGGCCGGCCTATGCCCGGCACGTCGGGAGAAAGGCCGTGAGCGACGCGGCCATGGCCCGCAGGTTCAAGCGGTACGGGTCGTATGCCGGCCTGGCCTTCTGGCTGATCCTCACCCGCGACTGGGTCTGAGCGGGGGCGAGGCTTGCCCCGCAAGCGGTCCGGGCGCATACTGCCACGGGCCGCCCCACGGCCCACCATCCCTGTCGGACCCGAGAAGGAAGCGATGAGCGTGCCGTTATGGCATTCCCACGTCGTGCCCGGCGCCTGTGGGCCTACTGGCGAGCTGAGCAGCGAACGCTCCGCCAGGGCTTCGTCGCGCTGCTCATCTCCTCCGGAGGAGACCTCCTCGCCGGGCTAGCGCTCGGTTTCATGACCGACTCGCTCACCCGGCTCCCCGGCCTGTTCCTGCTCATCCCGGCGGCGATCGGGATGCGGGGCAACATCTTCGGCGCGCTCGGCTCCCGCTTGGGCACGGGCATGCATACCGGCCAGTTCGAGCCCAGCCGTGAACGGGAGAGCTTCCTGGGGCAGAACATCCTGGCGTCGCTGTACCTCACGCTGGCCACCTCGCTGTTCCTGGCCGGGGCGGCCCGCGTCGTGTCGGTGGCCCTGGGGTTCAGGTCGATCTCCGTGTGGGACTACGCGGTGATCTCGATCCTCGGTGGTGTCCTGGGGTCCATCGTGGTGGGCACCGCGTCGATCGGCATCGCCGTCTGGTCGCAGCGCCGGGCATGGGACCTGGACTCGGTGTCGGCGCCCCTCGTCACGGCCATCGGCGACGTCGCCACGCTGCCGGCGCTGTGGGGGGCGTCCTACCTCGTCCGCATCCCCTATCTCACCCTGCTCCTGGGCATCGCCGTGGCTGCGTTATGCCTAGTGGCCACGGTCCGGGGCCTCCTGTCCGACCTGCCGCTCGTTCGCCGTGTGGTGCGGGAGTCGATGCCGGTGCTGTTCGCCGCGGGCGTGATCGACATCCTCGCCGGGACCGTGGTCGAAGCCCGGATCGGACGGTTCCTCGCGTTCCCCGCGCTCTTCGTGCTGATCCCTCCATTCCTGGAGGACACGAACGCGCTGACCGGCATCCTGTCCTCACGCCTGGCCTCCAAGCTTCATCTCGGCGTCATCGAGCCGAGGCCGTTCCCTCAGGCACTGGCCTGGGTGGACATCTCGATCCAGTTCGTCTTCGCCGTGTCGGTCTTCTTCATGGTGGGGTTGGCCACCGAGGTGGTGAGCCTCCTGACGAACCTGGCCAGCCCGGGCTTCGGGACGATCGTCGCGATCAGCATGACGGCCGGGTTCGTCGCGACGCTCATCTCGTCGGCCATCGCCTACTACACGGCGATCGCGGCGTACCGGTTCGGCCTGGACCCCGACAACCACGGGATCCCCATCGGATCGAGCGTCATGGACCTCGCCGGCACGCTCTGTCTGGTGGGGGCTATCCTTCTGTTCGGCGTGAATGCCCATGGGTGACGACGAACCCCGGAACGTCAAGGAGCTGCTGGTCGAGGCCAAGGATGCCTCCGAGCTCCTGGTCGACATGGCCTACGCGGCCGTCTTCTTCAACGACGAGGACCTGGCCGACGAGGTCGAGAACCTGGAGGCGCGGATGGACGGCTACCTCCGTCGCCTCCGAACCCTCGCCATCCTGGCCGCCCGGAGCCCGGAGGACGCCGAGGCCATCGAGAGCGTGCTGTGGATCGCGAACGCCATCGACAAGATCGGCGACGCGGCCTCCGACATCGCGCGGGTGGTGACGGCGAAGCTCGGGATACCCGACGGCCTGCGGTCCGATCTCCGCCACGCCGACGAGGTGTGCGGCCGGGTCAAGGTCCGCGAGGGGTCACAGGCGGTCGGAGCGACCCTCCGGGACCTGTCCCTCCCCACCGAGACGGGGATATGGGTCCTGGCCATCCGCCGGGGCGACGACTGGGAGTTCGATCCCGGGCCCGAGAGCGTGGTCTCCGAGGGCGACGTGCTCCTGTACCAGGGACCGGAGGAGGGCGTGAACCTGGTCCGGGCGGTGGCCGGGGCACCGCCCCTTCCCCCTGCACCCGAGACGGATTCGCCGCCCCTCTCGGAGCTGGACCGGGCGGTGGACATCCTGGTCGAGATGAAGAACTCCTCGGAGGCGGCGGTCGGCCTGGCCTACTCCTCGCTCCTGTTCAACGACCGGGCCCTGGCCGCCGAGGTGTCGACCCTCGAGTCCCGGAGCGACGTGCTGCACGACGAGCTCGAGTCCTGGGTCCTGCGAGCCAGCCCGGAGGCCCGCAACCCCGACGACCTCCGCGGGCTGCTCCGGCTCGGTGCGGCCAGCGAGGCCGTTTCGGACGCCGCCCGGGAGATGACCTGGTACGTGGAGCACGGTGAGGAGCTTCATCCGGTGATCCTGATGGCCCTGGAGGAGACCGAGGAGACCGGGACGGAGACCGTCGTGGAGCCCGGATCGACGGCGGAGGGCAAGTCCCTACGGGGATGTTCGTCCTGGCCGTGCAGCGGGGGCGGCGATGGATCTACCGTCCGAGGGCCGGCTTCGCTTTCCAGGCGGGCGATCGCATCATCGCCGTCGGCCCCGAGGAAGGCGCGGAAGAGCTCGAGGCCCTGTGCCGCGCGCCGCAGCGGGCCAGCGAGACGGGCTGAGCCTCTCCTCCGAGGCGGGCCGACGCACGCCTCGAATCCTTGCGACGACCCCGACCCTCCCCTAGCCTGCAGCAGTGGACGCCTTCGTCTACCTCCGGGTGGCCCCCGGGAAGATCGAGGACGTCGTCATCGCCCTTCGGGGGCGGCACGGGATCCGGCACGCGGTGGCCGTGGTAGGGCCGTGGGACGTGATGGTGGCCGTCGAGGCCGCGGACTTCGGATCGATCGCGCGGACCGTGCTTCGGCATATCCAGGCCACCGAGGGCGTCCAACACACCTACACGGCACCGGTCCTCCCGCTCTCGACGCTCGGCATCTACGCGGGCGGCCCGGGGATGCCGCCGATGCCGATGCACCGCCCCGGGCACGCGTGTTACGTGCATATCAGCGCCGCCGCGGAGGCCGGCTCGGTCGCGGGGATCGTCCAGGCGCTCGGTGCGATGGACGAGGTCGCGGGCGTGGCCGTCGTGGCCGGCGAACACGATGTGATCGCCGAGATCCCGCTCACATGGGAGGAGTCGGCCCCGGTGATCCTGGACAAGATCCACACGATCCCCGGCGTCTCGGCCACCACGACGTTGGTGGCGGTCCCGGAGTTCGGTGAGGATTCCGACGGGGACGCCGACCCGTTCGGCACCTGGAGCTAGGGCCTTCTACACCCGGACGTCGGAGAACCGCAGGTGCTCCCGGGCCTGCCGGACCTCCTCCACCTCGGTCACCCCCCTGCCGGCGAGGAAGGTCAGCATCCGTTCGACCAGCCACTCGGGGGCGGAGGCGCCTGAGGTCAACCCCACCACCTCGGCTCCCTCCAGCCACGCAGGGTCGACCTCCTCCTCGTCGTCGACCAGATAGGCCGGCGTGCCCTGTTCTCTGGCCACCTCGGCCAGGCGGTTGGAGTTCGAGGAGTTGTCCGATCCGATCACGAGCACCACGTCGGACCGTCGGGCCAGCTCCTTCACCGCGTCCTGACGGTTCTGGGTGGCGTAGCAGATGTCCTCCCGGGGAGGGGCCTGGATGTTGGGGAACCGTTCCCGAAGGACCTGGATGATCTGGTTCGTCTCGTCGACCGACAG
>VAYX01000062.1:0-9054 GCA_005885325.1 Actinomycetota bacterium
CGCAACGCCGTCGATCTTCAACTCGCAGTAGTACCGGACCTCGGACCCGACGGCCCGCTCTACCCGGGTGGCCCACGCCTTCAGCTCCTCCTCCGAGAACGCGTTGTCGAGCGAGAGCATCACGGACCGGTGCTCGACCGGCGCGAACAGGTCGGCGGGAGCGATCCCCACCCGTTGCGTCGGGCTGTCGGGGGTCACGAGCTCGGGGAACCGTTCCTCCAGCTTCCGGAGCTCCCGCATGAGCTCGTCGTACTCGGCGTCGGAGATCTCCGGGTCGTCCAGGACGTAGTACCGGTAGGCGTGGAAGTTCAGCAGCTCGCGAAGCTCCTCCACCCGAAGCTTCGCCGCCGCGAGCTCCCGTTCGGCGTTGCCCATGTCCGCTCCGAGCGCGCGTCTACGCGGCGATCTCCACGCCGCCCATCATGCCGATCCGCTCACCGAGGATCACGACCGCCCCGTACACGCCCGGGACCCTCTTCAGGTAATCGAGCGCGGTGCGGAACCCGTCGGGCTTGGGCAGGATGGCCTGCACGCCGGCGGCCGCCGCATCGGCCAGCATGCACGAGCTGGCCAGCACGGCGATGCCGTCCATGTGGGCCCGTCCCCCCATGTTCGTCGAGATGCCCACGCCCTCCTGGCGGGGCGGGACGACGACGGCGATCGACGCGCCGTTCGGGCGGCGGAGGACGGTGAGCTTCTGCCGCTTCTTGGCCACGATGAAGTAGTCGCCGCCGCAGGACACCGTGAGCTCGCCGCCCGACCGCGCCAGGAACCGTCCCACGTGGTCGGCCAGGGCCCCCAGGAAGGAATACATGGGACCGACGCCCGCGCTCCGTCCGACCTGGGCCATCTCCTGGACGATGGCCGGTGCGTCCGGCGGAACGTCGATCGGCCGCTTGCTCGTGCGGATGTCGGGGTTGCGGAGCGTGTAGGCCTCGAGTTGCTCCCAGAACGAGAGCGCCGCCGCCCGCGACTCGTCGTCCAGGTCCGTCCCGGCCGTGATGTGGATCACGACGTCCTGGACCTGGATGTCGAACGTGCGTGGCTTCCTCCTGAACAGACGCACGCGGTGGCCTCCGTGGGCCCGTCGCGGACCCGAAGGCCGATGATAACGAGCCCCGCCGCCGGAAATCCGACGGCGGGGCTCAACGGGTGCCTAGCGGATGGACTCCATGATCCTGGCGCCGCCGAGGAGCTCATCGCCCCTGTACACCACGACGCTCTGGCCCGGGGCCACCCCGCGCTGCGGCGTGCGGAACTCCACACGCATGCGACCCTCGGCGTGATCCACGACGGCAGGGACGTCGTCGCCGTTGTAGCGGATCCGGACCTCGGCCTCGAACGGGCCGACGGCGGGCGGCTCGCCGGCCACCCACGAGACGCGGTCGGCCACGAGGCCTCGTCGCGACAGGAGATCGCCGGGGCCCACGACCACGCGGTTGGCCCGGGCGTCGACCTCCACGACGTACGACCGTTCGCCCGTCGAGACCCCGATACCGCGACGCTGCCCGACGGTGAACCGGAACGACCCCCGATGGCGACCGATCACGGTGCCATCGCGGTCGACCACTTCACCCTGGCGAACCATGCTCGGCGCATGCTCCTCGATGAACGCGGCGTGGTCGGCCCCGGGGACGAAACAGACCTCCTGTGAGTCGGGCTTCGCCGCGACCGGCAGGCCGAACCGCTCGGCGAGGGCGCGGGTGTCGGCCTTGGCCATCCCGCCGACGGGGAAGCGCGCTCTGGCCAGCTCTCGCTGGCCCAGGGTGTGGAGCATGTACGACTGGTCCTTGCCGGTGTCGGCCCCGCGCCGGAGATGCCATGCACCCATCGGATCCCGGTCGGTCCGGACGTAGTGGCCGGTGGCCACGAGGTCGACGCCGAGCCGATCCGCGCGCTCGAGGAACGCTCCGAACTTGATGTGCTCGTTGCACCGCGCGCACGGGTTCGGCGTCCGGCCGGCCTCGTGTTCGGCGAAGAAGTCCGCCAGGACCGTCTCGGCGAACGACGCCGACATGTCCACGACCTCGAAGGCGAACCCGCCGATGCGGGCCACGGCCTCGGCGTCCGCCCGGGCGCTCGGCCCGCAGCAGCCATGGTCCACGCCCTGTGCCAGATGCACGAGCTCCATGTGGGAGCCAAGCACCTCGTAGCCCTGCTCGGCGAGCAGGCAGGCCGAGACCGACGAGTCCACCCCGCCCGACATCGCGACCAGCACGGAACCCTTCGAGCCCATGGCCCCGAGGCTAGCAGCCGTGTCAGGAAAGCGAAGCGATCGAGCTGGCTTTCTCGAGCCGCTCCAGCCAGGGACGGGCCGCCAACCGCTCGAACGTCGTACGCACCTCGGCGAGCACCGGCTCGGCTTCGTCCGCTCGGCCTTGCTGCACGAGCCACTCGCCGCGCTCCAAGAGCGTTACAGCCATCCAGAAAGGAACGCTCATCTCACGGAACATTCCGATGGCGGTCTTGAAGCCCGCGGTGGGATCGTCTCCCATTGACACCGTCAGCCGGGCGCGGAACCTCATAGCATGCGCATCGACGAAAGGTGAAGACTGTCCTGGGGACAAACCCTCGGCGAACCCGAGAACCTCTCTCAAAGCCGGGGTGTCTCCGAGTGCGCTCGCCGCTTCCGCTGCGAAGACGAACCCGGTCTTCACCATGAGGTGATTCGGGCCGTACGCGCGTGCTCCCTCGGTGAAGGCGAATCGAGCTGCGGCGAGGGCTTCCGGGTACCGTTGCTCGCCGATAAGGACCACGGCCTTCGCCGCCGCGAAGACCGATCGCTCCTGGAGGTCCGCGGAGCCCTCGTACCGTTCGAAGAGCTCGATCCCGCGTCTGGCCTCGTCGAGCTCTCCTCGATGCACGTGGATCTCGGGTACCGCTAGCGGGAAACCGACGACATCCGCCAGCACCCACTGGTCTCGGGGGATCTCCGTCAGCGACGAGAGCACCTCGTCCCATCGCCCGGTCTGCATGAGCGGGTACGCGGACTCGGACAGGAACTCGCCTCCTCGTACCTATCTCCCCTGGAGAACCCTTCGGCCAGGTTGACGAAGGCACGCAGGGCCGCCGACGTAGCATCGTGCTCGAGCGCGACGTCGAGCGCGTGCTTTAGGAGACCCGCAGCCTCCTCGGGGTGCCCGCGCCATACAGCGATGAGCCCTTTCGTGTTGAGGGCCTGCGAGAGCACCTCGGGGAGCCGCAACTTCTCCGAAACGTCCAGCGCGACCTCGATCCATCGACCCGCGGCATCGAGATCGCCCTCGAAGAAATGCTGCCGGCCGAGCTCGGCGGCGAGCGTTGCGAGGTCCTCGTCCGGCTCCTCGGTCGAAAGGCCGGCGAAGGCCTTCTCCATCCTGTCGATGGCCTCGGCGAGCCGCCCCGCGGCCCGATCCACCTCCGCCAGCCGGGCCGATACGCGGGCGGCGGGCCGCGGTTGCCCTTCGGCCTCGTAGAGAACCATCGCGGCCTCCAGGTGGATGCGGGCCTCGTCGAGCCCTCCCGCCGCCAGCGCCATCGTCCCCGCACGCTCGAGCAACGACGCTTGCTCGTCAGGCGCCTCCGTGAGCCCAGCCGCGCGCTCGAAGTACGTCTTCGCCTCCTCGCTCGCGGCGAGCGAGGCCGCACGCTCACCCGCCTTGACGAGGGCGTCGCGCGCCGCGGCCCGGATCTCATCGGCGTCGCTCGCATCGGGGGCCGCCATGTATGCCGCCAGGTAGTGCGAGGCCACGACCTCGATCACCTCGTCCTCCTCGCCACTCGCACGGAGGTACTCGGTGACCGAGAGGTGGCGGGCCTTACGCTCCTTCTTCGAAAGGGTTCCGTAGGCGATCTTTCTGACGAGATCTTGGAGGAAGCCGTACTGGCCGCGCTCGGGTGATCGCGGGTCGGCCTGAACCTGCAGCACCTCCTTGCGTACGAGCGATGCGAGCAGCGGTTTGAGATCCTCAGCCGGGCGACCCATCACAGCCGCCAGTGCGCCCTTTGTGAAGGTTCGTCCCAGCACGGAACCGTCCTGGATGAGCAAGCGTTCCTCGGCCAGCAGGCCGTCGAGGCGAGCCGCGATGAGAGCGTGAAGCGACTCCGGCACCTCGAGTGTCTCGATCGGACCGGTGAGCCGGTACACGCTTCCCTCCCTGGCAAGCAGGTTGCGGTCGAGCAACATCCGCACGGTCTCCACCGCGTACAGCGGGATGCCCTCGGCCTGTTCCAGGATCCTCGCTCGAAGCTCATCGGGCAGCCCCGGGACCAGGCTCGCCAACATCTGCTGCATAGCTCGGTCGTCGAGCGGCTCGAGGGAGATCGACGTGAAGTTCCGGGCACCCGCGCCCCAGCTGGGGAAGCGGTCCATGAGCTCCGGGCGGGCCAGCGTCAACACGAAGATCCGATTGTTCCGGGACCAATCGAGCAGGTACTCGATGAAGTCGACGAGGGAAGGATCCGCCCAATGCAGGTCCTCGAAGACGAGCACGGTGACCCGCTGGTCGGCCAGCCGCTCGAAGAACAGCCGCCACGCGCTGAACAGCTCCTCGCGCTCCTGAGCGGCCCGCTCCTCCAAACCCAACAAGTGAGCAAGACGCGGCTCGACCCAACGTTGCTCCTCCGGATCAGGAAGGTGCTCCTGAACGGACTTTCGCAGTTTGACCAACGCGGTTGCCGGATCCTCGTCCTCGAGGATGTGCGCGTGGCTCTTCACCATCTCGGCCAGCGCCCAGTACGTGACGCCCTCTCCGTACGCGAGACATCTCCCTCGATGCCAGTACGTGACGTCGACGAGGCCATCGACGTACTTGAAGAACTCCCAGAGCAAGCGCGATTTCCCCAGGCCCGCGATGCCGAGCACGGACGCGAGATGGGCCCTTCCCTCCTCGGCGCTGGAGTGGAAGAGTTCCTTGATGAGCCGGAGTTCCCCGTCGCGGCCGACGAACGGAGCCTCCAGGCCCGCCGATCGAAGCGCGCCGCCACGAGCGCCGACCACGCGCAGGGCGCGCCACAATTGAACAGGTTCACTCTTTCCTCGCAGCTCGAAGGGTCCGGCTTCCTCGTACACGATGGAGCCCTCCGTGGCCCTCCAGGTGGATTCGCCGACCAGGACGGAGCCCGTTGGAGCCAGCGACTGGACGCGTGAGGCCGTGTTGACGAGGTCCCCGGCCACCATGCCCTGGCCCTCCGCTCCGAGGTTGACGGCGGCCTCGCCGGTCAGGACTCCAGCACGCGCTCGAAGGTCCGGGGCTTCGATGTCGCGGCCGAGCGCAGTGACGGCGTCGGTGAGCTCGAGCGCCGCGCGCACGGCTCGTTCGGCGTCATCCTCCGTCGCAACCGGGGCGCCCCAGACGGCCATCACCGCGTCGCCGATGAATTTCTCCACTACTCCGCCGTACCGAGCGATAAGGGTGCGACAAGTATCGAAGTACCTCGACAGGAGCTCGCGGACCTCCTCGGCGTCGCGGGACTCCGAGAGCGTCGTGAACCCGACGAGGTCGGCGAAGAGGACGGAAACGAGCCGTCGCTCGGCGGCAGCAGGCTGGCGCGTCGGACCGGTCGACACGCGCTCCGGACGGGTAAGGGATGGATCCGTCAGCGACGTCCCGCATTCGCCGCAGAAGCGCATGGAGGAATCGTTCGAGGTTCCGCACGACGGGCAGATCAGCGCGAGTGGTGCCCCGCACGTACCGCAGAACTTGCGGCCTGGCGGGCTCTCGGTGCCGCAGCTCGAGCAGATCACGGGCTCGCCACCTGAGTCGCCGCCAGCCGATCCTGAGCGCCGTCGAGGCGCTGGAGCCACGGCCGAGCCTCCAACCGCTCGAAGATCTCACGGGCGTCGGAGAGGAGTGGCCGCGCCTCTTCGGATCGTCCCTCTCGCAACAGCCATTCCCCGTGCTCGAGCAAGGTCGCCGCCAAGTAGAAGGGGAACACCATCTCCCTGAACAGTCCCGCCGCGCCCTTGAAGCCCGACTCGACGCCATCCTTCTCTCCGTGGAGAGCGGCGAGCCTCGCTCGGAACCGCATGGAGTGCGCCTGGAGAAGCTGAGGGGTCCCGCCACGCGGAAGGGACTCGACGATCGCGAGGAGCTCCTCAACTTTCCTGACGTCGTTCAGGTCGAACGCAGCCTCGACACCATGGACATAGGCCTCCTTGACGGCCTCGTGAGATATGGCGACAGCATCGCGAGCACGTAGGGCGACTTCCGCGGATTCGACGGCCTCCGCGAATCGACCCTCCTCTCGGAGGAGCGCAGCTTTGCCGACGGCGTGCATCGCACGCTCCTGGATGTCGGCAGAGGATTCGGCTTCGGTGAAGATGGCGAAGTCCTCCCGAGCACGCTCGGGCGCTCCCCGGTTGAGGTGGATGTACGGGACGTTGCTTAGGAAGCAAAGCATGGCTGCCCGCGATTGATGCGTCGCCTCGTCGCGAACCCCATCGGCCATCGCCAGGACTTCGTCCCATTCGCCCATCGCAAACGCCGGATAGCTTTGAGCAAGGAGTTGCCACTCCCAATAGCGGTTCCCCGCTCTGCGCGCGAGTAGGAGACCGCTTCGCACATGTCCCCACGCCTCTTGATACCTGTCCGCATGGCTCGTGAGATCCGCGAGGTTGTAGTGAGCGCGGAGGGCGGCCGACGGTATCTCGTGCTCCAACGCCACCTCGAGGGCGTATCGCATCAGGGCCAAGGCCTCCTGGCGCCTGCCTCTCGCCAGCATCGTGATCGCCTTCGTGTTGAGCGCTTGGGACAGGATCTCGGGCAGCCAGAGTTCCTCGGCAAGCTTCAGGGCCACCTCGATCCGCTCCGCGGCCGCGTCGGTCTCTCCTGTGAAGAAGAGCAGTCTCCCCAGCTCGGAGGCGAGCGCCGCGAGATTCTCGTCTGGTTCCTCAGCCGCGAGCACCCGAAACGAGCGGTCCATGTTGTCGACCGCCTCGGCAAGTCGACCCCTGTCCCACATGATGTCGGCGAGTCGGGCAGAGACGCGGGCAGCTGGATGCGTCTGCCCCATGCGCTCAAACTGGGACATGGCCCGCTCGAGCAAGGCCTGAGCATCCGCGGATCGACCACCCATGCGAGCCATCATGCCTGCACGCTCGAACAATCCAGCCTGCTCCGATGGGTCGTTGGCAAGCTCAGCGGCCTTTTCGAAGTAGCGGTGGGCCTCCTGACTGGCTGCGAGGGAGGCGGCGCGCTCGGCTGCACGGATCAGCCGGTCTTTCGCATGGGCCTTGATGTCTTCAGCATCCGGAGCGTCGGGGGCCTCGTGATAGGCAGCGAGGTAGTGTGCGGCAACGACCTCCACGAACTCTTCCTCGTCCGGGCCCCAGCCTTCCTCGATGAATCTGGCAGAAGCTACGTGCTTGTCCTTGCGATCTCTCTTCGAGAGAGTCTCGTAGGCGACACGCTTTACCAGATCCTGGAGGAATCCGTACTGACCACGCTCAGGTGAAAGCGGATCTGCCTGGAGCGAGAGGACTTCCTTCTTGACCAGCGAGGCCAGCAGCGGCTCAAGCTCCGGCTCCGACAGTCCCGAGAGTGCCGAGAGCCCAGAGATCCTGAACGTCTTTCCCAGGACCGCCCCATCTTGAAGCAGCTGGCGTTCCTCGCGGGTCAGACCATCCAAACGCGCAGCGATGAGGGCGTGGAGGGTCTCGGGCACCTCAAGCGTCTCGATGGGGCCAGCCGGCTTGTATGAAGCCCCCTCCTGGACCAGCAGCCCCCGGTCGAGCAGCATCCGAACGGTCTCGACTGCATAGAGTGGGACACCTTCCGCCCGTTCGAGGATCTGCAAGCAACGACTTCGCGGCAAGCCGGGGACGAGTCCTGCGAGAAGCTCGTCCATCGCATCTTCGTGTAGAGGTTCTAGGTACAAGGATGTGGCATTCCGCATGCCGGCACCCCAACCGGGGTGTCGTTCGGCCATCTCTGGCCGGGCGAGCGCGAGGACGAACAAGGCGTGGTTCTTCGACCACTCGAGGAGGTACTCGATGAAGTCGAGCATCGAGGGATCTGCCCACTGCATGTCCTCGTAGACCATGACCGTTGGCATCTCCTCGGAAAGGCGCTCGTAGAACAGCCGCCAGGCGCTGAATAGGTTTTCACGGTCCCAGGACGCTCTCTCCTCCAGACCGAGGAGATGAGCCAGGCGCGGCTCGACCCACTGACCTTCCTCCGGGTCTCTGATGGATTCCTCAACCGTCCGATGGAGCTTTTCAAGGGCCGACGCCTGCTCCTCCCCCTCACGGATCCCGGCCCGGGTTCGGACCATCTCGGCGAGCGCCCAGTACGTCACGCCCTCCCCGTATGGCAGGCACCTGCCTCGGTGCCACCGCACCTCTTCGACCAGACCGTCGATGTACTTGAAGAACTCCCACGACAGGCGGGATTTGCCGGTGCCGGCAATCCCGACCACCGAGACGAGGTGCGCCTTCCTCTCCTCGGCCGAAGCGTGAAAGAGTTCCTTGATCAGTCGGAGCTCACGGTTGCGGCCGACAAACGGGGCCTCGAGGCCCGTCGATTTCAGGGCTCCGCCACGCCCTCCGACCACCCGGATCGCGCGCCAAACGGGAACAGGCTCGGCCTTCCCCTTGAGCTCGCGAGAGCCGGCCTCTTGGTAGACGATCGCCTCATCGCTTGCGCGCTTTGTGGCCTCGCCGACGAACACGGCTCCCGGGTCGGCCGCGCCCTGGATGCGGGAGGCCGTGTTGACGATGTCACCAGCCACCATCCCCTGGCCCTCGGCGCCGATCGTGACGGCCGACTCCCCCGTGAGGACGCCGACCCGCGCCCGCAGGTCCGGGGAACCAATCTCTTGCCCAAGGGCTTCCACCGCCGTCGTCAGATCGAGCGCGGTGCGGACGGCCCGCTCCGCATCGTCTTCATTGGCGATCGGAGTACCCCACACGGCCATCACGGCATCGCCGATGAACTTCTCGACGACTCCGCCATATCGCGCGATCAGCGTTCGGCACGTGTCGAAGTACTTCGACAACAGCTCGCGCACCTCCTCGGAGTCGCGGGACTCCGAGAGCGTCGTGAACCCGACGAGGTCGGCGAAGAGGATGGACAC
>VAYX01000062.1:9119-19949 GCA_005885325.1 Actinomycetota bacterium
CCCCACAGAACTTCACGGCAGGAGCATTCGGTTCGCCGCAGGAGGGGCAGATCTGCGCCAATGGTGACCCGCACTCCCCGCAGAACTTCCGAGCGGCTTCGTTCTCCGACCCGCACGCCGGGCAGTCCATCGCACCTCCCCAGGAGCGCTAGCGGCACCTTTGACCTGCGAAGCGTAGCTTCCGGCGGGACCTTCCGGAAAGGATGCCCTCTGCCGGCTTGTATCCTCCGTCTGGCCATCCAACCGAGGATCGCGCCTTGAACCTCGTTGTCCTAGTGAAGTACGTGCCGGAACCGCAAGGGATCCCCACGCTCGGCGAGGACTTCCTGGTCGTGCGGGAAGGCGTCGAGGGCGCCCTGGACCCGGGGGACGAGTATGCGGTCGAGGCCGCGCTCCAGCTCGTGGAGGCGCACGGCGGCGACGTGGCCCTGGTCTCGATGGGCCCGGAGGGCGCGATGGCCGCCCTCCGGCGGGGGCTGTCCATGGGGGCCGACCGGGGAGTCTTAGTCACGGACCCCGTGCTTCGAGGTGCCGACATCCTCGTCACGGCGCGGGTCCTGGCCGCGGCCGTCCGCCGCGGGGACTACGACCTCGTGCTTGCCGGCGTCGAGTCCACCGACGGCTCCACCGGGACGCTGCCGATGACCGTCGCGGAGCTCCTGGAGATCCCCTCCGCAACGTTCGCGCGGAAGGTCGAAGTGATTGACGGCTCGCTCCGCGCCGAACGGCAGACCGAAGCGGGGTACGACGTCGTGGAGTCGCCGCTCCCCGCGCTCGCCACCGTGACCGGCAGCGCGGCGGAGCCCCGCTATCCAACGTTGAAGGGGATCATGCAGTCCAAGCAGAAGCCGGTGGAGCAGCTCTCCGTCGCGGACCTGGGGCTGTCGACCGAGGACATGGAGTCGTCCCAGCAGGTCGCCTCGGTCAAGGCGGCCACGGTGAAGGGGCCCGGCGAGGTCATCGAGGCCGGCGACGAGGCGGCGTCCCGCATCGCGGACATCCTGGCCGACGCCAAGGTCATCTGAGCCATGGCGAAGGTCTGGGTCTACGCCGAGGTCGGACCGGACGGACCGCATCCTGCCTCGCTCGAGCTCCTCACGAAGGCGAGGTCCATCGCCGACACCGTGGAGGCGGTGGCGCTGGGCCCGGGCGCCACCCAAACCGCGGTGGCGCTGGGGGATCATGGGGCGCAGACGGTCTTCGCCTCCGACGACCCGGTCTACGCCGAATACCTGGCCCAGCCGGCGGCCCACGCGCTGGTCGGCCTGATCGAGGAACACCGGCCGAACATGGTCCTGTTCGCCACGACGTACGACTCCAGGGACGTGGCCGGACGGGTCCAGGCCAGGACGGGTTCGACCCTCATGAGCAACGCGACCGACGTCCTCTCCCTCGACCGGGTCCAGACGCAGATCTTCGGTGGGGCGACGGTCGTCGACGTCGAGCTGTCAGGTCCGGATCCGAAGCTCGTGTTGGTGCGCCCCAAGTCGTTCCCCGCCGAGCCGGCCGGGGGGACCGCGGATGTCGTGGAGGTGAACGCCGAGATCCCCGAGGATCGGAAGCGAGCCAGGCGGGCCGAGCGGCATGAGGAGGCCGCGGCCGGGCCGAAGCTCGAGGAGGCGCGGGTCGTGATCGCCGGAGGGCGGGGCCTTCAGGACCCGGCCAACTTCGCCATCCTGGAGGAGCTGGCATCGGCCATCGGGAGCGCGGCCGTGGGGGCGACCCGGGCCGTGGTGGACGCGGGATGGGTCCCGTACAGCTACCAGGTCGGGCAGACGGGGAAGACCGTGAAGCCCGACGTCTACATCGCTGTAGGCATCAGCGGCGCCACGCAGCACCTGGTGGGGATGAAGGGATCGAAGCGGATCGTGGCCATCAACAAGGACCCCGACGCCCCCATCTTCAAGCTCGCCGACCTGGGTGTGGTGGGCGACGCGCTGAAGGTGGTCCCCAAGCTCATCGAGGAGATCAAGGCCCGAAAGCCATGACGCCCCGCCCGGCGATCAGCGCCAGGTTCGACGACTCGCGGCCGGGGCATGAGCGCTCGTTCCGCCTCACCCGGCAGGTCGGGGTGATCGAGGCCCGTGATCTCGACGAGGTCGAACCGGCGCTCGATCTGGTGGAGGAGTCGGCGCGGCGCGGCCGATGGGCGGCGGGGTTCGTGGCGTACGAGGCCGCGCCGGGCCTGGACCCGGCACTGGCGGTCCGGGGGCGGGATCCCGGCGACCCCTTCGCCCCGCTTCCGCTCCTGTGGTTCGCCATCTTCGAGGGACGGGAGGACGTTCCACCGTTCGAGCCCGTCCCCGACGACGGCGCATCCGCCGATGACGTTGTGTGGACGCCCTCGATCGACCGAGCCCGGTACGACGCATCGGTGGCCGCGATCCGCGAGCGGATCGCGGCCGGCGACACGTACCAGGTGAACTACACGTTCCGGCTGCGCGCCCAGCTCAACGGGGATGAACGCGACCTGTACCGCGACCTCTGCATGGCCCAGCGCGGCGGCTACGCGGCCCACCTGTCGGGGGGCTCGTTCGGCGTGCTGTCGGCGTCCCCAGAGCTGTTCTTTCGGATCGACGGGGAGCGGATAACCATGCGTCCGATGAAGGGCACGGCCCCACGAGGCCGGTGGCCGGAGGAGGACGAGGAGAACGCGGCTCGGCTGGCGTCTTCCACCAAGGACCGGGCGGAGAACGCCATGGTTGTCGACCTGCTGCGGAGCGACCTCGGCCGCATCTCCGTGCCGGGCACGGTGCGGGCGAATCGGCTGTTCGAGGCGGAGCGCTACGAGACCGTGTGGCAGCTGACCTCGACCGTTCGATCCACGCTTCGCCCCGGCGTGTCTCTGGCCGACGCGTTCCGCGCGCTCTTCCCCAGCGGCTCGGTGACCGGGGCCCCCAAGGTCTCCACGATGCGGCTCATCGCCGGGCTCGAGGACGCTCCCCGCGGCCCGTACTGCGGCGCGATCGGCTACCTCGCGCCACCCGGGAGCGGCGAGTCGAGGGCGAACTTCAACGTGGCCATCCGCACGATGGTCCATGACCGGCAGACCGGGCTGGCCGAGTTCGGCGTCGGCGGCGGGATCACGTACGACTCCTCCGCCGCGGGCGAGTTCGACGAGGCGGTGGCCAAGGCTCGAGTGCTGACGTCGCGCCGGCCCCGGTTCGAGCTGTTCGAGACCCTCCGCCACCAGCCCGCATCGGGGTTCCGTCATCTCCCCGAGCACCTGGCCCGCCTGGATGCCTCGGCCCGCTACTTCGGATTCGCATTCGTACCGGCCGATGCCGAGGCCGCCCTGGAGAAGGCGGTGGCCGAGCTGGGCGGGGTCGAGGGGCGGGTCCGGCTCGTGCTGGCGCGAGACGGGTCGGTTCGGATCGAGCTCCTCGAATCACGGCCGGTGGCCCGTGGACCCGTCCGCGTGGCCATCCATCCCCGGCCCGTGGATCCCTCGGACGTCTGGCTGTATCACAAGACCACGCTGCGGGGTCCGTACGAACGCCGACGCGACGATCGCCCGGACGTGGACGACGTCGTGCTGGTGAACGACCGGGGCGAGGTGACGGAGTCCACCATCGCGAACGTGGCGGTCAAGCTCGCGGGGGAATGGTTCACCCCCCCGCTCGGATCGGGATTGCTCGCGGGAACCTATCGAGCCGTGCTCCTCCGAGAGGGGCGGGTCCGCGAGCGCCCGATCCGGGTCGAGGAGCTCGGTGACGCGGGCGGCCTGGCCCTCGTCAGCTCGGTTCGGGGGTGGCGTCCGGCGGTGCTGGTCCCGTGAGCGAGCCCAAGCGCTACCCGACGGATCCTCGCGTGATCACGGTCCACCTCGGGCAGTTCACCCGGGAGCATGCGAACACGATCGCCGGCCGGCTCGAGGAAGCCGGCATCGTGTGGTGGTACAAGGAGCCCGGGTCGATCAGCAGGATCTGGGAGTACGGCGTTCGCCTGTTCGTGGACCGTGACCGCCTGGCGGAGGCCCGGGCCATCGTCGCCGCGGTCCTGGACGAAGGGTCGGCCTAGGGCTCGCCCCCGCCCGCCGACGATGGCTCCCCCGGCCAGGCGTGCGGGCGCATCCGATCCTCGTCGAGCGGGCACGCGCACAGGGGGCAACGCGGCGGTTCCTCGTAGACCAGGACCACGCGCTCGCAGAAGGGGCACTCGGCCTCACGCATGGCGGGTGGGTGCGTATCGGCTGGCATCCGGTCAGACCGCCGGTTGGGGGGGAGCGGTCACGCATTGATTGTCGGTTCGGGACTGGCCCGCCTTTACCAGGCCGTTATCGCCCGGCCGGGCCGGCCGTGGGGCCATCGGGTGACGGTCCCGCCCGCCCCGGCCGGACCGAGGTCAGGCTGCCTGCTTCCGGGACTTCCGCTTGCCGCGCGAGATGTACTCGTGGACCGGCTCGTGCTGCCAGCAATGGTCGAACCGGTTGTACTTCGACAGTTTGGTGCTGCACCCGGGAGTGGCGCACACGCGCCCCTCCCCATAGGTCCGATTGGCCCTCGGGAGCTCGCGGACGCGGCCCCCGCGGTAGACCGATTCCTCTGACATCTTCACTCCCCCCACGTGGACGGCCCTTACTGCCGGGCTTCAGGGTCTCCAGGTATTCGAACCGTTCCGGGCCGCGGTTCGTTCCCGGTGGGGGGGATGAGACCTCGATGACGGTGGATCGGGGCCCTCAGTCCTCCGAGAGCCGCTGGACCAGGGCTTTCGTCCCCTGGGTCATCTGCACGACCCTGGGGGTGAACCCCAGGCCCTCCCAGAAGGCCATGGCCCCCTGGTTGGGGGCGAAGGTCTTGAGCTCGACCCACTCCACCCCCATCTCGCCGGCGAAGCGGGCGGCCTCCTGCACCAGGGCCCGGCCCACGCCCCGGCCGCGGTACCCGGTCCTGACCACGACCCCGGAGAGCTCCAGGGCCCGCTCGTCTGAGAATCGCGACGGGATCCTGACCTCCCCGTAGGCCATCCCCACGATCTCCCCCTCGTCCTCGGCCACCAGGACCACCGCGTTCTCCGTCTTCATGGCTTCCTGGTACTTCGCCCCCACCTCGTCGTAGAAGCCGGGGCGAGGCGTGAACACCCGCCAGTCGCTCTGCATCCGGTCGAGTTCCTGGAACAGTGCCACGAGGGCCGGGACGTCCTCGGGGGTGGCCTGCCTGACCTTCACGGTGTCCTCCTACCTGCCGGTGAAGCGCGGTTCGCGCTTCTCCAGGAAGGCTGCCACGCCCTCCTTCTGGTCGGCGGTGTCGAACAGCCCAACGAACGCGTCGCGCTCAACCCCTAGGCCCCGTCGCAGCTCGCCGAGCGCGGCGGCATTCAGCGCCTCCTTGGCCGCTGCGAGCGCGAGGGTCGGGCCGTTCGCGTATCGCAGGGCGGCCTCGGTCGCCTCCTCTCGCACCTTGCCCGAAGGGCTCACCCGGTCGACCAGCCCCATGGCCAGGGCGTCGTCAGCGCCGATGCGCCGGCCCGAATAGATCAGATCGCGGGCCCGGGCCAGGCCGACCAATCGGGGGAGGCGCTGGGTTCCGCCGGCGCCGGGGATGATGCCGAGGGCGATCTCGGGCTGCCCGAGCGTGGCGTCCCGTGCAGCGAAGCGGAAGTCGCAGGCCAGGGCGAGCTCGCATCCGCCGCCCAGGCAATAACCCTCGATCGCCGCGATCGTGACCTTCGGCATCTCCTCCAGCAGGGTCAGGGCGTCGCCGAGCGCCGAGACGACCGGTCGAACGTCCCCCCGGCTCAGCTGCGCGACCTCCTTGAGGTCCGCACCGGCGGCGAAGGTCTTCGGCCCGCCCCACACCACGACGGCGCGAACATCGTCCCGCCGTCCGGCCTCGACCACCGAGTCGCGGAGCTCGTCCGATACCTGTCGGCTGAGGGCATTGGCCGGCGGGCGCTCCAGCCTGATGGTGGCCACCGGGCCCTCGAGCTCCAACCGGACGAACTCAGCCATCGCGTCGCTCTCCCACGGCAGGCCTATCTTTCCAGACCCGGCGGCCATCCCACGCCCGTTCGCGGAGCGCCGGGCCTCGCCCCTGCCATTGTCTTGCAGGTGCAACAAGATGCTACAATCCACTGCCGTGAGCGACGGGACAAGCGGCGACGTGATCGGGGTCCTTCGGGCCCGCGGCCTTCGGATGACCCCCCAGCGCCGGGCCATCGTGGCCGAGATCATGCGGACCCGGGGCCACATCTCGCCCACCGCCCTGGCCCGCAAGGTGCAGGGCGAGATGCCGGGCGTGAACGCCTCCACGGTGTATCGGACCCTGTCGCTGCTGGAGGAGGTCGGGGTCCTCTCGCACGCCCACCTGGAAGGCGGGGCCGAGTATCACCGGGCGGAAGAGGCCGGGCACGTCCACCTGACCTGCTCCAACTGCGGGGCCGAGGACGACCTCTCCCTGGAGGAGGCCGAGGCCCTGTCCGACCTGATCGAGCGGCACCGCGAGTTCCTGCCCGACCTGACGCACTTCGCCATCAGCGGCCTGTGCGCCGAGTGCCGCCGCCTCGCCGGCTGAGCGACCCGCTCTGCTCGATCACCCGCCGAACAGCGCCGGAAGCAGCGTGCCCTTGCCCAGGATGAACAGGGTCCCGATCACCAGGCTGAACGTCGCGGTGAGGACCGCGACCGAGACGTAGAGCGTCCAGTTCTCCGCGGCTCGCATGAACCCGAACGCCGTTCCCGCCGTGATGAGCGAGTTCGACGTGAGGAGCCCGACCAAGAACGTCCCGAGCAGCACCTCCCCGACAACCGGGCCGCCGGCTCCGGCGGCCGTGAGGAAGATCAGGAGCTGGGTCGGCGTCTCGGCGCCGACCCCGTGGATCATCCCCACCATGAACGCCGTGCGCCGCCCGTAGTTCATGAACGCCTCGGGCTCCGGATGCTTGTGGTGATGGTGCCCTGGGCGTCCGTGATGCCCGTGGTGCCATTCCGACACCGGGATGTCCTCCGCGACGGCCACGGCGACCGATTCGCCCTCACCTTGGTGCACGTGCACCGGCTCCGTCGCATGAGTGTGCGGGCCATCGCGACGGGCCTTTCGATAGAGGGATCGGACCCCGCTGAAGATGAGCATCCACCGGCTCCGCATCCGGAACTCCCTGCCGTGGCGAACGAGCGCCACGAACACGTACACCCCCAGGATCACGAGCGTGACCCCAACGATCCGCTCCATGACGCTGTCGATGCCGGGTGGCAGCCGGTCGCCCAGGATGATCGCCGCGGTTCCGATGAGGAAGACGACCAGCGCGTGACCGAGCGCGTACAACGTGCCGAACAGCATGGAATCCCTGCGACTGTCCTGGGAGCTCGTGATGTCGGTGATGGCCGCGATGTGGTCCCAGTCGATCCCGTGGCGGAACCCGAACAGGAAGGCCGAGGCGATCAGTCCGATCCCGAACACTCCGGCGGCCTCGGCGAGCACGAGCGCTTCCCCCTTCCTTTCCCGGTCCTCAATCGGCCACGAGGCTCCATGCAACCACATGACTGCATGCTCTGGCAAATGCGGGGGCTTGCAGGATGCTGCCGGGAGCCTCTCAGAACCGGGGAGTCTCGGTGTACTCGCCGAACACCTGCCGAAGGGCCCCGACGATCTCCCCCTCGGTGCACAGGGCCCGGGCCGAGTCCACCAGGAACGGCATCAGGTTCTCGTCGGTCGTCGCGGCCGCCGCCAGCCGGTCCAGCGGCCGACCTGCTCCGCCTCCAGGCCCGGCGGGATCTCCAGAACCTGAACGGGGCCGCCGTCGGCCTCCACGAACTCGTTCACCCCGACCTTCACCAGCCGGCCCTTCTCGTACCGCTGCTGCTCACGGTAGGCGGACTCCGCGATCTCCTGCTGGAAGTACCCGCGGTCGATCCCGGCGAGGATGCCCTCGAGCATCGATCCCGAGCCCATCCGGTCGATCCGGGCGAACTCCTCCTCGGCGAGCTCCTCCATCCGGTTGGTCAGCGATTCGACGAAGTAGGAGCCCCCGAGCGGGTCGATCGCGTTCGGCACGCCCGTCTCGTACGCGATGATCTGCTGGGTCCGAAGCGCGAGCTTCGCCGCTTCCTCCGTCGGGAGGGCCAGGACCTCGTCCAGCGCATTCGTGTGGAGCGATTGCGTGCCGCCCAGGACCGCGGCCATCGCCTCGATGGCCGTTCGCACCACGTTGTTCATGGGCTGCTGCGCGGTGAGCGACACGCCGGCCGTCTGCGTGTGGAACCGGAGGCGCATCGAGGCCTCGTCCTTCGCCCCGTACCGCTCCCTCATCCACCGTGCCCAGATCCGCCGGGCCGCCCGGTACTTCGCGATCTCCTCGAAGAAATCGATGTGGGCGTTGAAGAAGAACGACAGTCCCTGCGCGAACCGGTCCACGTCCAGCCCGCGGGCCGTACCGAGCTCCACGTAGGCGAACCCATCGGCCAGCGTGTAGGCCAGTTCCTGCCAGGCGTTCGCTCCGGCCTCGCGGATGTGATAGCCCGAGACGCTGATGGGGTGCCACTGCGGCACCTGCTCGGCGCAGAACTCGATGAGGTCCCCGATCAGCCGGAGGTGAGGGCGTGGGGGGAAGATCCACTCCTTCTGGGCGATGTACTCCTTCAGGATGTCGGTCTGGAGCGTTCCGTCGAGGCGGTCCCAGGGGACGCCCTGCTCCTCCGCGGCAGCCAGGAAGAACGCGAAGATGACGACCGCAGGGCCGCTGATGGTCATCGACGTCGTGATATCGCCGAGCGGGATGCCCTCGAAGAGCTGCTCGAAGTCGGCGAGGGAGTCGGTGGCGACGCCACACCGGCCCACCTCCCCCTCCGAACGCTCGTCGTCGGAGTCCCGCCCCATCAGCGTGGGCATGTCGAAGGCCACCGACAGTCCGCCCTGCCCCTGGGCCAGCAGGAACTTGTAGCGGGCGTTGGTCTCGGCCGGCGTGCCGTACCCGGCGAACTGCCGCATCGTCCACAGCCGGCCCCGGTACATCGAGGGATACACGCCGCGAACGAACGGGTAGCGGCCGGGCTCTCCGAGGTCACGCTCCGGGTCGAACCCCGCCAGGTCCTCCTCGGTGAACAGGGGCTGGAGTGGTTCGCCGGAGAGCGTCTCGAAGTCGGCGTCGCGCTCGTCCGAAGTCCCGTACGTCCGCTCCCACCCGCGCTTTTCGCCCGTCATCCCGGCCTTCCTAGGGGTTGCCCGGTCGCGACATCCGTTCGATCAGGATATCGGCGGCCCGGTAGGGATCGGTCGTCCGTCCCGCTACCTCGTCGGCGAGCGCCGGGTCGTCCGCCAGCGCCTCGCGGACCCGTCCGCGGAGGCGTTCGCCGGCGAGCCCCTCCACCTCCCGGAGCAATCGGTCGCGGCGCTTCTGCTCGAGCTGGCCCGTCTCCTCCACGTGCTGGCGATGGCGAGCCATCGCCTCCCACAGCTCGTCGAGGCCCTCCGAACGCTGCGCCGAGACCCGTACGACCGGGGGCGTCCACGCCATCGGCGAGCCCATCCGGATCATCTGCTCGAGGTCGCGCGCCGCGGTGCCCGCCCCTTCCTGGTCGGACTTGTTGACCACGAACACGTCGGCGATCTCGAGGATCCCGGCCTTGGCCACCTGCACGGCATCGCCCCATCCCGGGGAGACCACCACGAGCGTGGTGTCGGTGGCGGCGGCCACGTCGACCTCGGCCTGCCCCACCCCGACCGTCTCCACCATCACCAGATCCTTCCCCGACGCGTCGAGGATCCGCACGGCCTCGGGAGCGGCGAGGGCCATCCCCCCGAGATGACCGCGCGTGGCCATCGACCGGATGAACACCCCGGGATCCGTCGCATGCTCCTGCATTCGGAGCCGGTCCCCGAGCAGTGCCCCGCCGGTGAACGGCGACGTCGGATCGATGGCCAGGACGGCGACGGACAGCTCGCGGTGGCGCGCAAGGCGGACGAGCTCTCCGGCGAGCGTGGACTTCCCCACCCCCGGCGAGCCGGTAAGCCCGACGGTCGAGGCCCTGCCGGTGTGCCCGAAGAGGCCCGAGGACAGTTCGGCCAGCCCTTCGGCGCCGTCCTCGACCATCGAGATGGCCCGGGCCACCGCGCGGCGGTCACCGGCAAGGACGGCCTCCACCAGGTCCACGGGGCAAGGGTACCCGCCGCTCCGGCTTGAACCGGTTGCCACCGGGAACCCACGCGGCTCACGGTGGGTCTATCGTCGGGACGAAGGGGGGAACGACGATGCGCTTCACCGGCCCACGGGCGTTGATCCTGGTGGTCGCGGTGGGTGCCGCGTCGTGTGGGATCGCGCCGCTCCGCCAGGACGATCTGCCCGATCCCTCCAGGAAGGAAGCCCGCGCCGCCGCGTCTGCCATCTGCGCCCAGGCCGCCGAACGGTACGGCATCGAGCGGATGGCCCGGTACCTCGGCGCGGCGAGCGACCGGCCACGGCCGGTCGCTCGCGCGTTCGTCCGCCAGGTGGCCGCGGTCTCGGACGGCTGGGAGCCGTATCGGGCGGCCGGCGTTCGGGGGTGCCTGGCGGGCCTTCGGTCCGCTTCGTCCTAGCGAACCTGCGATCTGCTCACCCACGGCCCGGCGCCGGGGACGGCCATCAGCGCGTCCCGGAGGGATCGGCAGTACTGCCGCTGGCGCTCGAGGTCCGGATCGTCGTCGGTCTCCACCCGGGTCCTGATCATGGCCAGGTTCACCTGCTCCCGCTGGAGTCGTTTCAGCAGCCGGGCCGGGCCCGTGCCGGCGCGGGCGCGGACGTCGCGTCGGGATCGCCGGCGGGCGGTGGGATCGAGGAGGAGCCCGAGCTCGACGGCCGACAGGGTTCCGCGCTCGACCTCCGACCGGAGCGCGCTCTCCAGCCAACCTCGCTCACGCC
>VAYX01000057.1 GCA_005885325.1 Actinomycetota bacterium
ATCCGTGCCATTCGGCCACCCGGACCTGGACGAGCGGGTAGTCGGCCTTGTCGAACCCGGGGGCCTCGCCGAACCGAGGGGCCCCGGCCAGTGCCCCCTCCAGCGAGTACACCCAGGCGTGGTACGGACACTTGATGGCCCGGAGGTTACGGCTCGTGCCCGGCTCCACGAGTTCGTGGCCACGGTGGCGGCACACGTTGTAGAAGGCTCGGAGGTCGCCGCCCCGATCCCGGACCAGGAGGATGCCCTCCTCGCCGATCCGCACCGCCTTCTGGTCACCCGGGGCGCCGAGGTCGTCGGCCCGGCCGACGCAGGTCCAGGATGCCTCGAAGAACCATTCCAGTTCCCAGCCGAACACCTCGGCCGACAGGTAGGCCTCGGCGGGGAGCGTGCGGGCCGCTCCCGGCACGCTCGACAGCACCGGCTGGAGCTTCGAGGGCTCGATCGGTGCAGCTACGTGCGACACAGGACCCTCCGACCCGGATTGAACAGCGGTTCAACATCGTATCGTGGGCCCTCGGCGGCCAGCAAGGATGCGACCTGACCGGCGGTTGGGTGCCCGCTCCTCACGAGAACGACGGATCGATGAAGACCGGCGCCCCGGCGACCATGGTCAGTTGTACCTTCGCGTCGGCCAGCTCGTCGAGCGACAGGTCGAACAGGTTCCGATCGACCACCACCAGGTCGGCCTCCTTGCCCACCTCGATCGAGCCCGTCACGTCGTCCAGGTGGTTCACGTAGGCCGAGCCCATGGTGAAGGCGTGGATGGCCGTGGCCAGGTCGATGCGCTCGTCCGGCAAGAAGGGTTCCGTCGTCGCTCGTTCGCCGACCATGTCGGCGTAGCGTCGTGGCTCCTTGCGATGGACGGCGATGGCCATCTCCCACATCGGGTTGGGGCTCGAGACGGACCAGTCGCTCCCGAAGGCGAGCCTGGCCCCAGATCGGACCAGGCTGGCGAACGGGTACTGCCATCCGCTTCGCTCCGGGCCGAGGAACGGGATCGTGAGGTTCACCATCTGGCCCTCGAGCGTGGCCCACAGCGGCTGGGCGTTCGCCACCACCCCGAGCTCGTGGAACCGCGGGACGTCGTCGGGGTGGACCACCTGGATGTGGGCGATGTGGTGGCGATGGTCGTTCGCGCCGTTCGCGATCCGCGCCGCCTCCAGGGCGTCCAATGCCTCCCGGACGGCCCGCTCCCCGATCGCGTGGATGTGCACCTGGAACCCCTCAGCGTCCAGCCGCGTCACGGAGGCCTTCAGCAGCTCCGGGTCGACGAACGACATGCCCCGGTTCGAGGTCGGCGCGCCGTCGCGGTCGAGATACGGATCGAGGACCCCGGCCGTGAAGTCCTCGATCACGCCGTCCTGCATGATCTTCACCGTGGTGGCCCGGAACCGCCCCACCGAGCCCCGCTCTCGCCTGGCGACCAGCTCGTCGATCTGCTCATCGCCACGGTGGCGGTCCCACCACAGGGAGCCGACGACCCGGGCCGTGAGCTCATCGCTGCTGCCCATCGCGATGTATGCGCCGAGCGTGTCGTACGGGCCGCCGACGATGGCGTCCTGCCACGCGGTGATGCCGAGCGAGTGCAGGTACCGCTGGGCCACCCGGAGGCCCTCCTTCCATTCCTCCTCCGTGACCGGGGGCATCAGCGTGCCCACCAGGTCCATGGCCCCCTCGTGCAGGGTGCCGGACGGATCCCCGGCCGCATCACGCTCGATCCTCCCGTCCGGCGGGTCGGGGGTCTCTCGCGTGACGCCGGCCAGCTCCAGGGCTCGCGAGTTCACCCAGGCCCCGTGGCCGTCGCGGTTGGGCAGATACACCGGTCGGTCGGGCACGATGCGATCCAGGACGTCCTTGGTCGGCGTCCCGCCCGGGAACGAGTCCATCGACCAGCCTCCGCCCCGGATCCACTCGACGTCTGGATGCTCGCGCGCGTAGTCGGCCACGATGCGCTCGTAGCCTTCCCGCGTGTAGGCCTCGTTCAGGTTGCACTCAAGCATCTCCAGGCCGCCCGAAGGTGGATGCACGTGCGCGTCCTGGAATCCCGGAAGCAGCATCCTGCCGTCCAGATCGTGGACCTCGGTCTTCGGCCCGATGAGGTCGGCGACCGATCCGTCGGTTCCCACCGCGACGATGCGTCCGTCCTTCACGGCGACGGCCTGGGCCCAGGGGCGTGCGGCGTCGACCGTGTAGACGGCGCCGCCGGTGATCACGTGCTTCGCTCCATCGCGCGTCGACAAGCGAGAGCATACCGGCGCCGGTCAGGCCAGCGCCACGAGCTCGAGCAGGTCGTCACTCCAGTAGTCGAGCGTCGCCTCGGGCATCATCAGTACCCGTTGCGGTGCAAGGGTTTCAACGAACTCCACGTCGTGGCTGACCAGCACCATGGCGCCCCGCCATGCCGCGAGCGCTCGCCCGATGGCCCCCCGCGAGGGAGGATCGAGGTTGTTGGTCGGCTCGTCGAGGAGGATCAGGTTGCGACGTCCCGCGACCAGCTGCGCCAGCGCGAGCTTGGTCTTCTCACCACCCGACAACGTCCCGGCGTCGCGGAACGCGATCTCGCCGGTCAACCCGAACATGCCGAGCAATCCTCGGAGGTCCTGGTCGGAGGCATCGGTGGATTCGGAGCGGACGTGCGCGAGGACGTCGACGCCGTCACGGATGCCCTCGTGCTCCTGCGCGTAGTAGCCGAGCGAGACCCCGGTCCCCAGGCGAACGCTCCCGGCATCGGGCTCCGATACCCCCGCCACGATCCGAAGGAGCGAGGTCTTGCCCGCGCCGTTCAGGCCCATGACGAGCAGCCGCTCCCCCCGGGACACGTCGAAGGTCGCGTCCTCGAAGACCGGGGGGCCGCCGTAGCCCTTGGTCACGCCCGAGGCCTCGAGGACCAGCCGGCCGGAGTGTGGCGGCTCGGGGAACCGGTATCGGACCCGCCGCTCCTTCGCCGGGGCGGCCACGGCCTTGGCCGCCAGGTGCTGGACCCGCGTGTCGAGCGTCTTGGCCTTGCGGGCCCGCTTCTCGGTCTGGCCCCGCATCGAGTCGGCCAGCGTCTTGAGCCGCTTGATCTCGGTCTGCTGCCGCTCGGCCAGGGCCGTGAGACGGAGCTCGTCCAGCCGCCTGGCCTCCCGGTAATCGGAGTACGTCCCCCGATAGACCACGACGCCGTCGCGGTCCAGGTGCAGGACACGGCCGATCGCCGCGTCGAGCAGCTTGATGTCGTGGCTCACCACCATCACGGCGCCTCGATAGCCGGCCAGGAAGCTCATCAGCCAGACCTTGGCGTCGCTGTCGAGGTGGTTGGTGGGCTCGTCGAGGAGCAGGACGTCCGAGCCGGCGAACAGGATCCGCGCGAGCTCGAGTCGCCGCCGCTCCCCTCCGGACAGGGCCCGAACCGGCAGTTCCAATCGGTCCTGGGACAGCCCGAGCCCCATCACGATCCGGCGGGCCTCGGCCTCGCCAGAGTAGCCGCCGGCGGCGCGGTATCGCTCCTCCAGCCGGGTGAACCTGGCCACGGCGTTCTCGGTGGGCCGGCCCTCCATCGTCAGGCGGAGCTTCTCCAGGCGTTCGGCCATCTCCTGGAGCCCTCGCGCCTCCAGCACGTGCACGAGTGCGGTGTGGTCCTGCTCGGCCCGATGCTGGCGAGGGTCCTGACGCAGGTAGCCCAGGGCCCCTCGTCTGACGACGGTCCCCCTGACGGGCTGGGCCTCCCCCGCGAGGACCTTCAGCAGGCTGGTCTTTCCGGCTCCGTTCCGGCCGACCACACCGACCTTGTCCCCCGCCCGAAGGGAGAAGGACAGGCCCTCGAGGATCGTCGTGCCCCCGGCTTCGACGGCCAGGCCCGCGGCTTCCAGGACGCTCATGGCCGGATGGTACCGCCCGTCCTGAGCGGGAACGTGCTGGCGGCGGTCTAGATGCGGGCGATCGAGCGAAGCGACATGCGCGGTCCGTACCGCGGCGCACCGACGCCGCCGGCGAGCAACAGCCGGAGGACCCGGCCACGGTGGCCGGCGAAGGGTTCCAGGAGCTCCAGCATCTGCTCGTCGGTCCCGCGGGGCCGGCCGGTGAACGCCCACGACACCATGTGGGGTAGGTGGTAGTCGCCCGGCGGCACCGCATCGGGGTCACCGAGCGCCACCATGCCCACGCGAGCAGCGCTCCATGGCCCCACCCCGGGGAACGCCTGGATCCGGCGGTACGCGTCGGGCAGCGACATCTCCCCGGTCTCCTCCAACCGGACCGCACGGGACGCTGCGGCACGGAGCGTGTCCGCGCGCCTTCGTTCGATCCCCAGCGGATGGAATGCCGGATACGGGGTCCGGGCCAGGACGTCGGGCGTGGGCGGGAGCCGAAGGCGGCCCGGGCCGGGCGCCATCTCGCCGAACGCGCTCACGAGGTTCCGGTAGGCGGCGAACGCCTCCGGCCCCGGCACCTTCTGCTCGAGGATCGTGGGCACCAGGGTCTCCAACACCGCCCGGGATCGCGGGATACGCAGTCCGGGCATCCGCCGATGGAGGTCGCGGACGATGCCCGGAGCCGGATCGAACCCATCCAGCGAATCGCGCGCACCGAGGAGGTCCGGGGCGGCATCGAGCACCCACTCCGCGCCGGGCCCCCATCCCTCGGCCCTGATCCCGTCCTCGGCTGCTTCGAATCGCGCCGTGGCGGGACCGAGGGGGGTCCGGGTCGCCCGCCACCACGAGCCGTCGGGTTCCCGCCGAACGCACGGGTTGGCCCGCCCGTACGCGAGGATCCCGAGGGTCAACCCGAGATCCACCGGCAGTGGCAGCCGGACGGTCCTTCGAAGCGGCTCACCCACCGGCTCGCGCATCGTCGTCTCCGGTCGTTCGTTCATCGGCTCCCGCATCCTGCCACACCGTTCACCGGACCGATCCCGGCATCCACCGTGGCCGTCGTGTCGGAGAATCTCCCACGTGCTCCTCGATGAGATCGCACGGATCTCGACGGCGGTCGGGCAGACGCGGTCGCGGCTGGCCAAGATCGACCTGTTGGCCGGCATCCTTCGCCGCCTCCGGCTGGATGAGGTCCCGATCGCCGTGGCCTACCTCTCCGGCGTCCTGCCGCAGGGGACGGTGGGCGTCGGATGGGCCTCCCTTCGGGATCTGCCGGCGCCCGCCACTCCCCCACCCTCGCTGGAGCTCGCAGAGGTTCACGCCGCCCTGGATCGGATCGCCGCCGCGAGCGGGAAGGGCTCGCAGGCGGCACGGCGGAGCGAGCTCACCGCGCTGTTCGCCCGGACGACGGACCGGGAGCGACGGTTCCTGCTCGGCCTCCTGTCCGGCGAGATCCGGCAGGGTGCGCTCGAGGGGATCATGGTCGAGGCCGTTGCCAGGGCGGCCGGCGTGCCCGCATCGGAGGTCCGCCGGGCGCTGATGGTCGCCGGCGACCTCGGCGTCGTGGCGGCCGAGGCCCTCGCGAGCGGCACCGAAGGGTTGACCGGGTTCCGGCTCACGATGTTGCGGCCGATCAAGCCGATGCTGGCGCAGACCTCCACCGATCTCACGGACGCACTGGGGCGCATCCATCCCGCCGCGGTCGAGTGGAAGCTCGACGGCGCCCGCATCCAGGTGCACCGGCTCGACGGCGAGGTCCGCGCGTTCACCCGGAACCTGGCCGACATCACCGATCGGGTTCCGGAGGTGGTCGAGGCGGTTCGCGCACTACCGATCGCCGCCGTGATCCTGGACGGGGAGGCCATCGCGCTCCGTCCGGACGGGCGCCCGCATCCGTTCCAGTTGACGATGAGCCGCTTCGGAAGCCGATTGGACGTGCCGGAGCTTCGCCGAACCGTTCCGCTCTCGCCGTTCTTCTTCGACGTCCTGCATCTGGACGGCGACGACCTCATCGACAGGCCCGCCGAGGAACGGATCGCCGCGCTCGACGCTCGCCTCCCGGGAGCGATGAGGGTGCCGAGGATCCTGACCGCCGACCCGGAGGAGGCAGACCGGTTCCTCGAGGGAGCGCTGGAACTGGGCCATGAGGGTGTGATGGTGAAGGCGCTCGATGCCCCCTACGAGGCCGGCCGGCGCGGAGCGAGCTGGCTGAAGGTCAAGCGAGCGCACACCCTCGACCTCGTCGTGGTGGCCGTGGAATGGGGACACGGGCGGCGGCGGGGCTGGCTCAGCAACCTCCATCTGGGAGCTCGCGACCCGGCCACCGGCGGCTACGTCATGCTAGGGAAGACGTTCAAGGGCATGACCGATGAGATGCTCGCGTGGCAGACCGAGCGTTTCCTCGAGCTCGAGACCCACCGAGACGACTACACCGTGTACGTCCGTCCCGAGCTGGTCGTCGAGGTGGCCTTCGACGGCGTGCAGGGCAGCCCTCGGTACCCGGGAGGCCTGGCCCTCCGGTTCGCCCGGGTCAAGGGCTACCGTCCCGACAAGCGTCCCGAGGACGCCGACACGATCGAGACCGTGCGGGCCATCCATACGGGCCTCCCGCGATCCGATCCGGGCTGAGCAGGACGGGGGTTTTGCGCTCGTCGGTTCGCGGAGCTATGGTCACCCCTTCGGAGACGGGGGTGCGGGTGGTCGTTCCGCTCATCGGCGCCGGGGTCGTGTCTTCCTGGTTGGTTCCGGCCGCGATCTTCCTCATCCTCATCGTGGCGAGTTGGCTGGGGCTTCGATGGATCAAGTCCGAGCACCTCGAGACTCTCCGCTCCGTCCCGTTGTTCTCCGGGCTGACGAACGGCCAGCTGTTGTCGGTCCTCGGCTCGTCCCACGCCGTCGAGTACCAGCCCGGCGTCCATATCGTCACGGAGGGCGAAAGGGGGAAGGGCTTCTTCGTCCTCACCAGGGGGACGGCGAAGGTCAGCATCGACGGCAAAGAGGTGTCCACGCTGGAGCCGGGCTCGTACTTCGGTGAGATCGCCGTGATCGACGGCGGACCGCGAACGGCCACGATCTCCGCCGAGACCGCCGTGGGCTCCCTCGAGCTCACGCGGCAGGCGCTCCTTCGCCTGCTCGACCAGGAGCCCGGCGTGGCTCGAGCCATGTACGTCGAGCTCCAGCAGCACCTCCCCGAGCCCCGGGAGGCCACTCCGGGAGACGGCCCAGTGACCACCCGCGAGATGCTGATCAATCTATGCCTCCAGCTCCGCCGCATCGACCGCCCTGATTTCGCGAAGCTCGAGTCATCGCGGCGCCGATGGCTCGGACTCAGCGGGTTGTTCGCTCGGGGCCGGTGAGCAAGCCGGGCCCGTAGTTCGCTTCGGGCGAGCCCCTCAAACCCGAACGACCGGGATGTCCACGAGGTGCTCGGCGACGAACCACACCTGAAGCTCGTTCGTCCGTAGCACGTCACTCATCAGCAGATCGTTGGTCCCGTCGTCGCGGTTCTCCGCGGTCTTGGTGATGGCCTCGCGGACCTTCTCGATGATGATCTCGTGGGCCTCGAGGAGCCTGGACAGCATGGCCGGGACCTCCTCCGCGCCATCCGGTGGGCGGGGGATGGTCGTGATCTCTGCCGCGAGACGGGGGTCTCCCACCGCCACGCCGCCGAGGGTCTGCACCCGCTCGGCCAGCAGGTCGATCAGCTTCAGCTGCTCGTCCGCATGCTTGTCCAGCAACAGGTGCAGCTGGAAGAAGGTCGGGCCCCGGACCAGCCAGTGATGCTTCTTGTACAGGGCGTACAGGATCATGGAGTCCGAGACGATCTGGTTCAGCAGCTGGACGCTCTCCAGGCGGACCTCGAAGTTGAGCGCGAGCGGGAACAGCCGCATCTTCCCGAACTTCTGCACCTCCACGCCGTGCTGGTGGAACAGCGGCTGGCTGCTCGCCGGGCGATCTCCGTCCGCCACCTTGAACGGGTCGCTCTGCGTGGCCTTGGCCATGGTTCCTCCTTCCATCGGTGGCCGGTCCACTCCCGGGGGGGTCGCACCCGGGGCGCCGGCGCTCCCTCGATGCTAGTCCACCCCCCCGGCCTCCGAGCGCCGGCCCTGAACCTCGACGTCGATCCGCTCTTCCGCCCGGCGATCTTCCTGCCGCGCGTAGTGGGTCAGGGCCTGGACGTCCGCGTCGGTGAACGGCGGCTGCACCAGGCTCCTGGGCCACAGGCGGCGCTTCCTCACCACGTTGAACTCCGCCGCGAGCAGCGTGACCTGCGCGCCGATGAAGATCCACGCCAGTAGCCCGATGACCACGGCGAACGTCCCGTAGACCTCGCTGGCCCCCCGGAGCTGATGGCTGACGTAGTACCCGCCGAGGGCCTGCAAGGCCGTCCAGGCCACGGCGCCGACGGCGGCGCCGGGCGCGACGTCGGCCCACGTCAGGTTCTCGCTGGTCAGGACGCGGAAGGCCAACAGGAACAGGACGAGGTTCATCACGAACGAGATGGCCAGACCGAGGACCGCCGTCCACCAATGGTCGCTCCCCGCACCGACGCTTCCCGCCGCGGCGGAGGCCAGGGTCAGCACCCCCAGCACCGCGAGCATGATCAACGCCCGAAGCGTGGACTTGAGGAGGTTTGGGCGGTGCTCGAAGGGGACGTTCCACACCGTGTTCAAGGCGGCCTGGGTGGCCTTGACCACTCCCAGGCCGGACCACAGGGTCAGCACGATCCCGACCGCGAGGACCAGGCCGTTCCCGTCGAGCGCATGGACGTTTCGGGAGATCTGGGTCCCGATGACCGGGAAGTTGGCCAACGCCGAGTCGACGATGCGCTGCTGGAGGTCGGGATCGTTGCGAAGGACCATGCCCAGGATGGTCACGAACACGAGCAACAGGGGGAACAGCGAGAAGAACCCGTAGTAGGCGATCAGGGCGGCCAGGTTCCCCGCCTGGTCGTCACCGAACTTCTTGACCACCGCGAAGGGGAACGCGATCGTCGCATGCCGCTTCTGGAACGCGTCGACCTTGCGGAGGATCTCCTTCACGCGCCCTATTTTCCCCGCTTCAGCTGCCCGGTGAGATAGCGAGCGTCGTCCTTCACCGCCTCGGCCGCGCCCTTCGGGATGGGCGGGGTTGCCTTCTTCAGGTTGCCCTTTCCCATCAACCCGACGATGAGGGCGAAGAGCACCCAGACGCCTCCCACGATGAGCGCGGAGGCCCAGGCAGGGAGCACGATGGCCAGGGCCAGGATGGCCGCCGCCGTGAACGCGCCGAGAGCGCAGAGGGCCAGGATGCCCGCCGCCACCAACATGCCGATCCCGACCCCCGCCCGTTTCACCTTCTCCGAGATCTCCCGCTTGGCCAGCTCGATGTCCTTGCGCACGAGCGTTCGGACGCCGAAGCCGATGATGGAGGCCGTTCGAAGCAACGAACCGGAACGAGAGCCGTTCGTGGTCGCCATGGCGCGTTCCTCCCCCCGAGCGCCTCGATCGAGGCGCCCTCGGAGCCTACCCCGGCGCTCGAGCGGCAAACTGCCCGCGAGCCCTACGGGCGGGAGGGTCGAGGGCCGTCGGCCGTGGTGAGCGGGCACCGGGGGTCCGGGCCGAGCTCGGCGAAGAGCTCCCACAACCACTCATGCGTGGGATCCGTGCACACGCGCCAGGCTCGTTCGGCCGGCCCGGCCATCACGTTCAG